>NZ_CP009438.1:5304375-5620000 GCF_000761215.1 Streptomyces glaucescens | reverse complement strand
AGGGACGTAAACGTACTGGAGCGGGGCGCCCCGATGCAAATCGAGGTGCCCCGCTCCCAGTTGGCGCGGACGGGAGGTCGTCCGGAGGTCAGACCTCCACGACCACGGGCAGGATCATCGGCCTGCGGCGGTAGGTGTCCGAGACCCACTTGCCCAGCGTCCGGCGGATGAGCTGCTGGAGCTGGTGGGGCTCGACCACGCCGTCCTGGGCCGAGCGCTCCAGGACCTCGGTGATCTTCGGCAGGACCGCGTCGAAGGCGGAGTCCTCGATGCCGGAGCCACGGGCCTGGACGTGCGGACCGCCGGTGATCTTTCCGGTGGAGGAGTCCACGACGACGAAGACCGAGATGATGCCTTCCTCGCCGAGGATCTTCCGGTCCTTCAGCGCCGGCTCGCCGACGTCGCCGACCGACAGTCCGTCGACGTAGACGTATCCCGCCTGGACCTTGCCGGAGATCTTGGCCTTGCCCTCGACGAGGTCGACGACGACGCCGTCCTCGGCGATGACGATGCGGTCGTGCGGGACACCCGTGAGGGCACCCAGTTCGGCGTTGGCGCGCAGGTGGCGCCATTCGCCGTGGACCGGCATCAGGTTCTTCGGGCGGCAGATGTTGTAGAAGTACAGCAGCTCGCCCGCGGAGGCGTGGCCGGAGACGTGCACCTTGGCGTTGCCCTTGTGGACGACGTGGGCGCCCCAGCGGGTCAGGCCGTTGATCACGCGGTAGACCGCGTTCTCGTTGCCCGGGATCAGGGAGGACGCCAGGATCACCGTGTCGCCGTGGACGATGCGGATCTGGTGGTCCCGGTTGGCCATGCGGGACAGGGCCGCCATCGGTTCGCCCTGGGAGCCCGTGCAGACCAGGACCACCTCGTGGTCCGGGAGGTCGTCGAGCGTGCGGACGTCCACGACCAGGCCCGGCGGGACGCGCAGGTAGCCGAGGTCACGGGCGATGCCCATGTTGCGGACCATGGAGCGGCCGACGAAGGCCACGCGGCGCCCGTACTCGTGGGCCGCGTCCAGGATCTGCTGGATGCGGTGGACGTGGCTGGCGAAGCTGGCGACGATGATCCGCTTGCGGGCGTTCGCGAAGACCTGGCGCAGGACGCCCGAGATGTCGCGCTCCGGCGGGACGAAGCCGGGGACCTCGGCGTTCGTGGAGTCGGAGAGGAGGAGGTCGATGCCTTCCTCGCTCAGCCGGGCGAACGCGTGCAGGTCGGTGAGGCGGTTGTCCAGCGGCAGCTGGTCCATCTTGAAGTCGCCGGTGTGCACGACCATGCCCGCGGGGGTGCGGATGGCGACCGCGAGGGCGTCCGGGATGGAGTGGTTGACCGCGACGAACTCGCAGTCGAAGGGGCCGAGGCGCTCGCGGTCCCCCTCCGCCACCTCCAGGGTGTAGGGGCGGATGCGGTGCTCCTGGAGCTTGGCCTCGATCAGGGCGAGGGTCAGCTTGGAGCCGATCAGCGGGATGTCCGGCTTCTCGCGCAGGAGGAACGGGACGCCGCCGATGTGGTCCTCGTGGCCGTGGGTGAGGACGATGCCCTCGATGTCGTCGAGGCGGTCCCGGATGGAGGAGAAGTCCGGCAGGATCAGGTCGATTCCGGGCTGCTCCTCCTCGGGGAAGAGCACTCCGCAGTCGACGATCAGCAGGCGGCCGTCGTACTCGAAGACCGTCATGTTGCGGCCGATCTCGCCGAGGCCGCCGAGCGGAGTGACGCGCAGGCCGCCCGCGGGCAGCGGCGGGGGCGGGCCGAGTTCAGGATGCGGATGGCTCAAAAGACTCTCCTCACACACACGCGCCACGTACCGGTGGGGCACGTGGCGCGCGTGACGTTCGTGCAGAAGCAGTTGTCGTTGTGGGTGCAGGCACCGGTGGCCTGCGTTATTCAGTTGTGGAGCTCGTTGCTGCGAAGCGGCGGCTTCGCGAAGTCTGTTGTCAGAGCTGTACCCCGCCGGCAGCAAGATCGATCTTGAGTTGCTCGATCTCCTGGGCGGTGAGTTCGACCATGGGCGGGCGCAGCGGTCCGCCGGGCAGTCCCTGGAGGGCGAGCGCGGCCTTGGTGGTCATGACGCCCTGGGTGCGGAACATGCCGGTGTAGACCGGGAGCAGCTTCTGGTGGATCTCGGTGGCCTTCTGGACGTCGCCGGAGAAGAAGGCCTCGACGAGGGCCCGCAGGTCCGGGGTGACCACGTGGCCGACGACGGAGACGAAGCCGACCGCGCCCACGGAGAGCAGCGGCAGGTTGAGCATGTCGTCGCCGGAGTACCAGGCGAGGCCGGACTGGGCGATCGCCCAGCCGGCGCGGCCGAGGTCGCCCTTGGCGTCCTTGTTGGCGACGATCCGCGGGTGCTCGGCGAGGCGGACCAGCGTCTCGGTGTTGATCGGGACGCCGCTGCGGCCGGGGATGTCGTAGAGCATGACCGGCAGCCCGGTGGCGTCGGCGACCGCCTTGAAGTGCCGGTAGAGGCCTTCCTGCGGGGGCTTGTTGTAGTAGGGCGTGACGACGAGCAGGCCGTGCGCGCCGGTCTTCTCGGCGGCGCGGGCCAGTTCGATGCTGTGGCGGGTGTCGTTGGTGCCGACCCCGGCCACGATGTGGGCGCGGTCGCCGACCGCCTCCAGTACGGCTCGTACGAGGTCCGATTTCTCCGCGTCGCTGGTGGTCGGGGACTCGCCGGTGGTGCCGTTGATGATCAGGCCGTCGTTGCCTGCGTCCACCAGGTGCGAGGCGAGCCGCTGCGCGCCGTCGAGGTCGAGTGCGCCGTCCGCCGTGAAGGGCGTGACCATGGCGGTGAGGACCCGCCCGAAGGGGGTCTGCGGAGTGGAGGTCGGAGCCATGGGTTACACGCTACTCGTTGCTCAAGGCGCGGTCTGCCCTCGGGGGGAGGGGTACGTCAGGACAAAGGGGGATCCCGGCACTGCCTGCTCGGGGGTTCAAGCAGTGCCGGGTCCGTTTGATCAGGCTAGATGAACTTCACCAAATGCCGCAATACGGACACTTCACGCGGCTGACCGCACATCTGTGCCCGCCCATGGGGAACGGGTGCGCTACGGCGCCACACGTCCGTTCGCATTGAAGGCGGCGTAGGTGAGCGGCATGAGCCGGGCCCACTCCGCCTCCATCTTCTCGCCGACCATCTCGATCTCCCGCTGCGGGAAGGACGGCACCTTCGCCAGCTCGTGCTGGGTGCGCAGACCGAGGAAGTGCATCAGCGAGCGTGCGTTGCAGGTGGCGTACATCGAGGAGAACAGGCCGACGGGGAGGACCGAGCGGGCGACCTCGCGGGCCACGCCCTCGGCGAGGAGCTTCTGGTAGGCGGCGTAGGCCTGCTGGTAGGACTCGTCGAGCACCCGGTGGACCGTGTCGTACTGCGCCGGCGTCCCCTCGACGAACGTGTACTTGCCCGGGCGGCCCTCCTGGACCAGCTTCCGGGAGGCGTCGGGCACGTAGAAGACCGGCTCCAGCTCGCGGTAGCGTCCCGATTCCTCGTTGTACGACCAGCCGACGCGGTGCCGCATGAACTCGCGGAAGACGAAGATCGGGGCGCTGATCAGGAAGGTCATCGAGTTGTGCTCGAAGGGGCTGCCGTGCCGGTCCCTCATCAGGTAGTTGATCAGTCCCTTGGAGCGCTCGGGGTCCTTCTGGAGCTCGGCGAGGGACTGCTCGCCGAGGGTCGAGACACGAGCGGCGAACAGGACGTCCGAGTCGGACGCGCTGGACTTCACCAGCTCGACCGTGACGTCACTGCGCAGGGTGATGTCGGAGTGGGGGGCGTCGGCGGGGGTCAAGAGGATCCTTCCGTCACGGCTGGGGTGCGGCGTCCACTTTACTCAGTGCCATACGGGAAGTTTTTCCCGGTAATCGGGCACCTCTCCGGGTACTCACGCGTCTGTGTCGGTGACAACCATCGACCCGATCCCCGGAGAGGAGCGAGTGCCCCCATGTTCCGTCGGCGCGAGCCCGTGCCCTTCGCCTTCGTCGCCGAAGCCGACAGGTTCCGCAGCAACGTCACTCCCCCGCCCCCTGAGCGGGCGTCCCTCGGTGAGCTGGCCGGGCGCACGCTGCTCGGCCTGACCATCGTCGCCGCGCTGGTGGGCTCCCTGGTGGTGGGGACGCCGGCACTGGAGCTCGACCAGGCGTCCACTCCGGCCCAGCAGTCCCAGGCGTCCGACGGGCGCTGAGCCCGGCCGACCCGGACGGCCCCCCGAGGGTGGTGGGCCGGCATCCGGATCGATAGCCTCACGGGCACAGCCCGCGCCTGGATCGAGTGAGGACCCGACGTGCCCCTGCCCTTTCTGACGGCCGACCGAGCCTTCGACGCGGCGGAGGACGTCGCCCTGCCGTTCGACGACCGAGACCGCTGGCGGCGCCCCTACCGGCCCGGTCCCTGGCGGGTGGGCGTGGCGGCGATCTGGCTGCTGCTCGCCTCGTACGTGCTGTTCGCGGCGGTCGTCATCGCGCTGACCGGCACCCCCGCCGAGGGCGGGGCGGTCTTCGGCATCGCGCTGGTGATGATCGCCGTCGCCCTGCGGATGCTGCGCATGGGCGTCTGGGTGAGCACGCGGGGGCTGCGCCGGGCGGGCTTCTTCCGCACCCGCACGATGTCCTGGGACCGGGTGGCCGTGCGGACGGTGCAGCAGCCGGTGCGCTGGCTGGGGCTGCCGCGCACGGTGCAGGGACAGGCGCTGGCCCTCGTCCGCGACGGCCGGCCGGGCGGCGATCTGCCGCCGCTGCTGACCACGCACAACGCCGACTTCCTGGGCCGGGTCGAGGCTTTCGACCGGGCGGCGGACGCGGTGGAGGCGTGGGCGGCGGAGTACGGGCGCGGCTGAGCCCGCAGAACACGGCGGAGGGGCCGGACCGCGGTGTGCGGTCCGGCCCCTCCGCCGTGTGCGCGCTGGGTGCGGCTCAGACCTCGGCGGCCTTGCCGTCGTGCAGGGCGATGGCGCGCTGCATCGCCTTGCGGGCGCGCGGGGTGTCGCGGGCGTCGTGGTAGGCGACGGCGAGGCGGAACCAGGTGCGCCAGTCGTCCGGTGCCGCCTCGGTCTCGGCCCGGCGACGGGCGAACACCTCGTCGGCCGAGTCGCGGTCGATCCGGCCGCTGGGCAGGCGCTTCAGTTCATCGACGGGGAGTCCGCCCTCGGCGTCGAGTTCGGCGGCGAGGGCGTTGGCCTTGCGGACGAACTGCGTGTTCTTCCACAGGAACCACACCCCGATGACCGGCAGGACCAGCACCGCGACGCCGAAGGTCACGGTGAGCGGCGTGCCGGTCTGGATGAGCAGGACGCCGCGGCTGCCGACCAGGAGGAAGTAGAACACCAGGACGGCGGCCGTGACGGCGTAGGACAGCTTGGCTCGCATGGTGCCGGTCAGCCCAGGTCCAGGAAGTGTTCCAGGCCGAAGGTGAGGCCAGGGGTGGTCACCACACGGCGGGCGCCCAGCAGGATGCCGGGCATGAAGCTGCTGTGGTGCAGCGAGTCGTGCCGGACGGTGAGGGTCTCGCCCTCGCCGCCCAGCAGCACCTCCTGGTGGGCCAGGAGCCCGCGCAGGCGGACCGCGTGGACGGGCACGCCGTCGACGTTCGCGCCGCGCGCGCCGTCCAGGGCGGTCGCCGTGGCGTCCGGGGCCGGCGCGGTACCGGCGGCGCGGCGGGCCTCGGCGATGAGCTGGGCGGTGCGGGTGGCGGTGCCGCTGGGGGCGTCGACCTTGTTCGGGTGATGCAGTTCGACGACCTCGACCGACTCGAAGTACGGCGCGGCGATCTGCGCGAACTTCATCGTCAAAACCGCTCCGATGGAGAAGTTCGGGGCGATCAGGACGCCCGTCCGCGGGGAGTCGGCCAGCCAGCCGTTCAGCTGCGCGAGACGGTCCTCGGTCCAGCCCGTCGTACCGACGACGGCGTGGATGCCGTGACGCACGCAGAAGTCGAGGTTGGCCATCACCGAGTCGGGCGTGGTCAGCTCGACGGCGACCTGGGCGCCTGCCGTGGTCAGCGTCTCCAGGGTGTCGCCCCGGCCGAGGGCGGCGACCAGCTCCATGTCCTCGGCGGCCTCGACCGCCCGGACCGCCTCGGATCCGATCCGGCCCTTGGCACCGAGGACCGCCACGCGCAGCTTGCTCATCTTGTTGCTTCCTAACGGGAGGTGACTAGGCCACGGCGTCGTGCAGCCGCGCGGCCTGCTTGTCCTTCAGCGGGCCGATGACCGACAGCGAGGGCCGCCGGCCCAGGATGTCGCGGGCGACCTCGCGGACGTCGTCCGGGGTGACCGAGGCTATCCGGGCCAGCATGTCGTCGACGGACATCTGCTCGCCCCAGCACAGCTCGCTCTTGCCGATACGGTTCATCAGCGCGCCGGTGTCCTCCAGGCCGAGGACGGTGGAGCCGCGCAGCTGGCCGATGGCGCGGTCGATCTCCTCGTCGGACAGGCCGTGCTCGGCGACGTGGTCCAGCTCGTCGCGGCAGATCTTCAGCACGTCGTGCACCTGCGACGGGCGGCAGCCCGCGTACACGCCGAACAGGCCGCAGTCGGCGAACCCCGAGGTGTACGAGTACACGCTGTAGGCGAGGCCGCGCTTCTCGCGGACCTCCTGGAAGAGCCGGGAGGACATGCCTCCGCCGAGGGCGGTGTTCAGCACGCCCAGGGCCCAGCGGCGGTCGTCCGTGCGGGCCAGGCCGGGCATGCCGAGCACGATGTGCGCCTGCTCGGTCTTGCGGCCGAGCAGTTCGACGCGGCCGGCGGTGCGCACGGTGCGCCGCCCGGTGCGCGGGCCGGCCGGGCGGGCGTCCGGGTCCTTGAGGGCGCCGGCCTTCTCGAAGGCGGCGCGGACCTGGCGTACGACCTTGTTGTGGTCGATGTTGCCGGCGCAGGCGACCACCAGGTGCGTCGGGTCGTAGTGCTTCTTGTAGAAGCGGCGGATGCGGTCGGCGCCGAGGGCGTTGACCGTGTCGACGGTGCCGAGGACCGGGCGGCCGAGGGGGTTGTCGCCGAACATGGTGTGCGCGAACAGGTCGTGCACGCAGTCGCCCGGGTCGTCCTCGGTCATGGCGATCTCTTCGAGGATGGCCCCGCGCTCGACGTCGACGTCCTCCTCGCGGATCACGGAGTCCGTGAGCATGTCGCAGACGACGTCGATGGCGAGCGGCAGGTCGGTGTCGAGCACGCGCGCGTAGTAGCACGTGTACTCCTTGGCCGTGAACGCGTTCATCTCGCCGCCGACGGCGTCGACGGCGGAGGAGATGTCCAGGGCGGACCTGCGGTGCGTGCCCTTGAAGAGCAGGTGCTCCAGGTAGTGCGTGGCTCCGTTCAGCGCGGGGGTCTCGTCGCGGGAGCCGACGTGCGCCCAGATGCCGAAGGTCGCGGAGCGGACCGAGGGCAGGGTCTCGGTGACGATGCGCAAGCCGCCCGGGAGGACGGTCTTGCGGACGGTGCCGATGCCGTTGCTGCCCTTGATCAGGGTTTGGGTACGGGCGACGGCCCGCGCCTCCGAAGAGGTGCGGGCCGTCGCCTTGGAGCTACGGGACGTCACTGGTCGGCGTCGTCCTTCTCGGCCTCGGAGCCTTCCTCGCCCTCGATCACGGGGACGAGGGAGAGCTTGCCGCGGGAGTCGATCTCGGCGATCTCGACCTGGACCTTCTGGCCCACGCCGAGAACGTCCTCGACGTTCTCCACGCGCTTGCCGCCGGCCAGCTTGCGGATCTGCGAGATGTGCAGCAGACCGTCCTTGCCGGGCAGCAGGGAGACGAACGCGCCGAAGGTGGTCGTCTTCACGACCGTGCCCAGGTAGCGCTCGCCGACCTCGGGCATCGTCGGGTTGGCGATGCCGTTGATCGTGGCGCGGGCGGCCTCGGCGGACGGGCCGTCGGCGGCACCGATGTAGATGGTGCCGTCGTCCTCGATGGTGATCTCGGCGCCCGTGTCCTCCTGGATCTGGTTGATCATCTTGCCCTTGGGGCCGATGACCTCACCGATCTTGTCGACCGGGATCTTCACGGTGATGATCCGCGGCGCGTTCGGGGACATCTCGTCGGGCCGGTCGATGGCCTCCATCATCACGTCGAGGATGTGGAGACGCGCGTCGCGGGCCTGCTTGAGGGCGGCGGCCAGGACGGAGGCCGGGATGCCGTCCAGCTTGGTGTCGAGCTGGAGGGCGGTCACGAACTCCTTGGTGCCGGCGACCTTGAAGTCCATGTCGCCGAAGGCGTCCTCCGCACCGAGGATGTCGGTGAGGGTGACGTAGTGGGTCTCGCCCTCGATCTCCTGGGAGATCAGGCCCATGGCGATACCGGCGACCGGGGCCTTCAGCGGCACACCGGCGTTCAGCAGCGACATGGTGGAGGCACAGACGGAACCCATGGAGGTCGAGCCGTTCGAGCTGAGCGCCTCGGAGACCTGGCGGATCGCGTAGGGGAACTCCTCGCGGGTCGGCAGGACCGGGATCAGGGCGCGCTCGGCGAGGGCGCCGTGGCCGATCTCGCGGCGCTTCGGGGAGCCGACGCGGCCGGTCTCGCCCGTGGAGTAGGGCGGGAAGTTGTAGTTGTGCATGTAGCGCTTGCGGGTCACCGGGGAGAGGGTGTCCAGCTGCTGCTCCATGCGCAGCATGTTCAGGGTGGTGACGCCCAGGATCTGGGTCTCGCCACGCTCGAACACGGCGGAGCCGTGGACCCGCGGGATGGCCTCGACCTCGGCGGCCAGGGTGCGGATGTCCGTCAGGCCGCGGCCGTCGATCCGCTTCTTCTCCTTGATCACGCGCTCGCGGACCAGCTGCTTGGTGAGCGAGCGGTACGCGGCGGAGATCTCCTTCTCGCGGCCCTCGAACTCCGGCAGGAGCTTCTCGGCGGCGAGCGCCTTGACGCGGTCCAGCTCGGACTCGCGCTCCTGCTTGCCGGCGATGGTGAGCGCCTGGGCCAGCTCGGGCTTGACGGCGGCGCTCAGCGCCTCGAAGACGTCGTCCTGGTAGTCCAGGAAGATCGGGAACTCGGCGGTCGGCTTGGCGGCCTTGGCCGCGAGGTCCGACTGGGCCTTGCAGAGCACCTTGATGAACGGCTTGGCGGACTCCAGGCCCGCGGCGACGACCTCCTCGGTCGGCGCCTCGGCGCCGCCCTCGACCAGCTTGATGGTCTTCTCGGTGGCCTCGGCCTCGACCATCATGATCGCGACGTCGCCGTCCTCCAGGACGCGGCCCGCGACGACCATGTCGAAGACGGCGTCCTCGAGCTCGGTGTGCGTCGGGAAGGCGACCCACTGGCCGCGGATCAGCGCGACGCGGACGCCGCCGATCGGGCCGGAGAAGGGCAGGCCGGCCAGCTGGGTGGACGCGGAAGCGGCGTTGATCGCCACGACGTCGTACAGGTGGTCGGGGTTGAGCGCCATGATCGTGGCGACGACCTGGATCTCGTTGCGCAGGCCCTTCTTGAAGGACGGGCGCAGCGGGCGGTCGATGAGGCGGCAGGTGAGGATGGCGTCCTCGGAGGGCCGGCCCTCACGGCGGAAGAAGCTGCCGGGGATCTTGCCGGCGGCGTACATCCGCTCCTCGACGTCCACCGTCAGCGGGAAGAAGTCGAGCTGGTCCTTGGGCTGCTTGGAGGCGGTGGTGGCCGACAGCACCATGGTGTCGTCGTCCAGGTACGCCACGGCGGAACCGGCGGCCTGCTTGGCCAGGCGGCCCGTCTCGAAGCGGATGGTGCGGGTACCGAAAGAGCCGTTGTCGATGACGGCCTCGGCGTAGTGGGTCTCGTTCTCCACTAGCGATCTCTCCGTTTGCTTGTCGTCTTTCGTCCCTCGGCTGCCCGTGTGGCAGGGGGACATTCCGGAGATGCGCGCCGTGCTGTGCGGGCCGGTCTTCGATCGAAGCACCCGGGGCTCGCTTCCCCCCGGGGGCCACTACCGAGGACCGGCGGCGGCGTGGTGCGCGTCTCCTCGTTCTGGGTCGCACGTCGTTCCGTGCCGTG
Organism: Streptomyces glaucescens; assembly: GCF_000761215.1. Classification (GTDB taxonomy): domain Bacteria; phylum Actinomycetota; class Actinomycetes; order Streptomycetales; family Streptomycetaceae; genus Streptomyces; species Streptomyces glaucescens_B. The sequence continues at coordinate 5,610,054 of NZ_CP009438.1, read as the reverse complement.
CGACGTGCGTTACATGCGTTGTGCTACCACACTACAAAGGTGTGGTGACAGTCCGCACGTACAGCAAAGGGAGCGGCCCCCTCACGTGGGAACCGCTCCCTGCACGCCGAGTTACTTGGCGCCCGCCGCACCGCGGCGGATGCCGAGGCGGTCGACCAGCGTACGGAAGCGCTGGATGTCCTTCTTGGCGAGGTACTGCAGCAGGCGGCGGCGCTGACCGACCAGGATCAGCAGGCCGCGCCGGGAGTGGTGGTCGTGCTTGTGGGTCTTCAGGTGCTCCGTCAGGTCGGAGATCCGACGGGAGAGCAGAGCGACCTGGACCTCGGGGGAGCCGGTGTCACCCTCCTTGGTACCGAACTCGGAGATGATCTGCTTCTTCACTGCGGCGTCGAGCGACACGCGTACTCCTCAATGTCTGTGAGTGGCCACCGAGTGCCCCCGGTCTGCTTCTCGGGGGATCTTCCGTGACTCGGAAGGCGGGGATCCGCTGGGCGCGGCCTCCAGAGCGGTGCTCCGGGGGCGCGTACACGAACGGCCGTCACTCAGGGTACCAGCCCGTGGACGGCACCCGTCCCGCGGTACCGGAACCGGCCCGGCGGCGGGGGTGCGGCCACTAGGGTGAGCCGTTGTACGTGGTCGGGCACGCGGGGAAGGGACCGGTGCGGCATGGCGGAGACGGAAGCGGAGATCAAGGCGCGCAAGGAGCGGGAGCGGGACGAGCTGTACGCCCTGGACATCTCCGGGGTCGAGTGGCACGGCGCGCCGGGCACCGAGGAGCACGAGGAGCGCGTCGAGATCGCCTACCTGCCCGGCGGCGCCGTGGCCATGCGGTCCTCGCTCGACCCGGGCACCGTGCTGCGGTACACCGAGGCGGAGTGGCGGGCCTTCGTGCTGGGCGCGCGGGACGGCGAGTTCGATCTGGAGCCCGCGCCGGAGAAGTAGCGGCGCCACGCGCGCGTGGGGTACCTGCCGGGCCCCCGCGCGCGTGCGTCCCGCTGTCGTCCTCCGCGGCCGCGTCGCCTCGGCCGCGTGGCTGCTCGGGCTCCGCTCCGCGGCCGCCGCGCCGCTACGGCTGCCTCACCCCTGCGGCTGCTTCCGCCCGGCGCTCTCGATGCCGAGGGCCAGCCACACCCACGCCTTGCCGTCGGTCGCGTTCTCCGCCGCCTTGGCGCCGAAGAAGATCCGGCCGTTCTGGACGACGGTGTCGGCGTAGGTCATGGAGAGCAGGTTCCAGCCCTCCGACGGCAGGTCGAAGTAGAAGTACGGGGTCTCCGCGCCGGTCTCCGGGTCCAGGCTGACCAGCGCCGTGGGCGAGATGTGGTCGCTGCTCTCGCGCAGCGCGAGGAGCTGGTCGCCGCTCATCCGCAGGGGGCGGAGCAGGGCGTTGGGCCCCGACTCGAACTTCTTGACCGAGTGGCCCGTGGCGAGGTCGAAACCGATGATCCAGTTCGCGTTGTGGACCAGGTCGCCCTGTTCCTTGCTGGTCAGGAAGACCTGCCCGGCGCCCACCACGACGGACGGGCACTCGTCGGCGGCGAGATAGGTGGTCTCGTCGCCGCACTCCGCCACGTACGCGCCGCTCTGCAGCGGAACGGTGGCGCGGTACGTGCCGCGCTCGTCGAGCGAGATGATCTCGGTGATGCCGACGTCGCCCGCCGAGGTGGCGAGGACGGCGGGCTCGGAGGAGACGATCCGGACGTCCTTGACGCCGGTGGCGGGCGCGTACGTCCACCGGGTGGCGCCGGTTGCCGGCTCGATGCCGCGTACCTGGAAGGTCGACACCTGGCTGCTCGGGGCGTCATCCCGCCAGCAGGAGTAGCGGACGACGAGGCCCTTGCCGCCGGCCGCGCCGCTGGCGTCGCAGTTCCCGGCCGGCTTCGTCCGCCAGCGCAGCTTGCCCCCGTCCATGTCGTACGCGTCCGTGCCGCCCCAGGTCACGACGACCGCGGCGCGGGTGAGCGTCACGCCCGGCGTCTCCTGGCCGCCGGCGTCGTCGGGGGTGCCGAAGCCGTTGCCCGAGACCGGGAACTTCGCCTGCCACACCAGCTTGCCGTCGTCGAGGTCGACGAAGGCCACGTGGTTGCAGAGGGACTCCTGGTCCGCGCCGTCCCGGAACAGGACGGCGGTCCGGTTCTCGACGGTGACGTGCCGGGTCCTGCCGCAGATCGGCCCGCCCAGCCGCAGCTTCCACGCCTCGTCGCCGGCCTGGGCGTCGGTGCCGATCCGCAGCCCGAGGAGGGTTCTGTTGACGCCCTTGGCGAGGATCTTGTCCGTGGCCCACATGCCCGGCATCTCGTACCTCTCGCCGGGGCCCATGTCGTCGGCGGAGAACCGTACGGCCATGACGCCCCGGAGGCTCGCCGGGCGCCGCTCGACCGTCTCGCGGACGTCGAGCCGGTGCTGGGCCGGTGCCGCCGCCGGCCTGGCGTCGTCCGGTGCCGTTCCCGGCCACCACAGCCAGGCACCGGCGGACAGCGCCAGCGCGACCACGGCGGCCACGGCGGCCAGCAGGGCCGCCCGGCGCCTCCTGCGCTGCCGGTCCGCCGTCACGGAGGACTGGGTGTACACGGACGGAGGCGGGCCGAAGCTCACGGTGTGGGGTCCCTTTCCCTGTGCCTCGGTGGTCTCAGTTGCCGGCCATCGACCGCGCGGACGCGTACACGTCGAACACGGCGAGTGCCAGCGGGACCAGCGTCAGCAGGACGAACGTCTCGGCGATCTCGGTGAAGCGGCCCCAGAAGGGCGTGACGCCGCTGCGCGGGGCGATCAGACCGATCGCGGTCAGCAGGGCGGCGGTCGCGGCGATCGCGGCGGCGAGCCAGACCGAGCGGATGTCCAGGCCGGTGGTGTCGCCCTGGAGGGCGTCGCGCAGGTACGCGTTCGGCGGGTTCAGGGCGAGGCCGAGGCCGAGGAAGACCAGCGCGGCGAGACCGGCGGCGAGCGTGGCGCCGACCTGCGCGGTGTAGCGGAACAGGTGGGCCCGCATCAGCATGGCGACGCCGGTGGCCAGGGCGAGGAGCTGCGCCCAGACGTTGTCGGAGAAGCCGAGGACGATCGACGCGCCGACCGTGACGAGCGCGCAGCCGCCGACGAGGCCGACCAGCAGTTCGTGGCCGCGGCGGACCTGGGCGGCGATGCGCTGCCGGTCGACGGGCTCCTGCGGGGCGGTCTCCTCGTCGGTGTAGCCGCGGCCGGGGCTGGGCGGCTCGAAGCCGATGGGCAGCCGTGCGAAACGCATGGACAGGCCGGGCAGGAAGGCGAGGGCGCAGACCGCGAGCGGCGCGCAGACGGCGGCCGTCTCGATGGGCTCCAGCCGCGTGAGGATCGCGAGGAAGGTGGTGAGCAGGCCGATCGCGGAGGCGAACACGAACGCCACGAACGGGCCGTCGCCGCTGGGCGACACCAGCGTGAGCACCAGGGCGGCGACGAGCACGGCCGCGCAGGCGAGCAGGAACTGGAGCCGCCCGATGCCCTGTCCCTCCGACAGCGGGAGCAGCCCGGAGCCCGCGACGGCGATGTTGGGCAGCGCGCCGAGGCCGAGGGCGACCGCGGAGCCGCGGTCGTCGTAGACCCGCGCGCGGACGCAGGCGAGGGTGACCAGGAGGGCGCCGGCGACGGCGGCCAGGACGCCCTGGAGGCTGTGCATGTCGTGGCGGAGCTGGGAGTTCCAGACCACGAAGGCGAGCAGCGCGGGCAGGATCCCGCCGGCGACCAGGCCCGCGGCGCGGGTGAGCGTGCCGCTCCACAGCGTGCGGTCCTCGGTGACCGCGGTGGCCACCGCCTCGGAGACGTCGTCGAAGACGGCGGGCGGCAGCGACTCGGCGAACGGACGCAGCGTCAGCAGTTCGCCGTCGAGGATGCGCTGGGCGGCGAAGGACCGGGAGCCGTCGAGGACGGTGCCGTCCCGGCGTACGAGGTGGTAGCCGACGGGGGCGCCCTCGGCGGAGGTCTGCCGGGACAGCCGCAGGATCTCCGGGTAGAGGTCGGCGACCGACACGTCGTCGGGCAGGGCCACGTCGATGCGGCTGTCGGGCGCCACGATGGTGACCCGGCAGAATCCGAAGCCGGTGCCCGCCCCGGAAGGGGCTCCGGTGCCCGCTCCGCCGGTCGCGCCGGTCGGCGCGGAGGCCGTCATGCTCACCTGCTGTTCCCCCTCGTCGGTGGTACGGCGGTCGTGGCGCCGAGCGCGCGACCGCCGGTAACGATCCTGTGTACGTTGTGCCGCACCGCCCGTGCCGCCGGTGATGCACCGCGTTGCCCGGGAGCAGCCGGTCCCCGTGCGGGCGGCACTCGCTTCGAACCGTGCGTATTGCCCGGTTCTGCGGGGCCCGATTCGCAACTGCTCACACGTCCCAACGGCACCCTACCGCCCACCGATGTCAGTGGTTGTCAGTAGGATCGCGCTTCGCGACCGACGTTCGCCGGACACGGGGCGGCGAGCGGAACGGTCGGTCCGGCAAGGGAATTGGTGCGAAGTGAGCCACATCGTCGTCAAGCGCCCACCGAGGGCTCTGCCGCGGGAAGTGCCCACGAACGAGGTCGTGTTGCAGCCGCCGCCGGAGCTTCCGCGCGGGGAGCGCGAAGGCGCCCTGATGCAGCTCCTGCCCATGCTCGGCATGGGTGGATCCGTGGTGTTCTTCTTCAACCCGCAGGCCCAGCCCTTCATGAAGATCATGGGCATGGTGATGATCGCGTCGACGATCGCCATGGGCGTCGCGATGCTGATCCGCCACCGGCGCGGCACCCAGGGGCAGATCGCCGACATCCGCCGCGACTACCTGCGTTACCTCTCCCAGACCCGGCGGGCGGCGCAGCAGACCGCCAAGGCCCAGCGCGACGCCCAGTACTACCTGCACCCTTCACCGGAGCAACTGTGGGCACTGGTCGCGGAGGGCAGCCGGGTGTGGGAGCGCCGCGCGGGCGACGAGGACTTCGGCCAGGTGCGCGTGGGCCTCGGCCCGCAGGCCCTGGCGACGCCGCTGGTCCCGCCGGAGAGCGCCCCGGTCGACCAGCTCGAGCCGCTGACCGCCGGCGCCATGCAGCGTTTCGTGGCCACCCACAGCACTCTCGAGGACCTGCCCATGGCGGTGTCGCTGCGGGCCTTCTACCACGTGTCGATCAGCGGCGAGCCGGTCACCGTGCGCGGCGCCGCCCGCGCGATCGCCGCCTCCCTCGCCTCGCTGCACTCCCCCGAGGACCTGGTCGTCGCCGTCGCCACCGGACGTGACGCGGCGCCCGAGTGGGAGTGGGCCAAGTGGCTGCCGCACGTGCAGGCCAGGGGCGAGGCCGACGGCGCCGGCAGCCGCCGCCTGATCACCACCGACCCGGCCGAGCTGGAGGACCTGCTGGGCACCCGGCTCCAGGGCCGCCCTCGCTTCCACCCGAGCGCCCCGCCGGTGCCCGAGCAGCCGCACCTGGTGATCGTCCTCGACGGTGTCTCCCTGCCGCCGACCTCGCTGCTCGCCAGCCCGGAGGGACTGCAGGGCGTCACCGTCCTCGAGGTGGTCCCCGGCGACCTCACCACCGGACGCGGTGACCTGTCCATCGTCGTGCAGCCGCGCGAACTGCGCCTGGAATCCGCGCACGGCATGGTCTACGAGGGCACCCCCGACGTGCTGTCCTACGAGGCCGCGGAGGCCCTGGCCCGCCAGCTGGCGCCGCTGCGCGTGGCGTCCGGCGGCGACGACGACGAACCGCTGCTCGCCAACCTGGAGTTCACCGACCTGCTGAACCTCGGCGACGCGGCGAACGTCGACCCGCGCCGCACCTGGCGGCCGCGCTCGCAGTCGGAGCGGCTGCGGGTGCCGATCGGTGTCGGTGAGGACGGCCGGCCGGTGATGCTCGACCTCAAGGAGGCGGCGCAGGAGGGCATGGGCCCGCACGGCCTGTGCGTCGGCGCGACCGGATCCGGCAAGTCGGAGCTGCTGCGCACCCTGGTCCTCGGTCTCGCGGTCACGCACTCCTCCGAGACGCTGAACTTCGTCCTCGCGGACTTCAAGGGCGGTGCGACGTTCGCGGGCATGTCCCAGATGCCGCACGTGGCCGCCGTCATCACCAACCTCGCCGACGACCTGACGCTCGTCGACCGCATGGGCGACTCCATCCGCGGTGAGCTGAACCGCCGCCAGGAGATGCTGCGCGACGCGGGCAACTACGCCAACATCCACGCCTACGAGAAGGCCCGCCAGGCCGGTGCCGCGCTGCAGCCGATCCCCTCGCTGGTCCTCGTCATCGACGAGTTCAGCGAACTGCTCACCGCCAAGCCGGACTTCATCGAGATGTTCGTGCAGATCGGCCGCATCGGCCGCTCGCTCGGTGTGCACCTGCTCCTCGCCTCGCAGCGCCTGGAGGAGGGACGCCTGCGCGGCCTGGAGACCTACCTGTCCTACCGGATCGGTCTGCGCACGTTCTCCGCGGCCGAATCGCGCGCCGCGATCGGCGTCCCGGACGCCTACGAGCTGCCGAACGTGCCCGGCTCCGGCTTCCTGAAGTACGGCACGGACGAGATGGTCCGCTTCAAGGCGGCGTACGTCTCCGGTGTGTACCGCTCCAGCTCCCAGCAGGCGGCGGCGTACGGCGGCCCGCTCCCCGTGGACCGCAGGCCCGTCCTCTTCACGGCCTCGCAGGTGCCCGTCCAGTACGCGGCGGTGCCGCAGCAGCGCCAGGAGGAGCCCGACCAGACCGACGACGCGCTCGCCGACACGGTGCTCGACGTCATCGTGCGGCGGCTGGAGGCCCAGGGCCCGGCCGCCCACCAGGTGTGGCTGCCCCCGCTGGACAGCCCGCCGTCGCTGGACTCCCTGCTGCCCGGACTGGCCGCGGTGCCCGGCCGCGGCCTCACCCAGCCCGGCTACGAGGGCGCGGGACGGCTCGTCATCCCCGTCGGCATCGTCGACAAGCCGTACGAGCAGCGGCGCGACCCGCTGTGGACCGACTTCGGCGGCGCGGCCGGCCACATGCAGATCCTCGGCGGCCCGCAGTCCGGCAAGTCGACCCTGCTGCGCTCGATCATCGCGTCGTTCGCGCTCACCCACACCCCGCAGGAAGTGCAGTTCTACGGGCTGGACTTCGGTGGCGGCGGACTGTCCTCCGTGGCGGGCCTGCCGCACGTCGGCGGCGTGGCCTCACGCCTCGACCCGGAGAAGGTACGGCGTACGGTCGCCGAGGTGTACGGCATCATGACCCGCCGCGAGGAGTACTTCCGTACCGCCGGCATCTCCTCCATCGCCGAGTTCCGCACCCGGCGCGCCCGCGGCGACATCTCCACCACCGACCAGCCGTGGGGCGACGTCTTCCTGGTCATCGACGGCTGGGGCAACTTCCGCACGGACTACGACGGTCTGGAGCCGGCCGTCCTCGACATCGCCGCGCGCGGCCTCGGCTACGGCATGCACGTCATCCTCACCGCGTCGCGCTCCATGGAGGTCCGCTCCAACCTCAAGGACCACCTGATGAACCGCCTGGAGCTGCGGCTCGGCGACCCCATGGACTCCGAGTTCGACCGCAAGGTCGCGGCCAACGTGCCGACCGGTGTCCCCGGCCGGGGCCAGACCCCGCAGCGGCAGCACTTCATGGCGGCGGTCCCGCGCATCGACGGCCTGTCCTCCGACACCGACCTGGCCGAGGCGACGCAGGCGCTCGCCGCCGAGGTCTCCCGGCACTGGCAGCAGCCCGGCGCCCCCGAGGTCCGGCTGCTCCCCCGCGAGTTCCCGGCGCAGCAGCTCCCGCCCGGGGACCGCTTCCCGAACCGGGGCATCGCCTTCGCGCTCGACGAGGACAACCTCGAGCCGGTGTTCGTGGACTTCGAGCAGGACCCGTTCTTCCTCGTCTTCGGCGAGAGCGAGTCCGGCAAGTCGAACCTGCTGAAGCTGCTCATCCAGCGCCTCACCGAGCGCTACGACGGCAACGAGGCGAAGCTCTTCGTGGTCGACAACCGGCGCTCCCTGCTCGGGGTGACCCCGACCTCGCACCTGGCCGAGTACATCCCCATGTCGAACCAGATGCAGCACCACATGGACGCGCTGGCCGACCTGATGCAGCGCCGCACGCCGACCGCCGACGTCACGCCCGAGCAGCTGCGCGACCGCAGCTGGTGGAACGGCCCCACGGTGTACATCGTCATCGACGACTACGACCTGGTGTCCACGTCCAGCGGCAACCCGCTGTCGGGCCTCACGGAACTCCTCCCGTTCGCCCGGGACGTCGGCGTCCGCTTCATCATCGCCCGCTCCACCGCGGGCGCGGGCCGGGCCGGCTACGAGCCCTTCATGCAGCGCATGAAGGAGCTCGGCGCCCAGGGCGTGGTCCTCGCCGGTGACCCGAACGAGGGCGACCTGCTGGGCGGGGTCCGGCCCCGTCCGATGCCCGCGGGGCGGGGCACCTTCGTGTCGCGCAAGCGGGGGAAGCCGCTGGTCCAGGTGGGATTGGTGCCGGACCGGTACCGGTGACGGCAGCCGCGGCGACGCCTCGGGCCCGCCTCCGCTTCGGCGGCGACGGGCCCGTTGTCGTGAGGGCGCGAGGATGTCAGAACACGAGGAGGACGTCGAGGGTTGCGCGTGCGGGCGGCACGAAGGACCCGGCGGTCGGCGGCGGCGACGGGGCTTTCGCCAGGCGCCGTCCTGGAGAGCGGGGACGATCGACGCCTCCACCGCCTGGTCGCGTCCGCGTCGTTCCCGGGCGAAGCGCCCGTCCTTCGACGCCAGGGCCAGGACGCTTCACGGCGTTCCTCGTCCCGCTTCCCGCACGGCAACAGGGTGGGCGCCTCCCGCGCGCGCCCACCCTGTCACCGTCTTCCGCGAACCGGCCGTCTGCTACAGGAAGTAGCTGGCGGCCTTCTTGTCGCCTTCCATGTACGTACCGCCGGACTGGCCGACGACGTGACCGATGCCCGTCAGGGCCTGGTGGATGTCGTTGGCTTCCTTGTCCCAGCGGGCCAGCTTGTCGCCGAAGGAGCCCTGCGCCTGGCCGGCCCAGTACTGCTTGCTGCTCTCGACCATCTTGCGGAGCTCCTGGAGATCCTGCTCCAGGGCCTTCGCCTCGTTGCCGATGTTGGTGGCCGCGAAGTCCAGCGCGTCGTAAGAGACGGAAAGCCCGTCACCGTTACGGCTCATGTCTGCCTACCTCGTCTCGCTCGTGTGCGGTGAGTGATGTGCGGTGAAGTGTCGTGCTCGATGTCCTGGGTCCGGTGGCCCGGTTCAGGACATCGAGCTGAACGGAGACGTCTGAACCGTGGGGGCGCCGTCCTGGAGGTTGATCCGGTTGACCGCGGCCCGGACCTCGTCCTCCTTGCTGTCCTTGATGTTGCGCGTCGTGGTCATGGCCTCCATGACCTCGCCGAGGATGTTGCCGATCTTCGCCAGGGACTCGTTGATCTCGTACTGCTTCTTGTCGAACTCGGCACGGCCGATACCCTGCCACTGGCCGCCCTCGAGGCTGTCGATGACGCCCTGGAGGTTGTGCACCCGCTTGCGGATGTTCTCGTACTTCTCGTACATCTGCTTCTGCAGCTTGACTACCGCTGCATCTTCGAGCTTCTGGTCCATAGCCATGGCCAGCCATCCCTTCCACTGTCTGTTATCCGGTCGATTGGTACCGCGTCCGGGCCTCGGCGAGGGGGACGCGGTGCTGAGGCCGAACCGAAGGCCCCATGGCCCTCGGCCAGGTGTTCACCCGGCTCGGGCGGCTGGTCCGGTCACCTCGCGCGCCGCGCCCGCAGGACGGCGGCACCGGCGCCGCCGATCACGATCACTGCGGCTGCGGCGCCCAGGGCGATCCACAGGGTGTTGCTGCTGCTGTCGTCGGCGGCTGCCGCCTCCGCGTCCGATCCTGCCGTCGAAGTGCCGTCGGCTGAACCCTTCTCGGGGGCCTGTGACGCGCCTGATGCAGGAGCGGAGGGAGCGGACGAGGAGTTGCCCGCGTTGTCCGCGTCGCCGGTGCCGCCGCCGTCGCTCGCGTCCCGCGCACCGGCCTTGGCGAGCAGGTCACCGCCGTTGACCTCCGCCAGCGGGTCGACATCCGGCGCGCCGGGGTCGTAGCCGGGGTCCGCCAGGACGACTCGTGGACGGATGAACCCGTAACCCGCGTACATGCTCGGCTCGTCCTTGGGCCAGCCGCGGCTGGCGGTGTCGAGCAGCGCCCGGGTGACCTGGTTGACGGTCCAGTCGGGGTGGGCGGACCAGATGAGGGCGGCGGAGGCGGAGACGAGGGCGGTCGCCTGGCTGGTTCCCTGGGACTGACAGTACGAACGGAAGGTCTCGTCGCACCACTTGGGAATCGCCTCACCGGGTGCCACGAGGTCGGTGTAACCGTCCGACGACTCCTTCGAGAACTTGGACACCTTGTAGTTGGCGTCGGCAGCCCCCACACCCAGTACGTACGGGTACATCGCCGGTGCGTCGGGGGCACCTTCGTTGCCCACCGAGGCGACCAGCAGCTTCCCCTTGGAGGCCGCGTACTCGACGGCGTCCTGGTCCGCCTTCGATGTCATGCCGCCAAGCGACATGTTGATGATTTTGGCGTCGCTGTCGGCAGCGGCCCTCAACGCCTCTCCTGCAGGCGTCTCCTTGTCGAATTCCTCTCCTGTGTGCAGCCCCATCATCTGCACGCGATAGGGGACCACCTTGGCCCCAGGAGCCAGCCCTTGGATGCCGCCGCCGGCACCCGTGCCGACCATCAACTCGGCCATGGTCGTCCCGTGGCCGTGATAGTCGTCAGTGGCCCCGTACGCGACCGGCTCCGGCACCTCGTCAGCCAGAACCTGTCCCTTCAGCGAAGGAGTGTTCGGGTTCACCCCGGTATCGAGGACTGCGATCTTGACGCCCTCACCCTTGGTGACCTTCCACATCTGCTCGGTCTGCATCGGTCCCAGGTACCACTGCTGGGACTGGGCATCAGCTGCGGCAGCACTCGGGGCCAGCCCCATGCTCGCGACAGCCAGGGTGCCCACCACTGCGCCCACGACCCGCACTCGCGTACCGCACCATGTCCCGAAGGACGTGCCTGACTTCATGGCGTTGTGAATCCTCGCTAGCGCTCAGTTGACGACCGGCGGCACGTCACGCCGGGGCCTGTCGGGCAGATGCGTCTCCGGGTCTTCGGCCACGCAGTCGGGACGCGGTGTTCCCTGTGTGTCTCTCTCGTCGCCGGACTTGTGCTCTTCACCGGACCGGCGGACCAGGCCGGCTCCTCCACGAGTCATACCGTTCCGTTCGGCCTGAACGGCGGAGTTACGGCCCGTGGGGCTGCCGGTCACCGGCTTTCCCGCTCCCACGCCACCGCCACGGGGGGCGCTGGCGGCACCTGTGGCGGGCCGTGTGTTTGCCGGAGGGGCTCCGAAGACACCGCGCTGTCCGCCGCCGGCCGACGGCCGGGGACCAGTCGTCGAGCCGCTGCCGATCACCGTGCCACGCGGGATCCTCGACCCACCCTTCGGCGCGGCTCCACCTGTGGTGGGCCGCCCGCCGACGACACCGTTCGCGCGACCGGCACCTGTGGCCGGGCCGGCATTCGCCCGCGCCCCCGGGGTCCCAGTGGTGCGGGGGGTGCCTCCGGACACACCCGCTTGCCCCATCGGGAAAGGCTTCGAACCGGAACCGGCCCCTCTGCCTGGCGTGTGCCCTGTCGGCGTGGCACGACCCATCTGCTGGCCGGCAGCGGGACCTGTTGTGCGTCCCGTCTGCTGCCCGGTTCCCGGACCGGTCGCGCGCCCCATCGGCTGCGCGGTACCTGGACCCGTCGTGCGACCGGTGGCGGAGTTGATCGGTCCGGGCTGGGTACGTCCCTGCGCGGGGGCCGGGGTGCGCAGGCCGCTCGTTCCGCTCGGCGTCCTGCCCGTGGACTTGCCGGGCACCGTGGGCACGTAGGGGTCGAACCCACCGGGTTGGCCGTTCACCGTGGGCGGGGTGCCCGTGACGGGCGGCGTCGGACCCGTCACCGGAGTCGTGGTGGTCGGCGGCAGGGTGCCGACACTGTCGATGTTCGTACCGACTGCGTCGTCCGGAAGCGTGACCGTTGTCCTGCCGGAAGTCGTGGGGGTGGGCGTACCGCTCGGATCGCTCACGCCGGAACGGCCTTGTGACTCCGCCGGCGCCTGATACTCCCCGGCTGTCACGCTCCGTGTGGCACTGGACGCAGCACCTGCTGAAGTCCCGCCCGAACCCTCGTCCCTCGGCATATTGCCGGCCGGTACCTCCCCGAACGTCGGAGGCTTCTCCTGCAACGCCGCGAGCTGCTGGCTGGAGACCGCGTAGTACGACGCCAGCCGGTTCATCTGGTTGATCGCCTCTTGGCGGTCCTTCTCCACCTTGACGGCCGCGTCGTAGTCGTCCTTCTTCGCGGCCTTCTCCGCGTCGGAGAAGTTCTCGGGGCGCTTGAGGTTCTTGGGGTCGCGGGCGGGCATCGCCTTGCGTACCGATGCCAGGCCCATCGAGGCGGCGACGAGCTGGTCGCCCGCCTTCCCCGCGAACTCGCTCAGCTCCGTCGACCCCTTGACGAGCCGCTCTCCCCATTGCCGGAAGGCCTCACCGGCCTCACCCACCCAGGGGACGGCGGCGATGTCGCCGCTCAGCGTCTTCGCCGCGTCCGCGATGGCGGTCCGCGCGTCCAGCAGCGCGTTGCCGGACGACTCCAGGTCCTCCGGGTCCGTCTGCTCGACCAGATCGATCATCTCGTTGAGGTCGAGGTTCTTCGCCGCGAAGTCCGTGCTGCCGAAGACGGCCTTGCCCTGGCCGGTGGAACCGACCACCGTGCGGACAGGATCGATCACCCACCGGGTGAGTATCCCGCCGCTGTCCGCGTGCTCGACCGTCCGAGCCAGGTCGGCGAAGGAGTTCTGGTTGCGGGCACGCTCCAGGTCTGCCTGGTGCTGCTCGTCGGTCATCGTCAGGCCCCCATCCCGGACTCGTCCTTGGCGGAGTGCCGGCCACTCGCAGCCTTCTCGATCTCGAGGATCTCTGCCCGGATCTCCCAGAATCGCCGACGCTGGTCGTCTTCGAGCTTCTCGTAGCCGTGGGCCGCGCCCTTGACCGCGATGCCGATGGCCTCGATGTGCAGGTGCAGCGTCTTGGACAAGGTGGTGAGCTGCTCGTGGACGCTGTTGTACTGGCTGTACAGGCTGTGCGCTTCCGGGAAGGCGTCCCTGCGACCGCTGCTCAGCGAAGACGCCCTGATCGTCTGGGCGCTCACCTTCGCCGGGTTGCCGGCCGACCCCTCCAGGTTGCGGAGCACCTCGTCCACTTGAGACACGAACTTCCTGAGCGCTTCATCGCTGGCCTCCAGGTCCTTCTTCCTGGCCGCCGACACGCCCCCCATCATGTCTGCTGGAAGCACGACGCTCCTCCCCGTTTCCCCGTTACATCCACGGCCCCGATCAGATCCGGACCGGTCACTCGCTCGCCGTACGATCGCAAAGCGAGCTGCGCCAGACAACGCTTTTACCACTCTAGTCAACCGGTACAACGGGTCCAACCAGGGTGTGTCCTAACTTAGTTACGAGGCCGGCGCCGAGGCCACGCTATGACCGATTTGCCGCTTCGCCGAGGTGCCGGTCACCCCGCCGCGGGACTCCCCTCGCAACCTTCGCAACACCTCCACAGGCCTCGCCACGGCGGCCTCCGGGAGAGCGGAACCGTTGCCCATGGGCGACTCCGCGCCGGCTTCACAGACGCCCGAGTGACCCTGCAGCCGCACTCCGCGCCGTGATGCCGGCGTGCTGTCGCCGTCTCCTTCGAACCTCCACCCCGGACAATCCACACACAACGACCCGCTCCCCCTGCTCCCCCGCGCCCGGTTGCTAGGTTTGCCTTCACCACAGCGCCGGAGCAGGTCGTCCATCTGGCACGCTCCGGCAGGCGAGCAGCACGGGGGAAGGGGTTCACCCATGGCATGGGACGAATGGGAGCAGCTCAAGTCTCAGGCCGCCGAGCGGCAGTCCACGCAGATGCAGCTGAACCAGCTCGACCCGGGTGACGGGTCGCCCGGCATCGCCGGAGGGCCCTCCAAGTACGGCGACCTGAAGGTTCCGAACACTTCACTCACCAAGATCAGCAAGTCGGCGCACACCCTCTACAACGAGCTGTGGGACAAAGCCCGCGTCGCCGTCCCCAGCACCGACTCCGCGGCCGGTGACCTGTCGAAGCAGGGCTTCGCCCTGGGGGCCGCGCTGCAGCACGTGTCGCTGCGGTGGGAGCAGCAGCTGAAGTCCCTGATGGACGCCTGTGCGCAGATCACGAACCATCTTCAGGTCACCAAGAACATCCACGCCGGCGACGACAACTTCATCGTGCGCCAGATGAGCAGCATCGATGTTCTGGACGCCGGTTTCGATGAGCGTGTGGGGCAGCCCGGCGAGAAGAATCCTGTCTACGGAGAGAAGAAGGACGAGAAGAAAAAGGAGGAGTAGCGGCCTGGATGACGCGGGCGGCAGCGGGATTCCCGCTCACCCCCGCCCTGACCGACCGGCACCAGCTCACCGACTCGTTCTCACTCATCCACTGCTCGACACTCCTGGGGACAAAGGCCGATGGACCTCGACACTCTGCGCGACGCCAACTTCAAGCTGCTCGACGACGCGGTCAAAGACTGGTCGGATCTGGTCAAGCACCTCGAGACGTTGAAGAAGGACGCCGAGGACGAACTGCGCCAGGCGGCGAACAAGGCGGACTGGGCCGGCGTGAACGCCCAGGTGACCAAGGAGTTCATCGGCAAGACGGCCGGTGAGTTCAGCGACGCGCACACCCAGGCCACGACCATCCACCGGATCCTCGACGACACGCGCAACGAGCTGAAGGACTACCACCAGCAGCTCGTCGACGCGATCGAGGGCGGCCGGAAGAAGAACCTGACGGTCATCGGCTACGAGGGCGGGTTCACCGTCACCACGAACGTGCCGCCGGAGGGCCGGGCCAAGGAGGACAAGGACAACCAGTCCGACATCACGGCGCTCCGCGACCAGCTCCAGAAGATCCTCGACAAGGCGACCGAGAGCGACAACTCGGCCAAAACCGTGCTGCAGGCCATCGCCGATCAGAGCAGGCTCGGCTTCTCGGACGCCTCGTACAAGGACCGGGACAGTGCCGCGGAGGCGGTCAAGCAGGCCGACGAGTTGGCGAAGCTGGCGAAGAAGGATCCCGAGGACCTCAGCCCGGAGGAGTTCGACCGGCTGGTGGACGGGCTCGGCAAGTACGGCAACGACGATCTGTTCGCCGAGCGGTTCGCGACGTCTCTGGGGCCGCAGAAGACGCTCGAGTTCTGGACCGGCGTCAACGACCCGCACCGCGGCAACTACGAACTGGCGCGCGAGCGGCTGGACAAGTTCGACGACCTGCAGCGCAGCCTGGGCACCACGCTCGCCAACGCCACGCAGAGCGACTCGGTCGCGATGACCGAGTGGAAGCGCACGATGGTCGACATCGGCGACAAGCCGCTCTACGGCAACAACGGCGGCCCCATGGGCTTCCAGGTGATGAGCAACCTGATGCGGACGGGCGACTACGACGACCAGTTCCTCAGGGACTACGGCAACAAGCTCATGGCCACCGAGCGCAAGCTCACCGGCAACGGGGAGCACGCCAACACGGCGTGGCAGCACTTGGGCATGGACCCCTGGCTGAACCGCATCGGCGAGGACAGCGGCTCCGACCCGCTCACCGGCTATCTGAAGGGTTTGTCCAACAGCCCGGCCGCGGCGACCGACTTCTTCAACCAGGAGTTCATCAACAAGGACGACGAGGACAACCCCTTCGAACGGGACACCGACGGCGACGGCAAGAACGGCAAGGTCACGCTCTCCAACTTCCAGTACCTCTTCGAGGAGCGGGAGTGGCCGAAGGAGAGCAACCTCAAGGGCGACGACCTGCGTACGGGCGAGAACAATCTCGCGCTGGCGCTGGAGGCGGCGACCACGGGACACCCCGCCGGCGAGATGCCGACCATCGACACGCCGGCGCACACGCGTGAGCAGTCCCAGCTCATGGAGAGCCTGGTCGCCTCGATCGCGGACGACCCGGAACGGCTCACCGGCCGGGGCTTCATGACCGACAGCGTCGGACAGATCACGTCGGAGTACCTCCCGGACATCAACCGCGCCATGACCGACGTCGAACGGGATCCGGACTCGCAGAAGTGGCAGGACGTGCAGAAGCTGTACCCGGTCGCCGGCTCGGAAGCCGAGCTGGACCACACGTCCGTGAGCAAGCTGCTCTTCGCGGTGGGCCAGAACCCGGAAGGGTACGCCGCCGTCGAGGTCGGCCAGAAGGCGTACATGGGCAAGCTGATGGACTACCACCTGAACCCGGACCTGCCGGAGGCCCAGCGTCTCTCCGAGGACGAGGAACTGGTCATCCGGCAGATCGCGGGACGGTCCGGCGAGGTGTCCGGCACTCTCGCGCTGGGCGCGCAGGAGTACATCGGGAAGGAGGCCTCGGACAAGGACAAGGAATACGAGCACGCCGTCGCCCAGAAGAAGAACATCATTTCCGGCACGGTCGGCACCGTGGTCGGCGTGGGCACTTCCTTCGTGGCCACACCGTGGGTCGGGGCGGCGGTCGGAGGTGTCGCCGGAACCGTCACCAGCACCGTTCTGGAATCGGTGTTCAAGGACGCCGAGGGTCATGCCATGGACCAGGCGCAGCAGACCGGTGGCGAGTACTGGCAGGAAGGCCTGACGCGGAACCTCACCATCACGGAGGACGCCGCCCGGACCGCGGCGGACAAGTACCACACGATGGACACGAGCGACGCCGGTATCACCGCCCGGGAGGCGGCCCGCCAGGGGTACATCAACGCCCGCGCCATCGTGGACGGGCAGGCGCCCGGTAGCATCGCGGCCTTCTGATCAACGAGTGCGACGAAGGGGATCTTGTGAGTGCTCGCCTTACGCCGTCGCGACAGCGCGGCATGGTCGTCGTTCCGGCGGTCGCCGTCCTCGTCGCCGCGCTCTCCGGGTGCGGCGGTGACGAGTCCCGGCGCGATTACGCGATCCCTGAGAATCTGTGCGGGATCGCTGTCGACGCCGACGATCTCGGGCAGTTCCTGCCGGACGGTGAGGACGTCACCGAGCGGGAGAAGTCGGGTGGGGGAACGAAGGTGTGCGAGGTCGTGGTCGACGACAAGCTCGCCCTGAGGGCCACGCAGGCGTGGGTGGAAGAGGGCAAGACCACCGCGTACTTCGCCTCCAGCCAGTCCCTCGAAGCCCCGGAGCAGTCCGCGGACGACGAACGGTTCCGGTACTCGGGGAACGAGGCCTTCGGCAAGACCGGCGGATGCGTCGACGAGCGGAACGGCCAGGAGTTGTACACGGCGGTTCAGGCTCAGGGTTCCGAGCACAGCGACGCCGACGCGATGCGGCGCCTGATCACCGCGTACACGAGCCAGGTCGAGGCATCGGCCTCGTGCGGGGCGAGTGCGACGGACTGGTGAAGCCGACCACGTGACATCGATCGAGGAAGCCATGGAAGTCACCGTCCGCCCGCGTACCCGTCGGCTGGTGCGACAGGCCGTCGTGTCCTGCGCGGCGCTCGCGCTCCTGGCCGGCTGCGGTGACGGAAGCGCGGACGAGGCCGGTCCGCTCAGTGCCCGGCAGGCCGCAGCCGTGCTGCCGGACGCGAAGGCGGCCCCCGGGTGGGAGGTCGCCGTCGAGCCCGTCGCGTACCCGCAGAGCAAGGCGAGGGAACTCGGGGTGGCCCGGTGCCACGAAGGGCCCGAGGAGTGCTCCAAGCCGCGGGTCACCGGGGTTTCGGCAATGGCGGGCGGCCGTGACAAGGCTCAGCTCGATTTCGTTCTCATGGCGTACGAGGACGCAAAGGCGGCGCAGGCTTCCTACGAGCCGGTCTGGAAGGCCTGGGGTGGGCGGAGCGTCGAACCGCGAGAGCTGGATCTGGGGACGATCGGGGACGAGAGCGATGCCGTGGCCGGCGTGAGTACCTCACTGCGGGCCGGGGCGGAGGCCGTTCTCGTCCAGGTGCGCGTCGGCAGCGTGATCATGGTGACCATGGGGGAGGCCGGCTCCGGCGTCGAGTTGCCGAACACGGTGGAGCAGTTCGCCACCGTCTTCGCCGAGCGCGCCGGACAGGCTCAGGAGGGCAAGGCGCCCTCCGCCACCCTGAACGACGTCGCCTGACCGGTTCCCCGGCGCCGTCCGGCCGGTCAGCACGCCCCTTCGCGGGTCGTCACGTCGAGCCGGTATCCCAGTTCGGTGTACGTCCCCGGGCGTCCCGCGATGCCCGGCGGGGTGTAGTCGTCCTCCTTGGAGCGGACGCGCTCGACGTGGGTGCAGAAGGCGCTGTCCGCGCCGTTCGCCGTCACCGTGAAGTACGCGTCGGCGTCGGTGTTGCCGGCGAGCGGCGAGGCGTCCACCCCGTCCTGGGGGGCGTCGCCGCCGCCGTTCTCGGCCACTTCCGTCTCGATCAGCGTGTCGTACTCGTAGAGGAAGACGACGGGCTCGCCGCTCTCGTCGGTCCGGTACAGGAATCCGTCGAGTTCGTACGTCGCCTGCTCCACCGCGCTCGCCAGCTCGTCGTCACTCCACTTCGAGCCGTCCTCGACACCCAGTCCCCGCACGCCCAGGACGACGCAGCCCACGGCGAGGCCGACGAAGGTGAGGCGGGCGACGACGAAGGCGGCGTCGGGGACGGCCGGGGCGGACGGGTTGAGGGACTCGCGCCAGGAGCGGACGCGGTCGGCCCTGACGCAGGCCATGAGGAGCAGGATCGCCGCCAGGACGAAGAGGATCACGGACAGCCGGGTCAGCATGCCGGACCTCCTCGCAGGCCCCGCCGGCGGCGGGCGTCCCGTACGGCGATCGCCGTGCCGCTCAGTCCCGCCGCGAGGACCAGGCCGCCGACGACCACGTAGGTGCCCAGGCGGACGTTGCGTTCGTCGGCCGTCTCCCCGAAGTGCACCGGGTCGACCGAGGGGGCCTGCGCGCCGGTGAGGTTGCGTTCGGGGCGGGGTGACTCGACGGGGTTGGCCGGGTCGACGTCCGTCAGGGCCTTGACCGGGTCGACGACGCCCCAGCCGACCAGGCGGTCGTGGCCGGGGATGGTGCGTTCCGCGGTCTGCTCGATCTGCGCGACGATCTGCCGGGCCGTCCACTTGGGGTACTTGGCCTTCAGCAGGGCGGCCACGCCGGCGACGTAGGGGGCGGAGAAGCTGGTGCCGTTGTCGGAGCAGTGGCCGTTGCCGGGGACGGTGGAGATCATGTCGACGCCGGGGGCGGCGACGCCCACGAACTCGCCCGACTGGGAGAAGGGGGCGCGTTCGTTGTTGCGGTCGGAGGAGGCCACGGCGAGGACGCCTTCGTAGGACGCCGGGTAGGTGACCTTGACGTTGCCGCCGAGGCCGTCGTTGCCGGCCGAGGCGACGACGACGACGTCGCGGTCGAGGGCCTGCCGCACGGCCTGTTCCAGGCGGCCGTCGGGTCTGATCGCGTTGGCGGTGTCCTGGGAGATGTTGATGACGTCGGCGCCCGCGTCCACCGCGTAGCGGATGGCCTCGGCGAGGGTCACCGCCGTTCCGTTGCCCTCCGCGTCGTTCTGCTTGATCGGGATGATGGTGGCCTCGGGGGCCAGGCCGACGAAGCCGGTGCCCTTCGCGGGGCGGGCGGCGATGATGCCGGCGACGCGAGTGCCGTGGCCGACGGTGTCGGTCGTACCGCTGGCGTTGCCGCGTTCGATCTCCTCGCCCTTCTTGTTCTTCGCGGGCAGGAAGTTCTTGCCCCTGGAGACGTCGACGGCCTGGGTGAGCTGGGGGTTCTTGACGTCGACGCCGGTGTCGATGACCGCGACCCGGACTCCCTCGCCCTTCGACTGGGCCCACAGTTCGTCGAGGTTGACGCGTTGCAGGGCCCAGGGGCGGCCCTCGTACTTCTTCGACGGGAACGTGCACTGGCCGCTGTCGTCCGCCCGCGCCATGGGGGCGGGGAGGGCGAGTTGCGTCGTCGCCGTGAGGGCGGTGGTGGCGAGCAGGGCCGCCAGCACCGTGCGGCTGCGGCCCCTGGTCCTGGTGTCGGCTGCCTTCAGCATCGGTTCGCTCTCCTGCGGCTTCTGCGGCTCCTGTGACTCCCGCGGCTGCTGTGGCTCCATGCCGGTGCCGTCCGTCACGAGCCCTGCGGCTGCCGCGCCGCCGCCTCGGACAGACGCGGGCCGGTGGGAAGGAACCTCGACCAGGCCACGGGGACGGGCGTGGGGACGACCTTCTCGTAGCCGAGCCGGGTCTGGGCGATCTTCGCTTCGGCCAGCTGCCGCTTGCGCTGCTCGGCGGAGGTGCCGATGCCCTTGTCGTCGGTGGCGCTGTCGCTGTTGGACTGGAGCGCGTAGCGCAGGCCGGTGTCGGTGACCAGGAAGACGCTGCCCGCCTTGGTCTCCTGCCCCTGGAACTGGCGGTAGAGCTGGCCGGAGCCGGGCGTGACGTAGGCGCTGGAGGAGCCGGTGGGCAGCTGCGCGGGGAAGTCGGTGCCCGCCCAGGTGGCCAGGGTGGTGACTCCGGTCCTGGCGTTCACCGAACGCAGCACGTTGCAGACGGTGTTGCGGCCGCTGGTGGCGCTGGTGCCGTTGTTGACCGTCCTCGGCTTGTACGCCGGCCACTTCCTGTCGCCGAGGAAGGTGGTGCTCTCGGCGACCGCGCCGGGGCTGACCTGCTGGGCCTCGCCGGTCTGGCCGACGGCGACGAGGTCGCCGCTGTTCAGCAGCAGGGTGGCGGTGAACTCGCTGATGCGGGCCACCTCGCCGGGCAGGACGACGTAGTACTGCATGCGCGTGCCGTCGTACGCCTTGATGACCATGCCGACCTTGTCGTACGCGCCGAGGCTGGCGGAGGCGTTCGCCGCGGCACCGGGCGTTCCGTCGATGGCCGGGATCTCCAGCGGGTCGCCCTTGTGCAGGGTGTCGAGCCAGTCCTGGGAGACGCGCTGCGGGGCGCGGCTGCGGGTGTCGAGGGCCTTGAGGAGTTCCTTGTCGCCGGGGTCGCCGAGCGGGTAGGCCCAGCCGCGCGCGTCGACGACGTACTGGCTCTTGCCGTCCGGGCCGACGACGTACATCAGGTCGCCGCCGGAGAGCTTGTTGCGGCCCTCGGTCTTCGCCCACTCCTTCTCGGCGAGCACGAAGGCCGCCTTCTGGATGGCCCGGCCACCGGCGCCCGGGCGCTCGCAGACCGCCCAGCGCTTGGCCGCCTCCGCCTCGCCCGCCGAGGGGAGCCGGTCGGGGGCGTACGGGATGCCGATGGTGGCGCCGTGCGGGGGCCTGCCGCTGTCGAGGACCTTCTCGTCGACCGTGATGATGCTGTTCTTGTCCGGGTCGAGCAGCAGCTTGGCGGACGCCATGTTGAGCACCGGGTGCAGCTGCTTCTCGCCCTTCGTCTTCAGGACGACGTAGCGGGTGGTCGAGTCGCTGGCGACGATGACGTGTTCGCCCGGGGCGTCCCAGCCGCGCGGCGCGGTGGGGCTGAACAGGCCGATGGCGCCGAACACCGCGAGGATCACCACGCCGACGACCAGGCCGGGCCACACCGCGCTCAACGGCTTCGGTGCGCCCTCCTCCGAGCCCGACGGCGAAGGCCGCAGGAACGACGCGAGTGTGCGACGCTTCGCGAAGGTGTAGGCGTTGAGTTCATCGCGGCGTGATGCCATCTGTGTCCGCTCTCTCCCCGTTGCGGAGCCCTGGGCGCGGTGCTGGTTCCGGCGCCCGCCCGTGGTGTGCCTCTGGTGGCCCGGTCGTCAGACCCGGCCCCTACTATGCCTGTTGCGCGGACGTGCGTGTGTCATGGGTAGGGCGCTCAGGACGCGCGGGAGCGTGCGGACATGGGTTTTCGGTAGAGATTCGGGGGTTTTGGAGTGATGGCTTCGGCACCGAGGACCCGGTCGCGATCGCAATCGAGGTCACGACCGGGCCGATCGGGCGGCGCCGGTCCGTCGGGATCGCGCGGCCCGTCCGCCCCGGCGGGCGCCGTCACGCCGCACCTCAGGGCCCGCTCGGGGCGCGGAGGTTCGTTCGCCGTGCAGCGGCTGGTGCTGCTGGAGCTGGCTGCGGCGCTCGTGGTGTGCGGCTGGGTGATCGGGACGTACGCGCTGATCCCGGCGGCCGTCGTCGCCGTGGTCCTGGTCGTCCTGGCCCTCGTACGGCGCCGGGGGCGTTCCCTGCCCGAGTGGCTGGCCGGTGTGCAGGCGCTGCGCGCACGCCGCCGCAAGGCCGCCGGCACGCCCGTGCCGGCGGGCACCGACTCCGGTCTCGCCCCCGCCGTCGAGTGCGACCCGAGCCTGCGGACGTACAGCTACAGCCGCGGCAACGACCGTGACCGGCGCCCGGTGGGCATGGTCGGTGACGGCGGCTTCCTCACCGCGGTCCTCCAGGTGGAGGCGGACTTCGGCGCCCTGCGCGCCGAGCGCAGCCGCCGGCCGCTGCCGCTCGCCCTGGTGCGGGACGCGCTGGACGTCGACGGAATCCGCTTGGAATCCGCACAGATCGTGCTGCACACCCAGCCCGCGCCCGCGCCGCACCTGCCCCAGCAGTCGGTCGTGGTGACCAACTACACACAGCTCCAGGCGCAGAGCGCCTCCCCCGCGGTCCGCATCATGTGGATCGCGCTGAAGCTGGACCCGGAGCTGTGCCCGGAGGCGGTGGCGGCCCGCGGCGGCGGACTCGTCGGCGCCCAGAAGTGCCTGGTCCGCTCGGCGGAGCACCTGGCGAGCCGGCTGACCGGCGCCGGGTTCCGGGTGACCGTGCTCACCGAGGACGAGGTGACGTCCGCCATCGCCACCTCCGCCTGCGCCAACCCGATGGTGACCGCCCAGGCCGGGCAGAGCGAGACGCCCCGGCGGCGGACCGAGGAGACCAGCCGCAGCTGGCGCTGCGACAACCGCAGGCACACCACGTACTGGGTGCGCCGCTGGCCCCCGCTCGGCGGTTCCGGCCCCGGACTGCCGGAGCTGGTGGCCCAGTTGACCGCGGTGCCCGCGCTGGCGACGACGCTCAGTCTGACGCTGGCGCGCGGCGGGCAGCGGGAGGTCTCGCTCACCGGGCACGTGCGTGTGACCGGTCGGAGCAGCACCGAGCTGGCCGCGTCCCGCCGGGAACTGGAGCGCGTGGCCCGGCAGGCGCGGACCGGGCTCGCCCGTCTGGACCGGGAGCAGCTGCCCGGAGTCCTGGCCACCCTGCCGCTCGGAGGTGCCCGCTGATGGCCGCCGTGCCCACCCCGGCCGCCCACCCGCGCACCCCCGGCGCGGGCAGCCCCGCCGCGGGCTCCGACGGCACACGGCCCGCCGGGCTCGCGGAGCGGCTGCGCACCGGCTTCGGACTGCTCGGCCCCCGGCATCCGCGGCACACGCTGTCCGTCGACGAGTTCGACACGCTGGCCCTGCCCATCGGTGACGACGGCGTCGTCGTCGGCGTCACCGGCGAGGGCCACCCGGCCGTGCTGGGCGTGAACCGTCCGACGCCGTACGACGTGCTGCTCATCGGCGGTCTGTGGACCGCTCAGGTGCTCGCGCTGCGTGCCGCCGCGACCGGCGCGCGGGTCGCCGTCGAGACCGGCCGCGCCCAGCACTGGGCGCAGGTCGTCCAGGCGGTGGGGGGCGGCCAGTCCGGGATGACCGTGCACGACGTGGGCCGGGTTCCTCCGCTCGGCGCCTCGGCGGGCAGCCCGGTCCTGGTCATCCGGGACTGCGGCATGCGCCCGCCGCGCGGGCGCGTGGTCTCGGCGCCCTGGCAGTCGGTGCTCACGCTGCTGCCCTATCTGAGCCCGGTGGCGCCCCGGTTGATGCGGCAGGCGCGTGTGGTGGGGGTGCAGCGGGTGTCGCCGGACGAGGCGGCGGAGATAGGGCGGGTCATCGGTCTGCCCCGTGCCGAGTACGAGCCGCTGCCCACCCTCGCCGACGGCGTCACCCTGTGGTGCGCGGACGGCGACCGCCGGTACGTGGTCACGCAGCCGACGGACGCCGAGGTCGGACTGCTGGGCGTCGCCCGCCGGATGGACTGACCGGCACCGGCCCCGGCACCGGAGACGTGCCGCGGCCGGCTGCCGCGCCGCCCGGCGCGGGGCCGGTTCGGGGGCCGGTTCGGTGGCCGGCTCGGGGGCCGGTTCGGTGGCCGGTTCGGGGGCGGCAGCCCCGCTTTGTTCCGGACGTGCATCGGGCGGCGGACGCGCCTGCCCTGCCCGCCCCCTTCTTGATTAGGCTGGGGCGGGGCACGCAACGAGCACCCGGCACGGGGTGATGCGGGTTCCGGGGGCGACTCGGGGGTGACCCGGGGGGACAGCCCATGTATCGAACGACAGCAATGGTCGCCCCAGCACGCCACGAGGGTGCTCGACCACACCAGGAGGAACTGTGAGCAGCGATCGGGACGGGATCCGCGGGGGCTGGGCGACGCCCGGCGATGACCAGCCCGACGCGGAGGCCGCCGTCGAGACGACCGGCGAGTTCACCATCGACTACGCACCGCCTGCCTGGTACACGCAGAACGCGTCGGGGAGTTCCGACGGGGCGGGGTTCCCGGGGGCGTCCGGGGCCGGGGCCGCGGCGTCCGGGCCGGCCGTTCCGCCGCCCGCGACTCCCGCCGCTCCCGCCGACCCCACCGCTCCCCCGGTGCCGCCCGTCCCGCCGGCGGACCCGCTCGGCGCGACCGCGCCGGCCCACCCGACGCCGCCCGCTCCGTTCGCCACTCCCACCCCGGCTCCCGCACCGCCCACCGGGAGCCCCATGCCCCTGCCCAGGCTGCCGGAGGGCAGCGGCTTCGAGCCCCAGCAGCACCCGCAGGCGCCCGGGACACCGCCGCAGACACCGGCGGTCCAGCCACCGGCGGTCCAGCACTCCGAGCCGCCGCAGACCCGGCCGCAGGCCCCCGTGGCGGCTCCGGCGGCCTCGGACACGGACGGCTCCGGCAACGGTGACCTGGAGAGCGGCGCCACCATGCGGTTCTCCGCGGTGGCGTTGCAGCGGGAGATCGAGGAGCGGGCCGCGGCGGCCGGGTCCGAGGCCGGCCGGCAGGCCGCCGGCGAGGAGCCCGCCGGGCACGAGGGCGATGACGCGCACGAGGACGACGGCGCCGCCGTCGACGGTGCGGACCAGCCCGCCGGCACTGCCGCTGCCGCCGGCGAGGACACCGACGCGGACACCAGCGCTCCGGCGGCGGAGGCGGACGACGACACCTCCGCCACCACCGGGGACGAGGACGACCGGCCGGAGCAGGAGGCCGCGGTCCCTTCGGCACCCGAGCCGGACGCGGAACCCGCCCCGGAGGCCGCCGACGGCACCCCGGCCCCCGAGAACCCGGCCCCCGCCGCCGAGGACACCGCCGCACAGCCGGATGGTGGGGCCGAGGCCGAGGGCCGGACCCCCGAGGGCGCCCAGGCCGCTGCCGCCGAGCACCGGCCTCCCGTCGGCGCGCAGCAGGACGCCGCACCCCGGAGCCAGGAACCGCAGCACCCGGACCCGCAGCACCCGGACCGGCAGACACCGGGCGCACAGCACGCGGCCCCGCAGGACGCCCCCGCCTGGACTCCCCCGCCGGCCCAGCAGGGCGTGCCGCCGCTGCCGCCGGCGTACCAGCCCGCCGCCCCCGCACCGGCCGCCCAGTGGCCCGCGCAGCACCAGGCGCACCCGCAGCCGCCGGCCGGTCCGGGACAGCAGCCCCACCCCCAGCCGTCCGCCCAACCGGGCGGGCCCCAGCCGCCGTTCCAGCCGCAGGCCCCGCAGCCCGCGCCCGCCGGCTGGCACCAGGCACCGGCGCAGGACCAGGCCGCGCCCGCCACGGCCGGCCAGCAGCCGCCCGCGGCTCCCATGCCCCCGGCGCAGCCCGGCTACGGCTTCCCGCAGCCCGGTATGCCCCCGGCCCAGGGGGGCTACGGCTTCCCCCACCCGAACGGCACGCCCGTCCCGCCCGCCCCCGGCGCGCAGGGCGGGTACGGCTTCCCGCAGCCCGGCGGCTACGGCTTCCCGCAGGCGACGCCGCAGCAGCCGCAGCCGCAGGACCGGCAGCCGGGTCAGGCCGAATCCCCGCAGAACCAGCAGACCCCGCACGGCCCGCAGAACCCCCAAGGTCCCCAGGCACCGCAGCATCCGGCGGCCCCGCAGCCCCAACCCCCTTTCGCGCAGCCCCCGTTCGCCCAGCCCCCCGTCGACCCGCGCGCGGGTGCCGCGTGGCCGCAGCCGGTGCAGCACGACCAGCGGCAGCCCACCAACCCCGGTGCGGCACCGCTCGGTTACACCGCGGCCGTGGAGCTGTCCTCGGACCGGCTGCTCAACAGCAGGAAGCAGAAGGCGAAGAGCAGCCGCCCGACGGGCGGCGGCCGGTTCAAGCTCGGCGGGAAGAAGGAGGAGGCCGAGCGGCAGCGCAAGCTGGAGCTGATCCGCACGCCGGTGCTGTCCTGCTACCGCATAGCCGTCATCAGCCTCAAGGGCGGCGTCGGCAAGACCACCACGACCACCGCGCTCGGCTCCACGCTCGCCATCGAGCGGCAGGACAAGATCCTCGCGATCGACGCCAACCCGGACGCCGGCACGCTCGGCCGCCGGGTGCGCCGCGAGACCGGGGCCACCATTCGCGACCTCGTCCAGGCGATCCCGTACCTGAACTCGTACATGGACATCCGGCGGTTCACCTCGCAGGCCCCCTCCGGGCTGGAGATCATCGCCAACGACGTCGACCCGGCCGTCTCCACGACGTTCAACGACGAGGACTACCGGCGCGCGATCGACGTCCTGGGCCGGCAGTACCCGATCATCCTCACGGACTCGGGCACCGGTCTGCTCTACAGCGCCATGCGCGGCGTGCTCGACCTGGCCGACCAGCTCATCATCATCTCCACCCCGTCCGTGGACGGCGCGAGCAGCGCCAGCACGACTCTGGACTGGCTGTCCGCGCACGGGTACGCCGACCTGGTGTCCCGTTCGATCACCGTGATCTCCGGTGTCCGCGAGACCGGCAAGATGATCAAGGTCGAGGACATCGTGGCGCACTTCGAGACCCGGTGCCGGGGTGTGGTGGTCGTGCCCTTCGACGAGCACCTGGCCGCCGGTGCCGAGGTCGACCTCGACATGATGCGGCCGAAGGTGCGCGAGGCGTACTTCAACCTCGCGGCCATGGTGGCCGAGGACTTCGCCCGCCACCAGCAGGCGCAGGGCCTGTGGACGAGCGACGGCAACCCGCCCCCCGTGGCGGCCCCGCCGATGCCGGGCCAGCCGTACCCCGGCCAGCCGTACGCCGGACAACCGCCCGTCCCCGGCCAGCCGTACCCCGGACAGCCGCCCGTCCCCGGCCAGCCGATGCCCGGTGCCCAGCCCGGCCAGTACGGTCACCCCGGCCAGCAGCCCTACGCCCAGCCCGGACAGCAGCCCTACGCCCCGGCCCAGCCCTACGCCCAGCCCGGCCAGCAGCCCTACGGCCAGCCCGGCCAGCCCGCCCAGCAGCAGCCGTACCCCCAGCAGCCGGGCCACCCCCAGCCCGGTCAGCAGCCCGGACAGCCCGGCCACCCCGGACAGCCGGGCGGGCCCGACGCTCCGCCGCAGCAGTAGTCCGCCCCGGTCACGACGAAGGCGGCCGGTGCCCCTCGGCACCGGCCGCCTTCACGTCGTACACCGGATCACGCGGACTCCGCGTCCTCCGCCGCGGCGACCAGCTCCCGGCACCGCTGCACGTCCTTCGCCATCTGCTCCAGCAGGGCGTCCAGGGTCTCGAACCTCGCCTGGCCGCGCACGTAGGCGAGGAAGTCCACGGCGACGTGGAGGCCGTACAGGTCCAGGCCCTCGCGGTCGATGGCGTAGGCCTCCACCGTGCGTTCGGTGCCGTCGAACTGCGGGTTGGTGCCGACGGAGATGGCGGCCGGCATCGCCTCGCCCTGGGCGTGCAGCCAGCCCGCGTAGACGCCGTCGGCGGGGATCGCGGTGTGCGGCAGGGTCTCGACGTTGGCCGTCGGGAAGCCGAGTTCGCGTCCACGCTGGGCGCCGCGCACCACGATGCCCTCGACCCGGTGCGGCCGGCCGAGGATCTCGGCGGCGCCCGCCACATCGCCCTCGGCGACGAGCCGCCGGGTCAGTGTGGAGGAGAACGGCTCGCCGCCGCCCGCCTCCCCGGAGACGTACAGGTCCACGACCTCGACCTCGAAGTCGTAGGTCTCGCCCTGCTCGGCGAGGAAGGCGACATCGCCCGCCGCGCGGTGGCCGAAGCGGAAGTTGGGGCCCTCGACGACCGCCTTGGCGTGCAGCTTGTCGACCAGGACCTTGACCACGAAGTCGGCCGCGGACAGCTTGGAGAACTCGGCGGTGAACGGCAGGATCAGCACCGCGTCCACGCCCAGTTCCGCCATCAGCTCGCAGCGGCGGTGGTGCGGGGCGAGCAGCGGCGGGTGGCTGCCGGGGCGGACGACCTCGCTGGGGTGCGGGTCGAAGGTGACCACGACGGAGGGGACGCCCAGCTCGCGGGCGCGTTCCACGGCGTGCCGGATGATCAGCTGGTGTCCGCGGTGGACTCCGTCGTAGGAGCCGATGGTGACGACGCTGCGCCCCCAGTCCTGGGGGATGTCCTCCAAGCCACGCCAGCGCTGCACTGTGACCGCTCCTCGAACCCGTGTCTGACTCTTACGGATGCCTCTTACGCAGGTCTAAGGGTGCCATGCCGGGTGCCCGCCGCCCGCATCGGCATGGTCGCTGTGACCCGTCGCACCCGGCGGGACACGGATCGGCGCACGGATCACCGGGCCCGGCGGATGGCGCCCGTTCGCTCACGCGGGCACCCGTACGCCCGCCAGGTGCTCCAGCGTCCGGCGGGTGCTGGGACCCACGAGGGCCGCCCAGTCGTCGGGCGCCCCGGCCAGCCAGCCGGTCACACGCGCGGCGAACCCGGGCACCTCGCGGGCCAGGTCGACCAGGCTCCGGTCGTAGCGGGTCGCCCCGTCGGGGGTGCGCACCAGCCGCACACCGAGGCCGTGGACCAGTTCGCGCAGATCGTCGGGGGCCTGCCGGGCGGCGGCCCGCAGCAGCGACTCCAGGACGGCCGGGTCGCGCTCCCCGGCCAGCAGGAGGTCGCGCAGGTCGCGGCGCAGGGTCCCGGGGGCGGCCAGTACGGCGGCGAGGGCGGCCCGCAGCGGACCGGGGCCGCCGTCGAGCAGTTCGGTGACCAGCGGGAGGACCCGGTCGCGGACGGCGGGCCCGGCCTCCAGGCGGCGGTCGGCGTACGCGGCGACGCCTCCGGCGAGGTCGGGGCGCAGGGCCACGGCCTCGCGGACCAGGGCGGCGACCGGGCGGACCAGGCCGGGGGCGGCGGCGTCCGTGAGGGCGTGCAGCAGCTCCGTGACGTCGTCGGCGTGCGGCAGGCGGGCGCGGAAGGCGTCGAGGACCGGCTCGGGGTGGGTGGGGAGGGCGGCGGCCAGGGCGCTCGCCGGGAGGTGCGGGTCGCCCGCGCGGAAGTGGTCGAGGGCCCTCGGGAGGTGGCGGGCGCGGGTGCGGGGGTCCCGGACGAGCAGCCCGAGGGCGCCGCCGTGCAGGGCGCCGTCGGCGGGGCGGGCGAGCAGGGCGAGGGCCGCGTAGCGCAGCAGTTCTCGGTCGGTGTCGTCGTGGGCGTGGGGCGCGGTGCGCAGGCCGTACGTCACCGCGGCCAGCCGTCTCGTGGGCCGTTCGTCGCGCGCCCAGCGGTCCACGGCCCGGCAGACGGCGGACGGTTCCTCCTCGGCGAGCACGGCGAGCAGTTCGCCGGCGCGTGCGTGCTCGCTGTCGGCCAGTACCTCGGTGAGGTGGTCCAGGGCCCGGTGCCGGTGGGTGTGCAGG
Organism: Streptomyces glaucescens; assembly: GCF_000761215.1. Lineage (GTDB taxonomy): Bacteria > Actinomycetota > Actinomycetes > Streptomycetales > Streptomycetaceae > Streptomyces > Streptomyces glaucescens_B. The sequence goes on along the minus strand of NZ_CP009438.1, from coordinate 5,580,308 downwards.
AGTGCCTGGGCGGCGGCCGCCACGGTGGCGTCCGGTGTGGCGGGCAGCGGACGCTCGTCGTCGAACCAGTCGACGAGCTCCCGCTGTACGGCGGTGGGGGCGTCGGCGAGCAGCCGGGCGACCACGTCCAGGTAGCGGGGCCCGGGGGCGGCGTGCGGGGCGGGGTCGGCGAGCACCAGACGGCGCAGCAGGGCGAGGCGTTCGGTGTCCGGCAGCCGCAGCCCGGCCCAGAAGCCGGGGCCGAACCCGGCCGGTACGGGGCGCTGTCGGCGCTTGTGGCCGACGACGCCGTCGGCGAGCTGCCGCAGCACGGGGAGGTACGGGGTGGCGTCGGGGACGCGCCGCAGCACCTCGGTGAGCAGCCGGGCCGCCCACCAGGAGTCCGGGTCGGTGTCCAGTGCGCGCGCCAACTCGGCGAGTCTGGTGCCGAGTCGGCCGGTGCCGTGGTGCCGGGCGACAAACAGCAGGGCCTGCACGACCGGGCCGGCGCGGTGGCGGGGGACGGCCGGCGGACGGTCCGCCGCGGGCGGGCCCGGACGGTGCACCAGGGCGCGCAGGGCCTCGTCGAGGTCGAGGTGCATGCCCTGGATCCAGTCGGCGAACTCCTCGTGGGCGAAGCGGTAGCCGTCGCCGGCGGGCACCAGCAGGCCCTCGGCGAGGACGGCGCAGGCCCAGCCGGTGCCGCCGGGAAGGCCGGTGGCGGCGCCCTGCGGGAACAGCTCTTCGAACGAGCCGCGGTCCAGTTCGCCCTGGCGGGGGCCGAGACTGCGGCGGGCGGCCTCGTGCACCCGGCCGGCGACCCTGGCGGCCAGCCGGCGCACGGCGGTGCCGCGCACGCCGTTCCCGGCGGCCAGCCGGACGGCGACGCGCAGGCACATCAGGTCCAGGTAGGCGCAGAAGACGTCGTGGTGGTCGAGGGGGACGGCACAGGGCGCGCCGGGGGCCGCGGCGCGGACCTCGGCGAGCAGCCGCAGGGTGAGGGGGTGCCGGGCGTCGGGTTCGGCGAGCACGGCGTCGGCGATGCCGTAGCGGGCGCGGGCCCGCGCGGCCTCCGCGGCGGTGAGGTCGCCGAGGGGCACGCAGGGCGGCAGGCCGGGCAGCGGACCCTCCCCGAGGGAGGACACCCGGCTCACGGACGCCGACGGCAGCTCCCGCCGCCCCGCGGACGCACCGGCGGCGAGCGCACCGGCCGGGGGCGCACCGGCCGCGGACGCACCGGCGGCGAGCGCATCGACCTCGGGCGCACGAACCGCGGGCGCACCGGTGGCGGACGCGTACGGCGGCTCCTCCGCCCCTGGCACCCGCACGGCGCGCGTCCGCGCGGCGGGCGCCCGCGCCGCGGGCACCGTCACGCCGCCCGGCACTCCCGACGCGGCCCCGTACAGCAGCTCGGCCGGGAACCATGCGCCCGCCGTCTCCCAGTACTCCGGCCGGCACGCCACCACGAGCCGTGCCCCGGTCTCCCGGAGCCAGCTCGCCGTGTCGTCGGTCCAGGCGGGCAGGCGCTGGGCGAGGCGGGGCGGCATCTCCTCGGGGCCGTCGAGCAGGAGCAGCAGGGGACGGCCCGCGTCGCGGGCGGTGCGGGCCACGTCGCCCGGCGTGGGGCCGGGCAGGGGCGCGCAACCGTGGCCGGACGGGCGGACGGTCCGCGCGGCCCGGTCCAGGGCGCGGCGGACGGCGTCGGCGACGGAGGCGTCGTCGCCGTGCAGGCCGGCGCCGCGCAGCCACAGCGTGGGCGCCGGTTCGGTGCCCCGGCCGCGGCGGGCGGCGAGGGCCGCGAGCTGTGTCGTGCGGCCGCTGCCGGGCGGGCCGACGAGGGCGAGCACCGGGGCCGGTCCGTGCGCGAAGGCGGTGAGGGCCCGTTCGGTCGCCGGGCGCTCGACCGGCTCGGCACCGGCCGGCCCGCAGCGGCCGTCGCACGTTCCGGGCGGGCCGTCCTGCGCCGTCGCGGTGGCGGTGAGCTCCAGGACGCCCGCCAGGTTCAGATCGGCGCCGTAGGCGGGCACCGTGGCCGCGTTGCGGGCCAGCAGTGCGGCCAGTGGGCCGTCGGCGGCGGGCCGCAGGGGGACGGCGAAGCCGCTGTCGCGGTGCCCGGAGCGCAGGGCGGTGCCGACGACGGCGACCACCGCGCCGGTCGTGGTGTCCAGCACCGGTCCCCCGGCCGCGCCGCCGCCCAGCCGCAGCGCGTCCCGGCCCGCGGTGCCGATGGCCAGTTCCAGGGCGCCGCCGAACCGGTGCACGCGGTCGGTGGCGGTGTAGGTCACCTCGGTCGTGCCCAGTACCCGGGCCTCGCGCCGGCAGCCGGCCACGATCCGGACGTAGGCACCGGCCTCGACGCGGTCCCGTGTGGTGAGCGGGAGCGGGTCCGCGCCGAGGCCTTCGGTGCGGACGAGGGCGAGGTTGCGTCCGGGCAGCGGGGTGACGGCGTCGGCGGTCACCACACGGCTGCGGTCGCCGGTGACGGTGTGCAGGACGACACGGGGCAGTCCGTCGACGGTCTCGTGGCTGGTCAGCACCGTGCCGTCGTGGTCGGCGACGACGCCCAGGCCGCGCGGGCGCCCGGCGAGGTCGTGGATGCGGACGAGGCCGCGGTCCAGCAGCGGGGGCGGCGCGTCGTGGGGGGTGTCGGCGGGCGCCGGAGGCCGCTCTTCGCGCTCGTGCGGAGCGAGCCCGTCCCGTCGGCCCCGTGCCGCCATGGTCGAACCTCCCGCCGTGCCTGTGCCCTGGGTCCGACCGTAGGGGCCGGATGATCAGCGGGACAGCTCGCGCGGCGAACGCGCCCCCTTGTGCTCCCCCGGTTCACTCCGAGCGCCTGCCCGGACGGGTGAACGAAGGGCGACCGCTGGATAACCCTAGGTGTGGGGGAACCGAGGGGGGACCGTGGAGCGGCGGCAGGGCCACATCCGTGACCGCCGCCGCTCCACGGGAGGGCTCCCGGTGGCGCGGTCAGCCGAAGACGGCCAGGCTCCTGGCCTTGCCCCGGTGTTCCTCGACCAGCGCCAGGAAGCGGTCCTCGGGATCGAAGACGGCCACCGCGCCGGCACCCGCGTACTCCTCCGGCATGTCCAGCCGGACGCCGTTGACGAGCAGCCGGGCCCGCTTGGCGTCCACGTCCCAGCGCGGGAACGCGGCCGTGGCGGCCTCGGCGACCGGCATCACGGTCAGCTCCTGCTGGAGCTGGTCGAGCGTCTTCGCGGTGTCCAGCTTGTACGGCCCGACGCGGGTCCGGCGCAGCGCCGTGAGGTGGCCGCCGACGCCCAGGTCGGCGCCCAGGTCGCGGGCGAGCGCGCGGATGTAGGTGCCGGAGGAGCAGACCACCGACACCACGAGGTCGAGCACGGGCGTGCCGTCCTCCGCGACGGCGTCCCGGACGTCGTACACCGCGAAGGAGGAGACGGTGACCGGGCGGGCGGGGATGTCGAACTCCTCGCCCTCGCGGGCCCGCTTGTACGACCGCACTCCGTTGATCTTGATGGCGCTGACCTTGGACGGCACCTGCATGATGTCGCCGGTCAGCTTGGCGATGCCGGTGTCGATGGCGTCCCGGGTGATCCGGGAGGCGTCCGTGGCGGACGTGATCTCGCCCTCGGCGTCGTCCGTGACCGTGGTCTGGCCCAGGCGGACGGTGCCCAGGTACTCCTTCTCGGTCAGGGCGAGGTGGCCCAGGAGCTTGGTGGCGCGCTCGACACCGAGGACGAGGACGCCCGTCGCCATGGGGTCCAGGGTGCCGGCGTGTCCGACGCGCCGGGTCTTCGCGATGCCGCGCATCTTGGCCACGACGTCGTGCGAAGTGAAGCCCGACGGCTTGTCGACGATGACCAGGCCGTCGGGCGGGGTGGGCTTGCGGTTCATTCGGCGATGTCGTCCTCGTCGTCGCCCGGCTTGCGGTACGGGTCGGCCCCGGCGGCGTACTGCGCGCCGGAGGCGGCCTCGCGCACCGCCGCGTCTGACTGCCGCGCCTTGTCGAGGAGGTCCTCGATGGTGCGGGCGGTGTCCGGCAGGGCGTCGGCGACGAAGGTGAGGGTGGGGGTGAACTTCACCCCGGCCGCCTTGCCGACCTCGGAGCGCAGGACGCCCTTGGCGCTCTCCAGTCCGGCGGCGGCGGCCGCGCGCTCCTCTTCGTCCCCGTACACGGTGTAGAAGACGGTCGCCTCCCGCAGATCGCCCGTCACCCGGGTGTCCGTGATGGTGACGTGCGAGCCGAGCCGCGGGTCCTTGATCCCGCGCTGCAGCTTCTGGGCCACCACCTCTCGGATGAGGTCCGCCAGCCTCTTAGCCCGCGCGTTGTCGGCCACTGGTCCGTCTCCTTAAGAGTTTCTTGCTTGTTGCTTCAGTCTTCGTCGCTGTGGAGCCTGCGTCGAACCGAGAGCAGTTCCACCTCGGGCCGCCCGGCGACCAGCCGCTCACAGCGGTCCAGCACGTCGCTGAGGTGCCCGGTCTCCCCCGAGACGAGCGCGACACCGATCTCGGCCCTGCGGTGGAGGTCCTGGTGGCCCGTCTCCGCCGCGCTCACCCCGTACTTGCGCTGGAGCTCGGCCACGATGGGACGGACGAGAGAGCGTTTCTCCTTCAGCGAATGGACATCGCCGAGGAGCAGGTCGAAGGACAGGGTCCCCACATACATGTGTGTTCCGGATGTCCCGCCGGCTCGGGGTATGGGCACGGTTGCGCCGATACAGGAACCGTACACGCAACGGCCGGGGCCGATCGACGGAAATAAGTTCCGCCGACCGGCCCCGGTCGCGTGTCAGGTCACGCGCGCGGCTTCTCGCGCATCTCGTACGTCGCGATGACGTCGTCGACCTTGATGTCGTTGAAGTTGCCGAGGTTGATACCGCCCTCGTAGCCTTCGCGGATCTCGGTGACATCGTCCTTGAAGCGACGCAGGCCCTCGATGTTGAGGTTCTCCGCGATGACCTTGCCGTCGCGGATGAGGCGCGCCTTGGTGTTGCGCCTGACCTCGCCGGAGCGGATGAGGACACCCGCGATGTTGCCCAGCTTGGACGAGCGGAAGACCTCGCGGATCTCCGCCGTGCCCAGCTCGACCTCTTCGTACTCCGGCTTGAGCATGCCCTTCAGGGCCGCCTCGATCTCCTCGATCGCCTGGTAGATGACCGAGTAGTACCGGACGTCCACGCCCTCGCGCTCGGCCATCTGCGCCGCGCGGCCGGCCGCGCGGACGTTGAAGCCGATGACGATGGCGTCGGAGCCCATGGCCAGGTCGATGTCGGACTCCGTGACCGCACCGACGCCGCGGTGCAGGACGCGGATGTCGACCTCTTCGCCGACGTCCAGCTGGAGCAGCGAGGACTCGAGGGCCTCGACCGAACCGGAGGCGTCACCCTTGATGATCAGGTTCAGCTGCTGGACCTCGCCGGCCTTGAGCACCTTGTCCAGGTCCTCGAGGGAGACGCGGCGCGTGCGCTTCGCGAAGGCCGCGTTGCGCTCGCGGGCGGCGCGCTTCTCGGCGATCTGACGGGCCGTACGGTCCTCGTCGACCACCAGGAAGTTGTCGCCCGCACCCGGGACGTTGGTGAGGCCCAGGACCTGCACCGGCGTCGACGGGCCGGCCTCGGCGACGTTGTTGCCGTTGTCGTCGAGCATGGCGCGCACCCGGCCGTAGGCGTCGCCCACGACCATCGTGTCGCCGACCCGCAGCGTGCCTCGCTGGACGAGGACCGTCGCCACGGCACCGCGGCCGCGGTCGAGACGGGACTCGATCGAGATGCCCTGCGCGTCCTGGTTCGGGTTGGCCCGCAGGTCGAGCGAGGCGTCGGCCGTGAGGATCACGGCCTCCAGCAGCGAGTCGATGTGCAGACCCTGCTTGGCGGAGATGTCGACGAACATGGTGTCGCCGCCGTACTCCTCGGCCACCAGGCCGTACTCGGTCAGCTGACCGCGCACCTTGGTCGGGTCGGCACCCTCGACGTCGATCTTGTTGACCGCGACCACGATCGGCACGTCGGCCGCCTTGGCGTGGTTGAGCGCCTCGACCGTCTGCGGCATGACGCCGTCGTTGGCCGCGACGACCAGGATCGCGATGTCGGTCGACTTCGCACCGCGGGCACGCATGGCGGTGAACGCCTCGTGACCCGGGGTGTCGATGAAGGTGATCTTGCGCTCTTCGTCGTTGACCTGGGTCGCGACCTGGTAGGCACCGATGTGCTGGGTGATGCCGCCGGCCTCGCCCGCGATGACGTTGGTCTTGCGGATGGCGTCGAGCAGGCGGGTCTTTCCGTGGTCGACGTGACCCATGACGGTCACGACCGGCGGACGGACGACCAGGTCCTCCTCGGAGCCCTCGTCCTCACCGAACTCGATGTCGAAGGACTCGAGCAGCTCGCGGTCCTCCTCCTCCGGGCTGACGATCTGAACCGTGTAGTTCATCTCGTCGGCGAGGAGCTGGAGGGTCTCGTCGGAGACGGACTGGGTCGCGGTGACCATCTCGCCGAGGTTCATCATGACCGCGACGAGCGACGCCGGGTTGGCGTTGATCTTCTCCGCGAAGTCGGTGAGCGACGCGCCGCGGGAGAGACGGATGGTCTCGCCGTTGCCGCGCGGCAGCATCACGCCGCCGACGCTCGGGGCCTGCATGGCCTCGTACTCCTGGCGACGCTGCCGCTTCGACTTGCGGCCGCGGCGCGCGGGACCGCCGGGACGGCCGAAGGCGCCCTGCGTGCCACCACGGCCGCCGGGACCGCCGGGACGGCCACCGAAGCCGGGACGGCCACCGCCGCCACCGCCGGGACCACCCGGACGGCCGGCGAAGCCACCGCCGCCGCCACCGGGAGCACCCGGACGACCGGCGAAGCCACCGCCGCCGCCACCGGGACGGCCGGCGAAACCGCCGCCACCGGGACGACCGCCGCCGCCCGGACGACCGCCGGCACCGGGGCCGCGGCCGCCGGGGCCACCGCCCGGACGCGGGCCGGCAGCGGGACGCTGCGGCATCATGCCGGGGTTCGGACGCGGACCGGCCGGGCCGGGACGCGGACCGCCCTGCGGACGCGGCATCGAGCCCGGGGTCGGACGGGGACCGCCCGGAGCCTGCGGACGCGGACCGCCGCCCTGGGCGCCGGGCGCCTGCGGACGGGGGCCGCCGCCGGGAGCACCCGGGCCGCCGGGACGCGGGGCGCCCTGCGGACGGGGCGCCTGCGGGCGCGCCATGCCGGCGTTGCCGCCGGAGGTGAAGGGGTTGTTGCCCGGACGCGGACCGGCCGGACGGGCGCCCGGACGCGGCGCCTGGCCGCCGGGACGACCGCCGCCCTGGGCGGCGGCGGGACGCTGACCGCCCTGCTGCCGGTCCTGGCCGGACGCGGCGGGACGGGCCCCGGGCTTCGGGGCGCCCGGGCGGGGACCGCCGGGCTTGGGCGCGTTGGACGGGGCCGGAGCCGACGGCGGAGCGGTGAACTCCGGAGCGGCCGGCGCCGGACGCGGCGCGGGCTTGGGACCCGGCACCGGACGCGGGCCGGGGGCCGGCGCGGAAGCCGAGGGCTGCGGGGCCGCCGGGGCCGCGGGCTGCGGCGCCGCCGGGGGCTTGGGGGCGCCCGGCTTCGGAGCCGGAGCCGGACGTGCCGCCTGCGCCGGGGACGGCGCGGGGGCGGGCTTGGGGGCAGCCTTGCGCGGGGCGGGCTTACCGGCGGACCTGCCGCTGCCGCCGCCCTGGAAGGCGTCAGTCAGTTTGCGTACAACCGGCGCTTCGATGGTCGAAGACGCCGAACGGACGAATTCACCGAGTTCCTGGAGCTTGGCCATGACGACCTTGCTCTCCACACCGAACTCCTTGGCGAGTTCGTATACCCGGACCTTAGCCACTTCGCTCCTTTGAGGTCCGGGTTGCGTCCGGACCGTCGCTAGTTCATGGGCGTACTCATCGCGTACTCATCGAGTGCTCATCGCAATCTCGACCTGCTTTCGACTCGCGAGGTACCAAGCCGCACGGGGGGTTCCGCACGGCACGCTTCTTACCGTGTTGCCTGTCCGGCAACTGTCGTCCGCTCGACGTAGAGGCGCAACGCCTTTGTTTCGAGCGCTCCCGGGGCGCGCAGTGCCCGCGTGAACGCCCGGCGGCGTACCGCCTGGTCGAGACAGACCGGTGTGGGGTGAACGTACGCACCCCGGCCGGGCAGCGTACCGCGAGGATCGGGGACGCACTCGCCCTCGACCGCCACGATGCGCAGCAGCTCCGTCTTGGCCGCTCGTTCCCGGCACCCCACACAGGTGCGTTCAGGGCATGCGCGGATCCGCGTCCGGCCAGACACTCTTAAGTCTACCTCCCCGTACGCACCTCACCCCTTTGGGGCAGGATTCGAACAGTTCCGCGCACGAACCTGTCGTGATCTCAGCGCCGCGCGGCCTGGATCTATTCCCCGGCCCGGTCCCCGGGCTGCTCGGTGTCCGGGCGGATGTCGATCCGCCAGCCGGTGAGCCGGGCCGCGAGCCGGGCGTTCTGGCCCTCCTTGCCGATCGCCAGCGACAGCTGGTAGTCCGGCACGGTCACCCGCGCGGAGCGGGCGGCCAGGTCCACGACCTCGACCTTCGAGACCCGGGCCGGCGAGAGCGCGTTCGCCACCATCTCGGCCGGGTCGTCCGACCAGTCGACGATGTCGATCTTCTCACCGTTCAGTTCGCCCATGACGTTGCGCACCCGGCCGCCCATGGGGCCGATGCAGGCGCCCTTGGCGTTCAGGCCCGAACGGGTGGAACGGACGGCGATCTTCGTACGGTGACCGGCCTCACGTGCGATCGCGGCGATCTCGACCGACCCGTCGGCGATCTCCGGCACCTCCAGGGCGAAGAGCTTCTTCACCAGATTGGGGTGCGTCCGGGAGAGGGTCACGGACGGGCCGCGGACACCCTTCGCCACCCGGACGACGTAACTGCGCAGGCGCATGCCGTGCGGGTAGCTCTCGCCGGGGACCTGCTCCTGCACCGGCAGGATGGCCTCCAGCTTGCCGATGTCGACGAGCACGTTCTTCGGGTCACGGCCCTGCTGGACCACGCCGGTGACGATGTCGCCCTCGCGGCCGGCGTACTCGCCGAGCGTCGCGTCGTCCTCGGCGTCGCGCAGCCGCTGCAGGATGACCTGCTTGGCGGTGGTGGCGGCGATACGGCCGAAGCCGGACGGGGTGTCGTCGAACTCGCGGGGCTCCTGGCCCTCCTCGAGGTCCTCCGGGTCCTCCTTCGCCCACACGGTCACGTGACCGGTCTCGCGGTTGAGCTCCACGCGCGCGTGCCGGCGGCTTCCCTCGGTGCGGTGGTAGGCGATGAGGAGGGCCGATTCGATGGCCTCGACCAGCAGGGAGAAGGAGATCTCCTTCTCCCGTACCAAGCCCCGCAGGGCACTCATGTCGATGTCCACGGCTACGCCTCCTCTTCCTTCTTCTCGGACTTCTCGTCCTTGCGGTTGAACTCGACCTGCACGCGCGCCCGGGCGATCTCCGGGAAGGCGAGCCGGCGCGCGGTGGCCTTGCGGCCCTTGACTCCGGGCACCTCCAGCTCGACGCCCTCGTCGTCGACGCCGAGGATCCTGGCGACCAGCTCGCCGCCCTCGGTGAGCTGGAACCTCGCCAGCCGGCCCGTGGCGCGCACGTAGTGCCGGTGTTCCGTGAGGAGGCGTTCCGCGCCCGGCGTGCCGACCTCGAGGGTGTACTCGCCCTCGCCCATGGCGTCCGTCTCGTCGAGCTTCGCCGAGAGCGCGCGGCTCACATCGGCGATCTGGTCCAGGTCCGCCCCGGTGTCGGAGTCGACGACGACGCGCAGCACCCGCTTGCGTCCGACCGAGTCCACCGCGATCTCCTCGAGATCCAGGCCCTGGGAGCCGACGAGCGGCTCCAGAAGTTCTCGCAGCCTCTCGCTCTGGGTGGTGCTCATCCGGGTGACTCCTCGGCCGCGTGTGCTGTTGTGGGATGGGTCGCGTGTCAGGTGAAAGGGTATCCGGTCCCGGAGTGTGTTGCCGTCCACCGGTGCCCGTCCCCGGTGCGGGGCGGTGCCGGTGAGTGGTGTCGGACACATGCGCGGGTACGGTGATCACGGGCGGCCCGCCGGGTGCCCGCCCGTGACGTTCGTACGAGCCTCCGAGGACGCCAGCCGTGCCGTACCCACCGCCGTCGCGCACCCCCTCGGGTCCGCGCCGCAGAACCCTGCTCGCCTCGGCCGCCGGGGCCGCCCTGCTGTCCGGCTGCACCGCCGGGTCCGAGGACTCCGGCGGCCGCGGCGCCGGGCCGTCGGCCGCGGACCGGGTCCGCGCGCGGGCCGCTTCGGACAGCGGGCGCCTGGCCGAGCGGTACGACGCGGTGCTCGCCGCGCACCCGGGGCTGGCGGAGCGGCTGGCACCGCTGCGGATGGAGGTCGTACGGCACCGGCAGGCCTTCGGGGGCGGGGTGAAGCCGTCCGCGCCGGGCTCGCCCCCGGCGTCGCCTTCGGCCTCGGCCGCGCCCCCGGTGTCCGCGGCGCCCGCCGTGCCCGGGGACGAGAAGGCGGCCCTCACCGAGCTGGCCGCCGCCGAGCGGGCGCTCGCCGACCGGCGGGCGAAGGCCCTGATGGACGTGCCGGGCGAGCTGGCCCGGCTGCTGGCCTCGGTGGCCGCGGCCGGGGCGGCGCACGCGTATCTGCTGACGGAGGCGGCGAAGTGAGCGAGGCGTCGAAGCGGGAACTGGGGGCGCTGCAGGCGGCGCTCGCGGCGGAGCACGCGGCCGTGTACGGCTACGGGGTCGTCGGGGGGCGGATCCGCGAGGAGCGGCGCGCGGAGGCGCGCGCGGCGTACGACGCGCACCGGGCGCGGCGGGACGCGCTGGCCCGCGAGGTGCGGGACCTGGGCGGCGAGCCGGTCGCCGCGGCGGCCGGGTACGCGCTGCCGTTCCCGGTGACGGACGCCGAGGCCGCCGGCCGGCTCGCCGCCGAACTGGAGGACCGGGTGGCCGGGGTCTACTCCGACCTGGTGCGGGCGGCCGGGGGACAGCGCCGGGGCACGGCCGCCGCCGCGCTGCGGGAGGCGGCGGTGCGGGCGGCGCGCTGGCGGGGCGGGAGCGTAGCCTTCCCTGGGCTCGCCGAACGGGCGGGTGCCGCGGGGGCGTCCGCGACGCCCACGGCGTGACGCACCGGAAGGGAACGACTCGCGTATGGCTTTCGAACCGCCGCGGCGTCTGGTCAGGGCGCTCGGTGAGACGGCACCGGACGGTGACGACTGGTTGGAGAAGCTGCCCGAGACGGCTGGGCGAGCCGTCGCGCTACGCGAGTTGACCGTCGAGCGGGTGCAGGTGCCGGGGGGCCGCAGCAGTCTGGTGGTACTGGTACGGCGCCCGGACGGGACCCCGGCCGTGCTGAAGCTGGCACCGCCGCGGGCGCGTCCCGGGAGCGAGCGGGCCGCGCTGGCCCACTGGGGCGGGCGCGGTGCCGTGCAGCTGCTGGAGCAGGGCTCGCCCGACGGGGCGCTGCTGCTGGAGCGGCTGCACCCGGATGTGTCGGTGCGGTCGCTGCCGGAGGCGAAGGCGCTGCTGGAGGCGGCGGGCACGCTGCGCCGGCTGTGGGTGACACCGCCCGAGGGGCACGGCTTCGAGACGGTGGCCGGGCGCACCGGGCGGCAGGCCGCGGCGATGCGGGCGAGCGCGGAGGCGGACGCCGAGGTGGCGCCGCTGGTCGAGACGGCGCTCGCGGCGCGCGAGGAACTGCTGGCGGCGCCGCCGGAGGAGAAGCTGCTGCACGGCACGTTCCGGCAGAGCAAGGTGCTCGCCGGGGAGCGGATGCCGTGGCTGGCGGTGGGCCCCGATCCGGTGGTCGGCGAGTGCGCCTTCGACCTGGCGCGGCTGGTGCGGGACCGGGTGGAGGACCTGATCGCCCAGCCGTCGGGCGCGGCGACGACCCGGCGCCGGGTGAAGCGGCTCGCGGAGTCGCTGGACGTGGACCAGGAGCGGCTGCGCGGCTGGACGCTGTTCCGGGCGGTGGAGTCGGGCGTGCGGGCCCGCAGGGTCGGCCGGGAGCAGGACGCGGAGCTGCTGCTGGAGTTCGCCGGCTGGCTGTAGGGCCGGGCCCGGGGGCGGTGCCCCGGGCCCGGGTGGCTCAGGCGGTCAGGCGCGCGATGGCCTCCTCGACCGTCAGCTCCTCGCGCTCGCCGGTCCTGCGGTCCTTCAGCTCGACCACGCCCTCGCCCGCCCGGCGGCCCGCGACGAGGATCTGCGGGACGCCGATCAGCTCGGAGTCGGTGAACTTCACGCCCGGGGAGACGCCCGCGCGGTCGTCCACGAGGACCCGCACCCCGGCCCCCGCCAGCTTCTCGGAGATGTCGAGGGCCAGCTCGGTCTGGAGGGCCTTGCCGGCCGCGACGACGTGGACGTCGGCGGGCGCGATCTCCTTGGGCCAGCACAGGCCCTTGTCGTCGGCGGTCTGCTCGGCGAGGGCGGCGACCGCGCGGGAGACGCCGATGCCGTAGGAGCCCATGGTCACGCGGACCGGCTTGCCGTTCTGGCCGAGGACGTCCAGCTTGAGGGCGTCGGTGTACTTGCGGCCCAGCTGGAAGATGTGGCCGATCTCGATGGCGCGGTCGAGCTTGAGGCCGGTGCCGCACCTGGGGCAGGGGTCGCCCTCCTGGACCACCACGACGTCGACGTACTCGTCGACCTGGAAGTCGCGGCCCGCGACGACGTTCCTGGCGTGGGTGTCCGGCTTGTTGGCTCCGGTGATCCAGGCGGTGCCGGGAGCCACGCGCGGGTCGGCGATGTACTTCACCTTGCCGAGACCCTGCGGGCCGACGTAGCCGCGGACCAGGTCGGGGCGGGCCGCGAAGTCGGCCTCGGTGACCATCTCGACGGCGGCCGGGGCGAAGTGCGCCTCGACCTTGTCGAGGTCGACCTCGCGGTCGCCGGGGACGCCGACGGCGACGATCTCGCCGTCGACCTTCACCAGGAGGTTCTTCAGCGTGGCGGAGGCCGGGACGCCGAGGGAGGCGGCCAGGGTCTCGATGGTGGGGGTGTCCGGGGTGGGGATGTCCTCGGCGGCGGGCACGCCGGCGGCGTCCACGGGCTTCAGCTCGTAGGTGATCGCCTCGGTGTTGGCGGCGAAGTCGCAGTTCGGGCAGTCGGCGAAGGTGTCCTCGCCGGCTTCGGCGGGGGCCAGGAACTCCTCGGACTTGGAGCCGCCCATGGCGCCGGCGGTGGCGGCGCAGATGCGGTAGTCCAGGCCGAGGCGTTCGAAGACCCTCTGGTAGGCCTGGCGGTGCAGGGCGTAGGAGTGGGCGAGGCCCTCGTCCTCCAGGTCGAAGGAGTACGAGTCCTTCATCAGGAACTCGCGGCCGCGCAGGATGCCGGCCCGGGGGCGGGCCTCGTCGCGGAACTTGGTCTGGATCTGGTAGAGGATGACCGGCAGGTCCTTGTAGGAGGACGCCTGGTCCTTCACCAGCAGGGTGAAGATCTCCTCGTGGGTGGGGCCGAGCAGGTAGTCGCCGCCCTTGCGGTCCTGGAGGCGGAACAGCTCGGGGCCGTACTCGTCCCAGCGGCCGGTGGCCTCGTAGGGCTCGCGCGGCAGCAGGGCGGGGAGCAGCACCTCCTGGGCGCCGATGGCGTCCATCTCCTCGCGGACGACGCGCTCCACGTTGGCGAGGACCCTCTTGCCGAGCGGCAGCCAGGTCCACACGCCCGCGGCGGTACGGCGGACGTAGCCGGCGCGGACGAGCAGCTTGTGGCTGAGGACCTCGGCGTCCGCCGGATCGTCGCGCAGGGTCTTCGCCATCAACTGGGACATGCGCTGGACCGGTGCGTTGGCCATGGTTCTCGTACTCCTGCTGACGGGGATCCCCCCGCTCGCGCGAAGCCGGGAGTGGGGGAGGGTGGTGGCTAGGAGGTTAGCCGGGCGGTACTGGGCGGTGGAAATCGGTTATCGGCGGCGCAGCGGCAGCGGGGCGCCCATCACGGCGTACGGCAGGGGTGCGCTGGGGAACAGGACGCGGCGGGCCAGGTCCTGGTAGCCGAGCGAGTGGTAGAGGCCGCGGGCCGGGCTGTCGGTGTCGATCGCGGAGAGGATCGAGCGGGGCTCGGCGGCGCTGTCGGTGATCGCGGTGATCAGGGCGCGGCCGATGCCGCGGTTCTGGTGGCGGGGGTGGACGTGCAGTTCGGTGATGACGAAGGAGTCGTCGAGCCAGCCGTCGTTGCCCTGGGCGCGCAGATAGGGCTCGACGACCGTCGACCACCAGTGGGTGCGGCTGTTGGGCATGCCGTAGACGAATCCGGCGAGGCGGCCTTCGGCGGTGGTCGCGCCGAGGGCGCGGGCTCCGCGGTAGGTCATGTGGCGCAGCACGATCTGGCGGCGTACGGCGACCTCGTCCGGGCCGAGTCCGAACGCCAGGGCTTGGACGGCCAGCGCTTCGTCGACGTGGGCGGGGAGGTCGAGGGGGGCGATCGTGATGTCGCGAAGCATGTCGGCGAGCCTACAGCGGGCGGAGCCGTGTCAGAACAGCACACTCATGAAGGCGCCGGTCTCCCGGAAGCCGACCCGCCGGTAGGTCCTGCGCGCCGCCGTGTTGTAGTCGTTCACGTACAGGCTGACCACGGGGGCCACGTCGGCGAGGGCGTAGCGCAGCACGGCCGCCATGCCGGGGGCGGCCAGCCCCTTGCCCCGGTGCTCGGGGGCCACCCACACGCCCTGGATCTGGCAGGCCTGGGGGGTCGCCGCGCCGATCTCCGCCTTGAACACGACCTTGCCGTGCTCGTCGATGCGGGCGAAGGAGCGGCCGGAGCCGACGAGTTCGGCGACCCTGGCCTGGTAGAGCAGGCCGCCGTCGCCGGCCATCGGGGAGACGCCGACCTCCTCGGTGAACATCGCCACGCAGGCCGGCATGATCGTTTCCATCTCGTCCTTGCGGACGCGGCGGACGTAGGGGTCCGGGGCTATGTCGTCGGGCATCCGGTCGGTGACCATCAGCGGCTGGTGGGCGCGGACCTCGCGGGCCGGGCCCCAGTGCGGTTCGAGCAGCCGCCACAGCAGGGCGGTGGACTCGGCGGGACCGACGATCGAGGAGCAGCGGCGGCCGGCCCGGCGGGCGCGGTCGGCGAAGGCGCGGACGGCGCGCGGGGTGGCGCAGATGGGGACGAGGTTGGCGCCCGCGTAGCACAGGGACGTGAGCATGCCGTCCTCGTACCAGCCCCACATCTCGCCGCCGAGGCGCCACGGGTCCAGGCCGGCGACCTGGACCCGGGAGGTCACGAAGGCGTTGGTGACCGGCTCGCGGTGCAGGACGGCGAGTGCGGCGTCCAGGTCGCTCGGTTCGAGGACCCGGGAGGTGGTCTGGGTCAGCACGTGCGGGAGCCCTCCGGGGTCAGCTGCTGGTCTCCGCACTGTACCCGCGGATGCGCTGAGCTTGCTCGGGCGGCGGACGCCCCGGGAGCTCCCGGGGCCCGGCGCGGGGTTCCCGTGACCGTGCGCGGGGCGGGGTGACGGGGCCGGCCGTGCCGCTCCCGCGCGCCCCTGACGGGGCGCTGCCCGCGCCGTTGGTCAGCCGGCCACCGATACGGACGGCTCGCCCGAGATGACGCCGTCGGCCTCCATCTGGGCGGCCAGCTTCATGGCCTCCTCGATGAGGGTCTCGACGATCTTGGACTCGGGGACGGTCTTGATGACCTCGCCCTTGACGAAGATCTGGCCCTTGCCGTTGCCGGAGGCGACCCCGAGGTCGGCCTCGCGGGCCTCGCCGGGGCCGTTGACGACGCAGCCCATGACGGCGACGCGGAGCGGGACCTCCATGCCGGTCAGGCCCGCGGTGACCTCTTCGGCGAGCTTGTACACGTCGACCTGGGCCCGGCCGCAGGACGGGCAGGAGACGATCTCCAGGCCGCGCTGGCGCAGCCCGAGGGACTGCAGGATCTGCAGGCCGACCTTGACCTCCTCCACGGGCGGGGCGGAGAGGGAGACCCGGATGGTGTCGCCGATGCCCTGGGAGAGCAGGGCGCCGAAGGCGACCGCCGACTTGATGGTGCCCTGGAAGGCGGGGCCGGCCTCGGTGACGCCGAGGTGGAGCGGGTAGTCGCACTGCTCGGCGAGCTGGCGGTACGCCTCGATCATGACGACCGGGTCGTTGTGCTTGACCGAGATCTTGATGTCCCGGAAGTCGTGCTCCTCGAAGAGGGACGCCTCCCAGAGGGCGGACTCGACCAGGGCCTCGGGGGTCGCCTTGCCGTACTTCTGGAGCAGGCGCCGGTCGAGTGAGCCCGCGTTGACGCCGATGCGGATCGGCGTGCCGTGCTCCTTCGCCGCCCTGGCGATCTCCTTGACCTTGTCGTCGAACTGCTTGATGTTGCCCGGGTTGACCCGGACGGCGGCGCAGCCGGCCTCGATCGCGGCGAAGACGTACTTCGGCTGGAAGTGGATGTCGGCGATGACCGGGATCTGCGACTTCTTCGCGATGACCGGCAGGGCGTCGGCGTCGTCCTGCGTGGGGCAGGCGACCCGGACGATCTGGCAGCCGGAGGCGGTCAGCTCGGCGATCTGCTGGAGGGTGGCGCCGATGTCCGAGGTGCGGGTCGTCGTCATGGACTGGACCGAGACCGGGGCGTCCCCGCCGACCGCCACGGAGCCGACCTGGATCTGCCGGCTCTTCCGGCGCTCGGCGAGCTTGGTCGGAACGGACGGCATGCCGAGAGAAATCGCAGTCATCTGCTGTGCAACCCCAAGTCGTGGATCAAGGTCCCGGTCCCGTCAGCGGCGGGCTCCGGGCTTCGAGATTACGGCACGGGCCGTGGACTGAGCACATCCCGCCGGTAAACCACCCGAAGAGTGGCGGCCCGGCGGGTGAACGCCGCCGGGCCGCGCCGGACTCCGCGCGGCTAGGAGATTCTGACCGGGTTAACGACGTCCGCGATCAGCACCAGGATGGTGAAGCAGATGAAGATCCCGGCCACCACGTAGGCCACCGGCATCAGCTTCGCCACGTCGAACGGTCCCGGGTCGGGGCGGCGCAGCAGCCGGGCGGTGTTGCGGCGCAGCGACTCCCAGAGGGCGCCCGCGATGTGGCCGCCGTCGAGCGGCAGCAGCGGGAGCATGTTGAACAGGAACAGGGACAGGTTGAAGCCCGCAACGAGCATCAGCGCCATCGCGAGCTGCTGGGTGGGCGGGATGTCCAGGGTGAAGATCTCACCGCCGACGCGGGCCGCGCCGACCACGCCCATCGGGGAATCGGGCTCGCGCGGGGCGCCGTCGAAGGCGGCGTTCCACAGGGCGGGGATCTTGCCGGGCAGGGCGGCGAGGGAGTCGACGGCCTCGCCGACCCGGTCGCCCATCCAGGTCACCGAGTCGCCGAAGTCCTGTTTGACCACGCCGGTCGCGGCGCTGAAGCCGAGGAAGCCGGCGGTGACGTACTCGCCCTCGACGACCTGGCCGTGGGAGTCCTTCTTGAGGACCTGGTTGGTGGCGATCGTGGCGTGCAGGGTGACTTCCTCGCCCTTGCGGTCGACGACGATCGCGACGTCCTCGCCGGGGTGGGAGCGGATCAGGTCGGAGAGCTGGTTCCAGTCGTCGGTGCGCACGCCGTCGAAGGCGACGATCCGGTCACCGGCCCGCAGTCCCGCCGCGGCGGCCGGGGAGGCCGGGTCGGAGGCCCGGCAGGTGTCACGGGCCTGGCTCTGCGGGACGACGCACTTCTGCACCTCGCTGACCGCGGTGGTCTGCTGGGTGACGCCGAAGCCCATGAGGACGACCAGGAACAACGCGACGGCCAGCACCAGGTTCATGAACGGGCCCGCGAACATCACGATGACCCGCTTCCACGGCTTGCGCGTGTAGAACAGGCGGGTCTCGTCGCCCGGCTTCAGCTCCTCGAAGGCGGCGGAGCGGGCGTCCTCGATCATGCCGCGCCAGGGCGAGGTGGAGCGGGCCTCCAGCTTGCCGTCGGGGCCCGGCGGGAACATGCCGATCATGCGGATGTAGCCGCCGAACGGGATGGCCTTGATGCCGTACTCGGTCTCGCCCTTCCTGCGCGACCAGATGGTCGGGCCGAAGCCGACCATGTACTGCGGCACGCGGATGCCGAACAGCTTGGCCGTGGAGAGATGCCCCAGCTCGTGCCAGGCGATCGAGATCAGCAGGCCGACCGCGAACACGACTATGCCGAGGATCATCATCAGGGTCGTCATGCACGGGCCTCCGCCGTCATCGCCGTCAGTTCCCGGGCCCGGGCGCGGGCCCAGGTCTCCGCTTCGAGGACGTCCGCCACGGTGAGCGAGGTTCCCGTGCGCGGGGTGCCGTGCTCCTCGACCACCCGGGTCACGGTCTCGATGATGCCGTTGAACGGCAGCGCGCCGCTGCGGAACGCCTCCACGCACTCCTCGTTGGCCGCATTGAACACCGCGGGCGCGGTGCCCGCGAGCTCGCCCACGTGCCGGGCCAGGTTCACGGACGGGAAGGCCTCGTCGTCGAGGGGGAAGAACTCCCACGTCGAGGCCTTGCTCCAGTCGAAGGCCGGGGCCGCGTCGGGGACGCGTTCCGGCCAGCCGAGGCCGATGGCGATCGGGCCCCGCATGTCGGGGGGCGTCGCCTGCGCCAGCGTCGATCCGTCCGTGAACTCCACCATCGAGTGGACATACGACTGCGGGTGCACGACGACCTCGATGCGGTCGAAGGGAATGTCGTACAGCAGATGCGCCTCGATCACCTCCAGGCCCTTGTTGACGAGGGTCGCGGAGTTGATGGTGATCACCGGGCCCATCGCCCAGGTCGGGTGGGCGAGGGCGTCCTCGACGGTGACGCCGGCCAGCTCCTCCTTCGTACGGCCCCGGAAGGGCCCGCCGGAGGCCGTGACGACCAGCTTGCGGACGTCGGCGCGGGTGCCGGCGGCGAGGGCCTGGAAGAGGGCGGCGTGCTCGGAGTCGACCGGGATGATCTGGCCGGGCCGGGCGAGCGCCTTGACCAGCGGGCCGCCGACGATGAGCGACTCCTTGTTGGCGAGCGCGAGGGTGCGGCCCGCCTCCAGGGCGGCGAGGGTCGGGGCGAGGCCGATGGAGCCGGTGATGCCGTTCAGCACGGTGTGGCAGGGCGAGGCGGCGAGCCGGGTGGCCGCGTCCGGGCCGGCCAGGATCTCGGGCAGCGGCTCCCGCGGGCCGTACTGCGCGCTCAGCGCCTCGCGCAGCGCGGGCACCACGTCCTCGCGGGCGACCGCGACGGCCCGTACCCGCAGCCGGCGGGCCTGCTCGGCGAGCAGGGCGACCCGGCCGCCGTTGGCGGACAGGCCGGTGACCCGGAAGCGGTCGGGGTTGCGCAGCACGAGATCGATGGCCTGCGTGCCGATCGACCCGGTGGAGCCGAGGATCACCACGTCCTTCGGGCCGTCCTGCGTCACCGGGGCGAAGAGGCGGTGCGGATCCGCGAGGGCGCGGACCGCGGGCCGCGGGCCGGACGGGTCCTGCGGCCCGCGCCCTCGGGGGGATGGACTGTCGCTCATCCCCCTATTGTGGCTGCCGGTGAGCACGGTCAGGACAGGCGTCCCTCGTGCGGGTGTCGCCGGTCACTCGGGGATGGTCCTGCGTACGTCGGGCCGGGGGGTCTCGGGGGTGCGGGTGTCGGCGATCCAGGGGCCGTCGCCGGAGGGGTCGACGACTCCGTGCTCCAGCCACTCGTAGGTGCCCGCCAGGACGCCCTTCACGACCTTGCGGTCCAGGTCGTCGGTGTTGTCCCACAGGCGGGTGAACAGGGCGTCGACGCGCAGCCTGGCCTGGTGGCAGAAGGCGTCGGCGAGCTGGTAGGCCTCGCGGCCGTGGTCGCCCTGGGAGCGGAGGAGTTCCGCGCGGACGCAGGCGGCGCTCATCGCGAAGAGTTCGGCGCCGATGTCGACGATCCGGCCGAGGAAGCCCTGTTTGGTCTCCATGCGGCCCTGCCAGCGGGACATGGCGTAGAAGGTGGAGCGGGCGAGTTTGCGGGCGGTGCGCTCGACGTGCCGCAGGTGCGGGGAGAGGTCGACGCCGGCGTGCCGGAACTCGGCGTAGGAGCGGGGCAGCTGGCCGGGGCCCGCGATCAGCCGGGGCAGCCACTTGGCGTAGAAGACGCCGGCCTGCGCGCCTGCCTTCGCCTTGTCCTGGAGGGACTTGTCGGGGTCGATGAGGTCGCCCGCGACGGAGAGGTGGGCGTCGACGGCCTCGCGGGCGATGAGCAGGTGCATGATCTCGGTGGAGCCCTCGAAGATGCGGTTGATGCGCAGGTCGCGCAGCATCTGCTCGGCGGGTACGGCCCGCTCGCCGCGCGCCGCCAGCGACTCGGCGGTCTCGAAGCCGCGGCCGCCGCGGATCTGGACCAGTTCGTCGGCCATGAGGCAGGCCGTCTCGGAGCCGTAGAGCTTGGCGAGGGCGGCCTCGATGCGGATGTCGTTGCGGTCCTCGTCGGCCATCTGGGAGGACAGGTCGACGACGGCTTCGAGGGCGAAGGTGGTGGCCGCGATGAAGGCGATCTTGGAGCCGACCGCCTCGTGCAGGGCGACCGGCTTCCCCCACTGCTCGCGGGCCGCGGACCACTCGCGGGCGATCTTCAGGCACCACTTGCCGGCGCCGACGCACATCGCGGGCAGCGACAGGCGGCCGGTGTTGAGCGTGGTGAGGGCGATCTTCAGGCCGGCGCCCTCGGGGCCGATGCGGTTCGCTGCGGGGACCCGGACGCCCTGGAAGCGGGTCACGCCGTTCTCCAGGCCGCGCAGGCCCATGAAGGCGTTGCGGTTCTCGACGGTGATGCCCGGCGAGGATGCCTCGACGACGAACGCGGTGATGCCGCCCTTGTGGCCCTGGGTCTTCGGCACCCGGGCCATGACGACGAGCAGGTCGGCGACCACCCCGTTGGTGGTCCACAGTTTCACCCCGTCGAGGAGGTAGTCGTCGCCGTCCGGCACGGCGGTGGTGGCGAGGCGGGCCGGGTCGGAGCCGACGTCCGGCTCGGTGAGCAGGAACGCGGAGATGTCGGTGCGGGCGCAGCGCGGCAGGAACCGTTGCTTCTGCTCGGGGGTGCCGAACATCTTCAGCGGCTGCGGGACGCCGATCGACTGGTGGGCGCTGAGCAGGGCGCCGACGGCGGGGCTGGCGGAGCCGACCAGGGCGAGGGCCTTGTTGTAGTAGACCTGGGTGAGGCCGAGACCGCCGTACTCGGGGTCGATCTTCATGCCGAGGGCGCCCAGTTCCCTGAGCCCGGCCACGGTCTCGTCGGGGATGCGGGCCTCGCGTTCGATGCGGGCGGAGTCGATGCCCGTCTCGCAGAACGCGCGCAGCTTCGCCAGGAACGCCTCGCCGCGGCGGACGTCCTCGTCGGCGGGGAGCGGGTGGGGGTGGATGAGGTCGAGGCGGAACCGGCCGAGGAACAGTTCCTTGGCGAAGCTGGGCTTGCGCCAGTGCTGTTCCCTGGCGGCCTCCGCGACTTGGCGGGCCTCACGTTCGGTGACGGTGGGTCGGGTGGTGGGAGTGGCGGACATGAGGCTCACCTCGCCGCGAATCGGGATCAGGGTCCAATTGGTTACCGACGGGTGTTACGCGATCGTATGTACCCGATAACGGACTGTCCCACCACCCTGCGCGCCGCCGTTCGGCCGAGCGGCGGCGCGCCGGGGAGCCGCGGGGCGGTCCGCGCCCCGGCATCCGGGGCCGCCGGCCGGCCGCGGCCGGAGCGTGGCGGGCGGCGTACGGTGGCGGGAGGCCGGGACGGAGGCGCGCGGAAGAAAGGTGTCGAAGCGCTTCGACAGCCTATGGACACCCACCCGCCCTGGAGCTACTGTCAAACCACCCCCACCCGTCGTTGTTCGCACTGCGCATTGTCGAAGCGCTTCACACAGCTTGGAGAGCGGATGGTCACCCTCGCCGAGGTCGCCCAGCACGCCGGAGTCTCGGCGAGCACGGTGAGCTATGTCCTCAGCGGCAAGCGGTCCATCTCCGTGACCACCCGGCAGCGGGTCGAGCAGAGCATCCGGGAGCTGGGCTACCACCCCAACGCCGGAGCCCGCGCCCTGGCCAGCAGCCGGTCGAACATCCTCGCCCTGATGGTCCCGCTGCGCACCGACATGTACGTGCCGGTGATGATGGAGATCGCCATCGCGGTGACCACCACCGCCCGCACGCACGGCTACGACGTCCTGCTGCTCACCGGCGAGGAGGGCCCGGACGCGGTGCGCCGGGTCACCCGCAGCGGGCTCGCCGACGCGATGATCGTGATGGACGTCGAACTGGAGGACGAACGGCTCCCGCTGCTGCGGGGCAGCGGCCGGCCGTCCGTGCTGATCGGACTGCCCGCCGACACCACCGGCCTCACCTGCGTGGACCTCGACTTCACGGCGACCGGCGCGCTGTGCGTGGAGCATCTGGCCTCGCTCGGCCACCGCGACATCGCGGTCATCGGTGAGGCCCCCGCGGTCTACGAACGGCACACCGGGTTCGCCGAGCGCACCCTCGACGGGCTGCGCGCCCGCGCCCGCGAGCTGGGGCTGCGGGTGCTGCACCGCCCCTGCGAGGGCGGGTACGACGCGATGGCGGCGACCCTCGCCCGGATCTTCGACGAGCGCCCGGCGACCACCGGGTTCGTGGTGCAGAACGAGTCCGCGGTGGAGCCGCTGCTCGCGCTGCTGCGCCAGCAGGGCCGGGCGGTGCCGGAGGACGTGTCGGTGGTCGCCGTCTGCCCGGACCAGGTCGCCGTGCAGGCGTCGGTGCGGCTGACGTCGGTCGCCATCCCGGCCCAGGAGATGGGCCGGCACGCCGTGGAGCGTCTGGTCGCCAAGCTGGACGGGCGGGGCGGCGACGAGGTCGTCCTGCTGGCGCCGGAGCTGACGGTCCGCGCGAGCACCGGCCCGGCACCCGCCGCCTCCTGACCCGCTCCCCCGCCACCCGGCCCCGTGCCCGTCCAGCGCGTCCGCCATGGCGGGCGCGCGGTCCCGGAGCGCGGCCGCCCGTGGCGGAGCGGCCGCGCCGTGCGGGGGCGCCCGGAGAGGGGACCGGGCGCCCCCGCACCGGGTCAGCCGCCGCTGACGGTGAGGTTGTGGGTGGTGAAGTTCAGCCCGCCCGACGACGAGGTGATCTCGTAGCCGAACTGGACGTCACCGATGGTCTCGTTGCCCATCCACCGCTTGGTGTCCTTGATCCACTTCAGGATCGGCAGGATGTTCACGGTGCCGGAGTTCGAGTCCGAGGTGCGCAGGAACGAGAAGACCTCGTTGTGGCCGTTGCTGCCCTTGTAGACGTTCCAGGTGTGGCCGCCGAGACCGACGGTGCCCTGGAAGGTGCCGAGCGGGCCGACGGCGCCGTGGTGGTTCACCCAGAGCATGATCTCGTAGTCGTAGTCGGTGTCCCAGATGTCGTACGACGTGTTGTACGCGCCGGAGGACGGGACGGTGACGTTGTAGCTGCTGGTGAGCGAGCCGATCGAGCCGATCGGCTTGTTGATCACCTTCTTGGAGTTGGGGTACGACTTGATGCCTCCGGTGTCGGGGTGGTCGGCCCAGACGCCCCAGTTGGTGCCGGAGTTGGCCCAGACGCACTGGCTGCCGGCGCCGGAGCCCCAGATGTTGTTGTAGAGGGTGTAGCCGTTCAGCGTGGTGTTGCCCCACTGGTCGCAGGAGTTCCAGACGGCGGCCTGGGCGGGGGCGGAGGCGAGGCCGACGGTGGCGCCGAGCGCGAGGGCCGGGGCCAGCAGGGCCCTGGTGAGCCGGCGGAGCGCGGTGTGTGCTGCCATGGGTGTCCCTTCCATGGGTGGGGGAGATGTGGGGGTCACCGCGTCCCCAGGTCGAGGACGCGGTCCTCTCCGGCGGCCAGGTCGAGCGGCTCGGCGCCGGAGGGGGTTCTGAGTTCCACACGGGCGGTGCGGGAGGGCCGGATCACCGCGGTCGCCCCCGTGGGGCTCCAGGCGAGGTCGACCTCGGCTCCGAACCGTGTGCGCACGCCGCGCAGTTCGCCCGCGGGCAGGTGTCCGGGGAGGGCGGGGAACAGGACGAGCCGGCCGGGGGTCGAGTGCACCAGCATCTCGATCAGCACGGCGGGCAGGGCGTGCGCGGCGTCCGCGTTGTAGACGTCGCGCCGCGGGTAGTGGGCGCTCATCAGGGAGGCGTGGAAGAAGTCGCCCGCCAGCACCCGGCCGAGCGCCTGCGCGACCCGGCCGGCGTCGCCGAGGCGGGCGGCGAGCAGGGCGCGGTGCAGGTGGCCGTGCGCGGAGTCGTTCTCGGCGCCGCGCAGTTCGAGCGCCCGGTGGGCGGCCTTCGCCAGGCCGGGGGTGTCGTAGGGGGTGATCTCGTCCAGCGGCCACACGCCGTGCAGGTGGCTGAGGTGGCGGTGGTCGTAGGAGTCCTCCAGGCCGGGCCAGGCCCACTCGGCCAGCGCGCCGTCCCGGTTGATCCGGTGCGGGGGGAGCCGGTCGGCGAGGGCGCGCCAGCGGTCGGCGTGCTCGGGGTGGTAGGCGGCGGCGGTGCGCAGGGCGTGCCGGGCGGCGGAGAGGTCCATGGCCGCGTTGAGCGCGCCCCAGCTCGCGTTCGCCGGGCGGTTCTCCGGTGAGTAGGAGGGGACGACGACGAGGGTGCCGTCGGTGTCGGTGCGGGTGAGGAAGTCCTCGTAGAACAGGGCGACTTCGGCGAGCGCGGCGGCGGTGCGCGGGTCGCGGGTGCCGTGGGTCTCGTCGTGGTCGACGAGCGGCTTGAGCAGCCAGTCGGCGCCCGCGGTCCACAGGTGCAGGGGGTACTCGCGGCTGAAGTGGTAGCTGTGCCCGGACTCGCCGTCCGAGTGCGCGGGCGCGACCGCGCCCCGGGTGCCGAAGACGGCGCGGGCGTTGTCCTGCCAGTCCGGGAGCTGCCGGTGGACCAGCGCGGCGAGGGCCTCCGTGACCTCGGGGAGGGCGGCGGACGCGGCGGAGGCGGTCTGGAGGTTGAGGTTGGCGTCGTGGGTGAACGCGCCGGACCAGGCGGTGTTCCAGTCTCCCGTCCACAGGCCGGTCAGCCGGGGCGGGAGGGTGCCGCTCGCGGACAGCAGGTGGTAGCGGCCCGCGGCGAACAGCCTCTCCAGCAGCGCCGGGCTCTGCGGGCGGGCCAGCAGCTTCGAGCCGGGCAGGGCGCGCTCGGCCGGATCGGCGGCCAGGTCGAGGGTGACCCGGGTCCAGGCGGTGCGGTGCAGGGCGGTGTGCCGGGCGAGGAGCGTGTCGTACGGGCTCCCGGTGAGCAGGTCGCGCAGGGCGCGGCCCTCGGCGACCACGTCGAGCTCGCCGGTGTGGCGGCGCACCCGGGTGAGGAGCAGCAGCGAGGCCGCGCCGGTGATCCGGGCGCCCGGCGGGGCCAGTCTCGTCGTGCCGCCGTCGGCGACGGCGAGGGTGACGCCGGTGTAGGCGAGGTCCGAACCCGGGTAGCGCACGCGCAGGCTGAGCAGGGCGCCGTCGGCGGTGAGGACGGCGCCTTCGCCGATGCCGAGGCCGTGCGGGGCGCCCGGGAGCCGGGGGTCGAGGCAGAGGTCGAGGGTGAGGCCGGGGGCGGTGACGTACTGGACGATCACGTCGTCGGCGCGGGAGACGAAGACGCGGCTGGTCCAGTCGCCGTGGACGGCGGTGACCTCGCCGGTGGCGAAGTCGACGGTGCGCCGGTAGGGGCCGCCGGGGCCGGCCGGGCGGCGCAGCCGGGTCTGGAAGGCGGGGTGGAAGGGACGCACCCACTGCAGCGGGCGGCCGTCGGTGAAGGTCTCGGCGGCGGTGAGGTCGCCCGCGAGCAGGCGGTCCTGGAGGGCCGGGAGGGCGGCGGCGAGCCGGGGCGGGCGGCGGTGACGGTCGTCGCCGGACGGACGGACGAGCGTGTGGTGGGTGACGATGACCCGGTCGTCGTCCGGGTCGCCGAACACGAGGGCGCCGTGGCTGCCGTTGCCGCTGAGGAAGGCGTCCTCCCAGCGGCCGGCGGGCCGGGGCTCCCAGGTGCCGTGCACGGGCGTACCGCTCATGGCCGCAGCACCGCCACGCCGTAGCGGTCCAGGCGGACCCCGTCCGTC
This sequence comes from Streptomyces glaucescens, assembly GCF_000761215.1. Taxonomy (GTDB): domain Bacteria; phylum Actinomycetota; class Actinomycetes; order Streptomycetales; family Streptomycetaceae; genus Streptomyces; species Streptomyces glaucescens_B. Next base: position 5,554,365 of record NZ_CP009438.1, on the reverse strand, counting down.
ACCGTCGTGCCGGTGAGCAGGTCGTGGTGGCGGCCGGGCACGGGCACGGTCACCGGTTCACGGCCGTGGTTGAGCACGAACAGCAGCTCGCCGCGGCGCACCGCCTCCACGGCGGGCGGCAGGCCGTCGAGGACGGGGCGGACGCCCGCGTCCGCGGCGATCCGGGCCAGCAGGGCGCGCAGCGCGTCCGGTTCGGGGAGCGTGGAGAGGTACCAGGCGCGGTCCCGGCGCAGCAGCGCGGGCAGCCCGTCCAGTTCGCCGCCCCGGTAGGGCACGGTCTCGGTGACGTCGTCGGCGGCCTCGATCTCCTCCGACCACAGCGTGCCCCGGAAGCCGTCGCACTCGGTGCTCTCGCCCGCCTCCAGCGGCCACCACTCGTGCAGGACCCGGATGCCGAACAGCTCGCGCAGCCGGGCGTCCATGCCGCCCGGACGGACCCGGTCGTCCTCGTCGGCGACACCGGTGAGGAACCCGCTGACCAGGGTGCCGCCCGCGCGGACGAAGCCGAGCAGGTTCTCGATCGCCGCGTCCGTGAGGAGGTAGAGCTGCGGCACGACGACCACGCGGTAGCCGCCCAGGTCGTGTTCGGGGTGGGCGAAGTCGGTGGTGAGGCCGGCCTCCCACAGGGCCCGGTGCCAGGCGCGCAGGACCCCTTCGAGGCCGGCCCGCCGCGACGGGCGGGCCTGCTGCTCCCCGGCCCACCAGGCGTGCCAGTCGTGCAGGATCGCGATGTCGGCGGCGATGCGCGTGCCGGTGACCTCGGCGAGCCGGCGCAGGTCGGCGCCGGTCCGCTTGACCTCCTGGAAGGTGCGGCCCTGCTCGCCGGCGTGGCTGACCATCCCGGAGTGGAACTTCTCGGCTCCCTGGCGGGACTGGCGCCACTGGAAGTAGCAGACGGCGTCGGCGCCGCGGGCCACGGCCTGGAGGGACCAGAGCCGGTTGAGGCCGCGCGGCTTGGGGTGGTTCACGCCACGCCAGTTGACCGGGCCGGCGGCCTGCTCCATCAGCATCCAGGGGCCGCGCGCCTGCGAGCGGGTGAGGTCCTGGACGAGGGCGCCGTACTGGGCGCCGAGCGGGTCGCGCGGGTCCGGGTAGAGGTCGACGGAGACGACGTCCTCCTCCTCGGCCCAGCGCCAGCCGTCCTGGCCGATCCACAGCGGCATGAAGTTGCTGGTGACGGGGATGTGCGGGGTGTAGCGGCGGACGATGTCGCGTTCGGCGGTGCAGCACTCCAGGAGCATGTCGGAGGTGAAGCGCCGGAAGTCCAGCACCTGGGTGGGGTTGTGCAGGTAGTGGACACGGCGGGGCGGGATGACGCTGTCCCACGTGTCGTGGTGCTGGCTCCAGAAGGCCGTCCCCCAGGCGGTGTTGAGGGCGTCCAGGGTGCCGTACCGGCGCCGCAGCCAGACCCGGAACCGGGCGGCGGCCTCGTCGCCGTGGTCGACGGTGCAGTACTCGTTGTTGATGTGCCACATGGTGAGCGCCGGGTGGCCGCCGTAGCGGGCGGCCAGGGCCTCGGTGATCTCGGCGGCGTGGCGGCGGTAGACGGCGCTGGAGTGGGAGAAGTGCTGGCGCCCGCCCCAGTGCTCGACGTGCCCGTCGGCGTCCCTGGGCAGGGTCTGCGGGTGCAGCCGGCCGAGCCACGGCGGGGGCGAGGCGGTGGGGGTGGCGAGGACGACGCCGATGCCGTTCCCGTGCATCAGGTCCATCAGGGTGTCCAGCCAGCCGAACTCCCGCGCGCCCGGCTCGGGTTCCAGCTTCGACCAGGAGAAGACGCCGAGGGTGACGGAGTTGACCCCGGCGTCCTTCATCAGCCGGATGTCCTCGTGCCAGGTCTCCTCGGGCCACTGCTCGGGGTTGTAGTCGCCGCCGAAGAGGAGCCGGCCGCGGGTGCTGTCGTTCAGGTGCGGCATCAGACGGGCTCCCCGTACTGGATCCCGCGCCCGTTGGTGGCGAGGTAGACCCGGCCGTACACGCGCGGGTCGCCGGTGATGGCCTCGCCGGTCCAGCCCCATTGGTGGGCGTCGTCGTTGATCCGGGTCCAGCTCCCGGCGCCGTCGTCGGAGCGGTACACGCCGGTGACGTCCCCGACCGTGCCGACCTGGTAGAGCGCCGGGTATCCGGCGCCGTCGGCGGCCTTGCCGAAGCCGAGGGTGTAGGAGGCCCGGCAGCTGCCGGCCTTGGTGAAGCGCGCGCCGCCGTCGGTGGAGCGGTACAGCCCGTTCCACTTGGCGCTGAGCCACAGGTCACCGGTCCGCCCCGGCGCCGCCACCACCCTGAACTGGCTGTCGCCGGAGGGCAGTCCGGTGGCCCGGGCGGAGAAGGTGCGGCCGCCGTCCGTGCTGGCCAGCAGCGTTCCCGCGGCGGTGTCGTACGCGTAGAACACGGCCGGGTCGGAGGGATCGGCGACCGGAGTGGCGCCCTTGGGGAAGGAGGGCACCTCGGACCAGGTCGCGCCGCCGTCCGCGGAGCGGTGGGCGGGGTACCCGGTGCCGTCCCCGTGCACGAGGGTCCACAGCAGCACGGTGCCGTCGGCGTTGACGGCGATCGGCCCCGGCGCCTCCTCGGCGAGGCGGGGCTGGGCGGCGAAGGGCGCCCAGGTCCGGCCGCCGTCGGTGGAGTACGCCCCGTTGCCGTGGTCCCCCCAGCCGGTGCGCACGACGTACGACGGTCTGCGGGCGGCCTGCGCGAGGCCGGTCGCCGATCCGAAGACGGGGTTGGTGGCCATGCCCCGCGAGGGGGACGAGGTGAGCCGCTCGTGGTACATCACGCCGATGTCCCCGAGCCCGCTGATCAGGTGCGCCGGCCCGGACGGGGGCGAGATCAGCCGGCGTACGGCGCTCTCCTCCAGGCCGCGGATCCACGGGGCCCAGTGCCTGAGGTCCCGGGTGCCGTAGAGGGTGGCGCCGGTGCCGTAGACGAGGTGGCGCGCGTCGTACGGGTCGACGGCGAGCGCCTGGATCCACCAGCCGAACTTGGGCTGCTCCCCGCCCCACCTCAGGTACGGCGTCTCGGACACGTCGAGGACGGCCGGCTCCTTCAGGGAGGTCCAGGTGCGCCCGCCGTCCGTGGAGCGGTACAGGGTGTCGACGGCGGCCCAGCGGTTGTTGGTGGAGACCACGACGGTGCCGGGGCGGCGGGCGTCCACGGCGACACCGCCGTAGCCGAAGGTGTCGGCGGAGCCGTCCGCGGTGGTCCCGCCCGGCTTCGCGGGGGTGACCTCGGTCCACCGTCCGGTGACGGTGCCCAGCTTGTGCACGCTGCCGTCGGTCTGCCCGTTGGGGCCGGGCGCGTCGGCGTACGTCACGTACAGCTCCCGGGCGTGCCGGTCGTACGCGGCGCGGACCGGCACCTTGGCCGAGGTGCCGGCGGGCTGCCCGGGCACGGCCTCCCAGGTGGTGCCGTCGGTCGTGCGGAACAGGTTGGCCGGGGCGCCGTCGCCCCAGCCGGCGTAGAGCGCGCGGCCGGCCGCGACCAGGAGGGTGACGCCCTGGCCGGACGGGTCGGGGGTGGCCGGGAAGCCGGTCGCGGGCGCCCAGGTGGCGCCCCGGTCGGTGGACTTCAGCAGCCCGTCGTGCCGGGTGCCGAGCCACAGGGTGTCGCTGTCGCGCGGGTCGACCAGCAGCCGCTCCCCCGTGCCGCGGCCGTCCTCGTTGGCGCCGAGCTTCACCGTGAGGTCGGTGCGCTGCCAGGTGCGGCCCCGGTCCGCGGAGCGCAGCACGGCGCCGTTGCCGGCCCAGGGCTGGGAGTAGGTGCCGACGGCGAGGTAGAGCCGGTTGGGGTGCGCGGGGTCGACGGCCATCGCCTCGACACCGAGCAGGTTCCAGTCGTCCCAGCCGAGGTGGTCGGTGAGCGGGGTCCAGCGGGCGGTCCGCTCGTCCCAGCGGTAGGCGCCGCCGATGTCGGTGCGGGCGTAGGCGAGGCCGCGGACGGCGGGGTGGAAGAGGACGCCGGTGATGAATCCGGTGCCGCCGATGACGACGTTGCGCCAGCGGTAGGCGGGGGCGGATCCGGCGGCCCCGGCCGCCGCGGGGGCCGCCGGCAGGGCGGTGAGCGCGGCGGCGGCAGCGGTCCCGGCGAGTACGGTCCGCCTGCTCGGCTTGGACGTGTGCATGACATACCTCGTTCGGAAAGGTGGGATCCGCCGCGGCCGGACGCCGGACAGGAGCGGGCCGGCCGCGGCGGGGCATGGGGGGGAGCCGTCGTCAGCCCTTCACCGCGCCCGTGAGCATGCCCTTCTTGAAGTGCCGCTGGACGAACGGCGAGAGCACCGCCACCGGCAGCAGCGCCAGCACCATGACCGCCATCTGGACGGCCAGCGCGGACAGCCCGCCGGTGTTGATCTGGGTGGCCAGCCCCACCGGCCGCTCCTGCTTCTGCACGAGCTGGATCATGACGTTCTGCAGCGGCATCATGTCCTGGTCGGTGAGGTAGATCGACGCGTTGAACCAGGCGCTCCAGTACCCCACGGCGTAGAACAGCGCGATGACCGCCAGCACCGCCCGGGACAGCGGCATCACGATCCTCCACAGGATGCGCCAGTCCCCGGCCCCGTCGATCCGGGCGCTGTCGATCAGCTCCTGCGAGATCCCCATGAAGAACCCGCGCAGCACCAGGATGTTGAACACGCTCACCGCGCTCGGCAGGATCAGCGCGAGATAGGTGTCGGTCAGCCCGAGCGCCTGGACCAGCAGATACGTCGGGATGAGCCCGGCGCCGAAGAACATGGTCGCCAGCAGCGTCATCAGGATCCAGCGGTGGCCGAGCGACCCGGACCGCGAGAGCCCGTAGGCGCACAGCACCGAGACGGCCATGCTGAACAGCGTGCCGGCCACGGTGACGCCCACGCTGACCAGCGCGGCCCGCTGCACCTGGCCGCCGCCGAGCAGTTCCTGGTAGGCGATGAAGGTGATGTCCTGCGGTATCACCACCAGACCGCCGGCCTCGTCGATGGTCTTCTTCGAGGACAGGCTGGTGACGACGACGATCCACAGGGGGAAGAGGATCGCGAAGCAGGCGAAGCCGAGGACGATGCCCTTGGCGGCCAGCCCGGCCCGGCCCGGCTCCTCCTCCCACACCGGCCGGGGCGGCGCCTGCCACCAGCGAGGCTTCCGCACGGGCCGGTCGATGACGGCGGTCACTTCTTGTACACCCCCTGCTCGCCCATCAGGTGGGCCACCTTGTTCGCCACGAGGACGAGGGTCAGTCCGACGAGGCCCTTGACCAGTCCGGCCGCCGCCGCGTAGCTGAAGTCCTGGTTGCGGATGCCGTTCCACCAGACGTAGGTGTCGAGGACCTCGGAGGCCTCGACGCCCACCGCCTGCCGCTGCAGCAGCAGTTGCTCGAAGCCCACGGTGAGCGCGTCGCCCACGCGCAGCACCAGCAGCAGGGCGATGACCGGGCGCAGCGCGGGCAGCGTGATGTGCCACATGCGGCGCCAGCGGCCGGCCCCGTCCATGGCGGCGGCCTCGTAGAGGTCGTGGGAGACGGAGGAGAGGGCCGCGAGGAAGACGATGATGCCCCAGCCGGCGTCCTTCCAGACGGTCTGCACGGTGACCAGGTACTTGAAGGCCCCCGGGTCGGTCATCACGTCGAACCCGGTGTAGCCGTGGTCGGCCAGGGTCTGCGCGATGATGCCGGCGCCGCCGAAGATCTGCTGGAAGACGGTGACGACCAGCACCCAGGAGAAGAAGTGCGGCAGGTACACGATCGCCTGGGCGACCGCCCGGACCCGGGGCCTGATCACGCTGTTGATCAGCAGGGCGAGCAGGACCGGGACCGGGAAGTACAGCACGAGCTGGAGGAAGAACAGCACGAACGTGTTCTGCACGGCGTGCCAGAACTCGGAGTCTGCGAAGACCCGCTCGAACTGGTCGAGGCCCACCCACGGGCTCTGGAACATCGCGACGACGCCGTTGTCGCTGAGGTACGGGTCGTAGTCCTGGAAGGCGACGATGTTGCCGAGGATCGGCACGTAGTTGAAGACCAGGACCAGCAGCACGGCCGGCAGGGTCATCAGCAGCAGGGTGCGGTCGCGCCGGAAGCGGAGCCGGAAGCCCAGCCGGCCGCTCCTCGCGTGCGCCTTCCCGTTCGCCCCGCCGGACCCGGCGGCGCCCGGCGCCGGGGTGGTGGGGGTGGTCTTCGCCTCGGCTCTGCCGCGAGGCACCGTGCTGTGGGACACGGCCATCTCCTTGCGTGTGCGCGTCAGTTCGCCGCGGAGCCGTTGTCGTCGAGCAGCTTCTTGTACCAGTCGCGCAGTCCGTCGCCGCCCTGCTTCCTCCAGTCCGAGACGGCCTGCTGGACGTCGCTGATCTTCTTGCGTCCGCGCACCACGTCGTCCTCGAGCTGCTCGAAGTCGTCGGCGAGGTTCGACCAGCGGCCGGGCTCGGTGACGGTGAGCCCGAAGAAGGAGGACTTCCTGGTGAAGGCACCCATCCGCTGCTGCCACTCGACCATGCCCCGGGTGACGTCGGGCAGGTCGGGATAGGCGATGTAGGGGGCGGGGTTGCCGGTGTAGTCGAAGGCGCCGTTGACCTCGTTGACGCCCTGCTGGGTCTTGACCGGCAGGCCGTCCTTCACCTCGTAGTCGGTGCCCTCGACGCCGTAGGCGGTGAGCATGAACTCCTTCGTCCCGTACGGGGCCGCGCAGAAGTTGCAGACCGCGAGGAAGTCCTTGATCTGCTGCTCGCTCGCCTTCCTGCTGACGAAGGTGAAGATGTTGGACGGCTGCACCGCCCAGAGCGCGGGGTCGCCCCCGTCGGCGCCGAAGATGTCGAACGCCGCCATGTCGAAGTCGGCGTTCTGGGTGCGCTGTTCGGACATCTTGCCCCACCAGGACGAGATGTTCTGGTTGTAGACGAGCACCTCACCGGCGGTGAACCGGTTGCCCGCGTCGCCGCCCGCCTTGCCGGAGACCGCGTCCGGGTGCACGACCTCGGCCGCGTAGAGCTTGCGCGTCCACTCCAGGGCCTCGAGGTACTCCTCGGTCTCGACCCGGTTGATCATCTTGCCGTCCTGGAGGTGCCACCACAGCGCCTTGTCGCTGCCGGACAGCACGCCGAAGACGTTGAAGGCCGTCCACTTCATGTCGTCGCAGGCCCACACCTTCCCCCTGGCGTCGGTGGCCTCCTTCGCCCAGGACAGGAACTCGGCGGGGCTCTTCGGGACGGTGTAGCCCTGCTTCGCGAAGAGGTCCTTGCGGTACAGCGGCGCGATGTCGGTGACGTACGAGGCGGGCATCGGGACCGCGCGCAGCCGGCCGCCGAAGATGCCGCGCTGCCAGGCCTCGCTGGGCACGGCGGCGAGATTGGGGTACGCCTTGACCTCGTCGCCGGAGAGGTAGGGCCCGAGGTCGGCGAACTTGGCGTTGACGGCGCTGGGGATCTTGCCCATCAGGTTCCAGCCGGGGATCACCACGACATCGGGGATCGAGCTGGAGGCGAGGACCGCGCCGAGCTTCTGGTCGTAGGTGACGCCGTCCTGGTTCTGCCAGGTCACCTGGACGCCGATGGCCTCGTTCATGGCCCTGTAGTACGGGTTGCCGCCCTTGGGCGGGGTGCCCCAGAACGGCGACATGATCCTGAGCCCGCCCCCGCTGCCGAGCTTGCGGGGCACCGAGGTCTTCAGCTGCGCGGCGGGTATCGCCCGGGTGAAGCCGGCGGCCGAGCCGTTCTTCGCGGGGATGTCCGGGCTGACGACGCTGGACGCCACGAACGCCGGGAGGAGCTTCTCGGCGTCCTTGCCCGAGGTGGTGCCCTCCTTGCGTCCTTCCTGGCCCCCGCCGCAGGCGGCCAGCAGCGGCAGGCCGCCGGCCACCGCTGCGGTGGCGACCGCCGTCGAGGCGAGGAAGCTTCTCCGGCTGGGGCCGGAGGAGGCGGAAGCGGCGTTCGGCGTCATTGCGTCAACCCTTCGTGGCGCACCAGGACACCCGGCGGTGGGGCCGTCGGCTGCGGTGTCTTGAGTGGAACTGGCTGAGCTGAAGCGTTCCTTCGACTTCTGAAGCGGAACATCGTCGAAGCGCTTCGATGTGCTGCGAGGTTAAGTGAACCCCCGGGGGTGCACAAGGGTCGTTTCCAAGATTCTCGGCCGTGCACCTCGCACGCGCGCCAACTCCCGCCTCCGGCACTTCTCTTACAGGCCTTGAAGTGTCGGCCGTGCCCGGGAGTTGCCGCCCCGCGATGTCTTGACACCCGCTGGTGTGCGCCCTGAGCATCGAAGCGCTTCGAAAGCGCCACACCGCTCCATCCCGAGGGGAACCCCACGTGACCGCACACCCGCCGCCCACGCCGCCCTTCCGCGATCCGGACCTGCCGCTCGCGAAGCGCATCGACGACCTGCTGTCGCGGCTCACCCGGGACGAGAAGATCTCCTTCCTGCACCAGTTCGCGCCCGCCGTGGACCGGCTCGGCGTGGCCGCGTTCCGCACCGGCCAGGAGGCCCTGCACGGCGTGGCCTGGATGGGCCCGGCGACGGTGTTCCCGCAGGCGGTCGGGCTCGGCGCGACCTGGAACCCGGAGCTGGTCCGCCGGGTCGGCGACGCGGTCTCCCGGGAGATCCGGGCGATGCGCGCCCGGGACGAGCGGGTCGGCCTCAACGTGTGGGCGCCCACGGTGAACCTGCTGCGCCACCCGCTCTGGGGCCGCAACGAGGAGGGCTACTCCGAGGACCCCCGGCTGACCTCCGCGATCGCCACCGCCTACACCCGCGGTCTGCGCGGCGACCACCCCGAGTACTGGCGGACCGCCCCCGTGCTGAAGCACTGGCTCGCGCACAACAACGAGACGAACCGGGACACCTCCTCGTCCTCGGTCCGCCCGCGGGTGCTGCACGAGTACGACCTGCGGGCCTTCCGCGACACCGTGGAGGCGGGCGCGGTCGCCGGGGTGATGCCGGCCTACAACCTGGTCAACGGCCGCCCGAACCACGTCTCCCCGTACCTGCGCGAGCAGTTGCGCACCTGGACGGACGAGGACCTGCTGGTCTGCTCGGACGCGGGCGCGCCCTCCAACCTGGTCGACTCCGAGCACTACTTCGACACCCACGAGGAGGCGACCGCCGCGGCGCTGCTGGCCGGGGTCGACAGCTTCACCGACCACGGCACGGACGGCTCGAAGATCACCGCCCGGGTCCGCGGCGCCCTGGAGCGGGGCCTGCTGACCGAGGCGGACGTCGACACCGCGGTCCGCCGCCAGCTCTCGGTCCGCTTCCGGCTCGGCGAGTTCGACGGGTACGAGGAGGCGGGCGCCTTCGACACCCCGGAGCACCGCGCACTCGCCCGGGAGGCGGCCGAACAGGCGATCGTGCTGCTGAAGAACGACGGCCTGCTGCCGCTCGCACCGGACACCCGGATCGCCGTCGTCGGCCTGCTCGCCGACGAGTGCAAGCTCGACTGGTACAGCGGCACGCTCATCCACCGCCGCACCCCGCTGGAGGGCCTGTGCGAGCGGTTCGGCGCCGAGCGGGTGTCCTTCGCGGAAGGGGTGGACCGCGTCCGGCTGCGGACGCCGGAGGGGACCTGCCTGCGGGTGCCCGAGACCGGGGACGCGCACGACCGGGTGCCCGGCGCCGAGGGCGCGCTCGACCCGGCGCTGCTCGCCGGCCGCACCGATCTGCCGCCGCTGACCGCCGACGCCACCGGCACCGAACTCGCCCTGATCGACTGGGGCGACGGTGTGCTGACCCTGCGCGCGCCCGACGGGCGCTACCTCTCCGTCGCCGACGACGGCTGGGTCCGCGCCTCCGCGGACCAGCCCGGCGGCTGGGTGGTCCAGGAGACCTTCCGCCTCGAACCCCACGGGAACGGCCACCTCCTCCGGCACCTCGGTACGGGGCGCCCCGTCTGTGTCGCCGCGGACGGCGTGAAGGTTGCCGCCCCGGAGGGAACGGACCCGACGGTGTTCGAGCTGGAGGTCGCCGAGCGCGGTGAGGACGCGGTGAGCCGGGCCGCGTCCGGGGCGGACGTGGTCGTGGTGGTCGCGGGCAACGACCCGCACCTGAACGGCCGGGAGACGGAGGACCGCACGACGCTGCGGCTCCCCGCCCACCAGCGGCGCCTGCTGCGCGCGGCCCGCGCCGCCAACCCGCGCACGGTGCTGGCGCTGGTGTCCGCCTACCCCTACGCCGTCGACCCCGCCGCGCTGCCGGCGGTGCTGTGGACCGCCCACGGCGGCCAGGCCGCGGGCACCGCCCTGGCCCGGGTGCTGGCCGGCGACGTCTCCCCCGCCGGCCGGCTCCCGCAGACCTGGTACGCCGACGACGGCGACCTGCCGGACCTGCTCGACTACGACGTCATCGGCAGCCGCCAGACCTACCAGTACTTCGAGGGCACGCCCCTGTTCCCGTTCGGCCACGGCCTGTCGTACACGCGGTTCGGCTACGCCGGACTGACGGCCCGGGCCGAGGGGGAGGCGGTGCGCGTGACGTTCACCGTCACCAACACGGGCGGGACGGCGGCGGACGAGGTCGCGCAGCTGTACGTCCGGCCCGCCGGGCCGTCGGTGGTCCGGCCGCGCCGGGCGCTGCTGGGGCACGCGCGGATCACCCTGGCCCCGGGCGGGAGCGAGGAGCTGTCCTTCGAGGTTCCCCTGCCGGCTTTCGCGTTCTGGGACGTGGCCCGCGACGGCTGGCGGGTGGAGCCCGGCCCGTACGAGCTGCTGGCCGGTGCCTCCAGCGAGGACATCCGGCTGCGGACCACGGTGACCCTGGCCGGCGAGCCCGCCGCGCCGCGTCCGGTCGTCGCCCGCGGCCTGGACGCGGCCGGCTTCGACGAGCAGCGCGGCGCGGAGATCGTCGACCGCGGCAAGGTCTCGGGCGACGCGGTGACACCTTCCGGGGAGGCCGCCGAACTCCTCTACCAAGCTTGCGACTTCGGCCCCGGCGTCACCGGGGTGACCGTCGAGGTGGCGGGCACGGGCGGCACGGTCGCCCTGTCCCTGGACGGGGGTCCGGCGCTCGCGACGCTCACCCTGACCACTCCGACGTCCGGCCCGTACGACTACACCCGGCTGACCGCCGCGTGCGCCGCCGAGGGCGTGCGCGACCTCCGCCTGGAAGTGCGCGGCCCGCTGCGGCTCGCGCACGTCGGCTTCTCCGGCTGAGGGTCCGGAGCAGGCCGGCACCGGAAGAACGGCGGCGGCCGCAACCCCCGCACAGTGGGTTGCGGCCGCCGCCTGCTGACCTGTCCGTGGCAGGTCAGAGCGCGAGACCGGTGAGGACCAGCACGCGCTCGTAGGTGTAGTCCTCCATGGCGAACCGCACGCCCTCGCGGCCCACGCCGGACTGCTTGGCGCCGCCGTACGGCATCTGGTCGGCGCGGTAGGAGGGCACGTCGCCGATGACGACACCGCCGACCTCCAGCGCGCGGTGGGCGCGGAAGGCGGTCTGCACGTCGTGCGTGAAGACGCCCGCCTGGAGGCCGAACTTCGAGTCGTTGACCGCGGCGAAGGCCTCGGCCTCGCCGTCCACCTTCTGCACGGTGAGGACCGGTCCGAAGACCTCCTCGCAGGCGATGGTCACGTCCGCCGGCACGTCGGCGAGGACGGTCGGCGCGTAGGAGGCGCCGTCACGCTTGCCGCCGGCCAGCAGCCTGGCACCGGCCGCGACGGCCTCGTCCACCCAGGACTCCACGCGCTTGGCGGCGTCCTCGCTGACCAGCGGGCCGACATCGGTGGCGTCGTCGCTCGGGTCACCGGTGACCTGGGCCTCGACGGCGGCGACGACACGCGGCAGCAGCCGGTCGTACACGGCGGCGTCGGCGATCACGCGCTGCACGGAGATGCAGGACTGGCCGCCCTGGTAGTTGGAGAAGGTCGCGATGCGGTTCGCGGCCCAGTCCAGGTCCTCGTCGCTCGCCCAGTCGGCGAGCACGACGGCCGCGCCGTTGCCGCCCAGTTCCAGCGTGCAGTGCTTGCGCGGCACCGAGTCCATGATCGCGTAGCCGACCTTGTCGGAACCGGTGAAGGAGATCACCGGCAGCCGCTCGTCCTGGACGAGGGCGGGCATCCGGTCGTTCGGCACCGTGAGGATGCTCCAGGAGCCGGCCGGCAGCTCGGTCTCGGCCAGCAGCTCACCGAGGACGAGACCGGAGAGCGGGGTGGCCGGGGCGGGCTTGAGGATGATCGGGGCGCCGGCGGCGATGGCCGGGGCGACCTTGTGGGCGCACAGGTTCAGCGGGAAGTTGAACGGCGCGATGCCGAGGACGACGCCCTTGGGGAAGCGGCGGGTGAGGGCGAGCCGGCCCTGGCCGCCGAGGTCGGTGTCGAGGCGCTGCGCCTCGCCGCCGTTGAACCGCCGGGCCTCCTCGGCGGCGAACCGGAACACGGACACGGCACGGCCGACCTCGCCCCGCGCCCACTTGATCGGCTTGCCGTTCTCGGCGGAGATCAGCCGGGCGATCTCCTCGGTGCGCTCGGCGAGCCGCTTGCTGACGTGGTCGAGCGCGGCGGCCCGGACGTGGGCGGGCGTGGCGGCGAACTCGTCCCGCACGGCGTACGCGGCGGCCACGGCCTCCTCGACCTGCGCGTCGGTCGGCACGCTGACCTGGCCGACCAGCCGACCGTCCCACGGCGACTCGACATCGAAGGTGGTCTCGCCGGTGGCCTGACGGCCGGCGAGCCAGAAGGCGTGGGTGGAGGTCATGGTCGTGGCCCGTGCCCTTCCGCGTTGGGGGTGTGGTTGCCTGTCGGGGTCCACGGTAGGGGCGGCGGGGCGGCGGCGGGCTTGTCCGAAACGTAGTGGTGACGGGCGGGGGTGCGCCGCTTTGGACCGGTGGGCGGCGGCCGGTCAGCCGAGGAGCCGGGTCACCGTGCCGCAACCGGCGGCGCGGCCGTGCCGGCGGAAGGGGAAGCGATGGCCGGGCTCCAGCGCGACGGGCCGGCCGAGGGTGATCCGGACGGTGGCCAGGTGGAGCGGCGGCAGCACGTCCAGGCCGGGTGGCAGGGTCACCACGCCCTCGGCCCCGGCCGCGCGCAGGTAACAGGTCAGCGCGTCACCGGTACGCACCTCGCCGCCGCCCTCGTCCTGTGCCGACAGCGCGATCTCCGCGTCGAAGACGCCGTACGCGCGGATCGAACCGGGTGCCGCGAGCACGTGCCCGCGTGCGACCCCGCCCGTCACGGCGCCCGGCAGCAGCAGCGCGGCGTTCGTGCCCGCGCGGGCCTCGGCGACCGCGTGGCGGCCTTCGCGGATGCCCGCCACGCGGGCGGTCGTGCCGGGGCCGGAACCGACCGGTGTCACCTCGTCGCCCCGGCGGACACGGCCCCGCTCGATGCGGCCCGACGCCAGGACCAGCCTGCCCTGGTGCAGGAGGAAGACGTCCTCGACCGTCATCAGGAACGGGTCCGCCGGCCGCCGGCCGCCGTCTACGGCTCCCCCGCCGTCGCCTTGAGCGCCAGCCACAGCTCCATCCGCACGTCCGGGTCGTCCAGCGACCGGCCCAGGATCTCCTCCACGCGCCGCATCCGGTAGCGGAGCGTGTGGCGGTGCACACCGAGGTCGGCCGCCGCCGCGTCCCACTGACCGTGGCGGGACAGCCAGGCGCGCAGGGAGGCGACCAGGTCGCCGCGGCCGGTGGCGTCGTGTTCGTGCAGGGCCCGCAGCAGGCCGTCGGCGAAGGCCCGCACCGCGTCGTCCGCGAGCAGCGGCAGGACCGAGCCGGACGTCAGCTGTTCGTGCTCGACGAGGACGCGGCCCCGGCGGCGGGCCACCGACAGCGACTGCTCGGCCTGCTTGTACGCGGCGGCGGCCGCGATCGGGCCGGCGGGCGCCGACACGCCGATCACCAGGTCGTCGTCCTCCCCCGCCGGCTGCTCGCGGGCCGCGCGGCCCTTGCTCCGCGCCGCCTCCAGCGCCGCCGCGTGGTCCCCGCAGACCTGGACGGCCGCGCCGCCGTCCGCCGCCAGCACCACCAGGCGCTCGCCCTCGGGGACGGCCAGCACCGCCTCACCCGCGCGGGCGCCAGCCGCCTCGACCGCCTCGGCCAGTGCGGACACGCCCGTCCCGCCCTCGGCGACGATCACCCGGAACGGCGCGTCCAGCAGCCCGCCGTACAGGTCTCCCGCCACCGCGCGGGCGTGGTCCGGCTCGCCGGCCAGCAGCATCCGCAGCACCGCGGTGCCGAGCCGCTGCTCGGCGGCGTGCAGCGAGCGGGAGCGTTCCGTCGTCAGGGTGAGCAGCGCGATCGCCGAGTGGACCGCGTAGCGCTCGGCCGTGCCGAGGGCCGCCGCCGTGCCGACGGCGAGCGCGGCGCGGGGGCGGCGGCCGGTGCCGATGGAGTGGAGTTCGACGCGGTCCTCGTGTTCGGGTCCGCCGACGACCGAGCTGGCCGGGGCCGGGCGGTCCCGCAGGCGTTCCACGTCGGCGGTGAGCCGGGCGGCGCGGCGGACCGCCCAGTCGGGGGCCGCGGCGACGACGGCACCGGACGCGTCGTAGAGGGCGGCCCAGCCGTCGACCTGGCCGGCGAGCGCGCCGAGCAGGCCCTCGGGGCCGTCGCTCAGGGCCTGCCTGGTCAGTTCCCGCTGGGCCGCGAAGCCGGCCGTGACCGCGCGGTACTGGTCCGCCGCGATGGCGGCCGAGACCGCCTTGGTGATCGCGAGGAACGGGGTGCGGCGGGGAACCTCGAGCAGCGGCAGGCCCTCCTCCCGCGCCGCGTCCACCAGCGCCTCGGGGATCTCGTCGTAGTTGACGCCGACCGCGAAGCCCAGGCCGACCACGCCCGCGCCGGCCAGCCGCCGGACGTAGCGGCGCATGGCCTCGGGATCCTCCGCGTCCAGCTTGAGCGCGGTGATCAGCAGCAGCTCCCCGCCCTCCATGTACGGCACGGGGTCGGCCAGCTCGCTGACGTGCGCCCAGCGGACGGGCACGTCGAGGCGGTCCCCGCCGGCCCGGACGGTCAGCTTGAGCGCCGAGTGCTGGACGAGGGAGGCGAGCGTGGGAGGCATGCGGCCTTCAGCGAGGAGAGGAGGGGGGTGCGTGATCTTTTGGCCGCCGCGTATGAACGGCCCGCCTCGATTCTGCCTCACCGTAGGGGGTCCGGCCGCCGCTTCACCCCCGCAGATCGACCAGCAGCGGCGGCGCGTGCTCGCCCCTGACGTCGGTGAGGGAGAGCACCGCGTGGCCGGGCGGCACCGCGTGTGCCAGCTCCGAGGCGGACCAGCGTTCGCGCTCCACCTGGCGGACGGTCACCGCGCGGGCGGTCGGTGCCTTGCCGGTGATCACCCGGCGCAGCGCGTGCACGGCCTTCCCGGCGGGCGTCTCGGCGATGATCTGCCGGTCGGTGACGTCCCGGGCCTCGGTCCACTCCTTGCCCCAGACCTCGGCGAAGTCCTGCCCGTCCCAGGGGGTCAGGCCGGACAGCGCCACCCGGCAGCCGGTGGCGCCGAGGAGCGGGCCGCGCAGCGGGCGCGGTACGTCGTCCAGGGTGCGCAGGGTGAGGACGGCGCCCGCGTTCGCCGAGCGCAGCCGCTGGATGCCGCGCACCCCCTCCGGGGTCACCACGCCCGTCGCGTCGTCCAGGATCAGGCAGGCGAACAGCGAGCGGTCCTCCCGCACCGACACGGCGGCGGTGAACTGGGCCAGCACCAGCCGGGCCAGCACCCGGGAGGCGTCCGCGTGGCCGCGCGCGGGCAGGTCGACGCGGACCCGGACCGGGTGGTCGAGGGCCTTCAGGGAGAACGGCCGGGACCGGCCGGAGGTGTCGAAGAACCCCGCGAAGGCCGGGCGGTCGAGCAGCGCGATCCGGTCCGCCAGCACGCCTCCGACGTCACCCGGGTGGCTCATCTGGCGCTCCCGCGCGTCCAGCTCGCGCAGCAGCGAGTCCTGCCCGCGGTCCGTGAGGCCGGCCCGCAGCTCGGCCAGCGGGCCCGGCGCCCCGTCGAGCAGGGCGCGCAGTTCGGGTACGGAGGGGAAGCGGCCGTGGACCGCGCGGTACGGGCCGAGGAGCTGGGCGAGGACGGTGGTGGAGCGGCGGCTGTCACTGCCGGGGTGCGGGTCGGCGAGGTCGCCGGTGAGGGCCTCGGCGAGTATGGCGGCGGCCTCGTCGGGGTCGGTGGTGCCGCCGTACAGGTCCAGGTCGTACAGCGACTGGGGGTCGCCGATGCGGACGACGACGTCGTAGGCGTCGGCCGGGCCGAGTCCGGCGCCCGCCGCGCCGACCACCACGACCGCGGCCCGGCCGGCCAGCGCGTGCAGGCACAGCGATTCGGCGAGCGGGCGCACCAGGGTGCCGGTCTTGCCGGAGCCGGCCGGGCCGACGGCGAGCAGTGAGGTGCCGAGCAGTTCGGGTCCGAGGGCGAGGCCGGTGCCGCGGTAGGCGTAGGGGTTGCGGGGGTCGTCGGCGGTGGTGCCGAGCCGGACCTGGCCGGTGAGCAGGTCGTGCCGGGCGTGGCGGCCGGGCAGGTCGCGGGCGCCGGAGGGATGCGGGCAGGCGGCGGAGCCCTCGCGGAGCACCGCACCGGTGAAGGCGGCCAGGCTGTGCCGGCCGTTGCGCACGCCCTGCCAGGCGCGGGCGATGCGGGCGTGGTCGACGTCCCGCATCAGGCCCTGGCGGGCTTCGGTGGCGAGCCGGTCGGCGGCGTCGGCGGCCCCGGCGGCGCGCAGGGCGGGCCACTCGGCGGGGTCCTCCTCGGGCGCGGGCGGGCGCGCGGCGGCGGGGCGGGCCGGGCGGCGCCAGGCGGGCGGGCCGTAGCGGCGCCACAGCTCGCCCCAGCGGCCCAGCCGGCCGACGGCGACCAGGATGATCAGACCGACGATCACGTAGTAGGCGTAGACGACCACGACGGCGGCGAAGCTGTGCGGCTCGGCCCAGGAGTCGGGGATCATCGCGTACAGGGGCAGCAGCCACCAGCCGCCGAGGTAGCCGTTCCACAGCAGTGACCAGATCAGCCAGCCGACCAGGAAGGCGATCACCGCGCCGCTGACGAGCTGCCGCCCGGGCACCCGCTCCGGTTCCTCGTCGGGGCGGGGCCGGTGGCCGAACCGCCACACGCCGGGCGCCGCCTCGGGCCGGGGGGTGCGCAGCCAGGTCAGGAAGGCGGAGCCGTCGGGGAGCGGCGGCACGGGTGGCGCGGCGGCGGGCCGGGGCGGCACCGCCGGCATCTCGGGCGGCCGCGCCGGACGCGGCACCGGATCGGCATGCGTTCCCCGTGCGTCCCGGGTCCCCTCGCTGTCCATCGCCCTTGCCCCCTGAGCAGCCGTTCCGTCCCGCGTTCGCGGGCGGTCTGTGCACCATCAGCGAGTCAATCTAACGCGCGCGCGGGGGGAGTTCACCGGTGGCGCGGCGGGACGCACCGAGGTCGTCCGGCCGCCGCGCCTCGGCCCGGACCACGCCGCCTATGTCCACGACGGACAACCGGCCCCGCCGACAACGCCCACATGGAGCATGCCCACCCCCCTTCCCCCGCCCTAACCTGCGAGAAAAGAAGACAAGCGTCCGGAAACACCCCCAGGAGCCCTCATGACCGCAGTCCCGCAGGAGCGCCGCGTCGTCACCGCCATCCCCGGCCCGAAGTCGCAGGAGCTTCAGGCCCGCCGTACCGCCGCGGTCGCCGCCGGTGTGGGCTCCGTGCTGCCGGTGTTCACGGCGCGCGCGGGCGGCGGCATCATCGAGGACGTCGACGGCAACCGTCTGATCGACTTCGGCTCCGGTATCGCCGTGACCTCCGTGGGCGCCTCCGCCGAGGCCGTGGTGCGCCGCGCCTCCGCGCAGCTCGCCGACTTCACCCACACCTGTTTCATGGTCACCCCGTACGAGGGCTACGTGGAGGTCGCCGAGGCCCTCGCCGAGCTGACCCCGGGTGACCACGCCAAGAAGACCGCGCTGTTCAACTCCGGCGCCGAGGCCGTCGAGAACGCCGTCAAGATCGCCCGTGCGTACACCAAGCGGCAGGCCGTCGTGGTCTTCGACCACGGCTACCACGGCCGGACGAACCTGACGATGGCGCTGACCGCGAAGAACATGCCGTACAAGCACGGCTTCGGCCCGTTCGCGCCCGAGGTCTACCGCGTGCCGGTCGCCTACGGCTACCGCTGGCCGACCGGCCCGGAGAACGCCGGTCCCGAGGCCGCGAAGCAGGCCATCGACCAGATCACCAAGCAGGTCGGCGCGGAGAACGTGGCCGCGATCATCATCGAGCCGGTGCTCGGCGAGGGCGGCTTCATCGAGCCCGCCAAGGGCTTCCTGCCGGCCATCGTGCAGTTCGCCAACGACAACGGCATCGTCTTCGTCGCGGACGAGATCCAGTCCGGCTTCTGCCGCACCGGCCAGTGGTTCGCCTGCGAGGACGAGGGCATCGTCCCGGACCTGATCACCACCGCCAAGGGCATCGCCGGCGGTCTGCCGCTGGCCGCGGTGACCGGCCGCGCCGAGATCATGGACGCCGCGCACGCGGGCGGCCTGGGCGGCACCTACGGCGGCAACCCGGTCGCCTGCGCGGGTGCGCTCGGCGCGATCGAGACGATGAAGGAGCTGGACCTCAACGCCAGGGCGAAGAACATCGAGGCGATCATGAAGTCGCGCCTCGGTGCCATGGCCGAGAAGTTCGACATCATCGGCGACGTCCGCGGCCGGGGCGCCATGATCGCCATCGAGCTGGTCAAGGACCGCGCCACCAAGGAGCCGAACCCGGAGGCCACCGCCGCGCTCGCCAAGGCCTGCCACGCCGAGGGCCTGCTGGTCCTGACCTGTGGCACCTACGGCAACGTGCTGCGTTTCCTGCCGCCGCTGGTGATCGGCGACGACCTGCTGAACGAGGGTCTCGACATCATCGAGCAGGCCTTCGCGCGCATCTGAGCAGGACCGTCGCCCGTCTGATGGAGCCTGCGGCAGAGCGTGTGAAGAAGGTGTGCGGGGTGGATGACGGGACGCCGTTCCGGCTGTCCCGCGCACGGGCCCTGCCGTAGGTTCTACGCAGATGAGAGATACACCCCGCCCACAGGGGACTGTGGGCGACGCCAGGCCGGGGCCTCCCCAGTCGCGACCTGGTCGTGCCCTCGCGCACACCACCGGGGCCCACGGCTCCGGATCTCCTCACCGATCGGACGGTCGCCCGCCCCAGACCCCCCGGGGCGCGCGGCGTTCCGGTCCGTTCGGCCGCCCCGGAACCACCCCCCCTGTTCCGGGGCGGCCGGCCTTCTTCCTCCTCCTTCTCCTCCCCCTGGTCTGCTTCGCGCTGATCACCTGGCAGGTCGTCGCGGACGGCCCGCTGGTGCGGCTGGACGAACGGCTGAGCGGCGCGCTGGTCCGTCCCGGCCGGCTCTCCGAACTCCTCGCCGACCTCGGGAACGTCCCGGTGGCTGTGCCGGTGCTCGCGCTCGCCGCGGCGTACGCCGCCCGGCGGGCCCGCGCCGCCGGCACGGACCGCTGGTGGCGGCCGGCCGCCGCCGCGGCCCTGGCGATGGCGCTCGTGCCCGCGCTCGTCGTCCCGCTCAAGGTGCTGACCGACCGCCCGGGCACCCCGGCGGTGCCGCCCGCCACCGGCTACTACCCGTCCGGCCACACCGCCACCGCCGTCGTCGCCTACGGCTGCGCGACACTGCTCCTGCTGCCGTGGCTGCGCCGCGCCGCCGCCCGGCGCGGCCTGGTCGCGCTGTGCGCGGCGCTCGTCCTCGGTGTCGGCCTCGGCCTGGTCCGGCGGGGTTACCACTGGCCGCTGGACGTGCTGGCCAGCTGGTGCCTGGGCGCGGTGCTGCTCACGCTGTACGCCGTGTGCGCCGCCCGGGTCAGCGGAAGTAGCCGTCGAACGTCCGCTGGAACTCCCAGCCGCCGAACCGGTCCCAGTTGACCGACCAGGTCATCAGGCCGCGCAGCGCGGGCCAGGTGCCGTGGGTGGTGTAGGAGCCGCAGTTCACCTTCTTGGTCAGGCAGTCCAGGGTCCTGACCACCTCGGCCGGGGACACGTGCCCGTTGCCCGCGTTGGTCGTGGCCGGCATGCCGATGGCGACCTGCTCGGGGCGCAGCGGCGGGAAGACCTTGTTCGCGTCGCCGGCGACCGGGAAGCCGGTGAGCAGCATGTCGGTCATCGCGATGTGGAAGTCGGCGCCGCCCATCGAGTGGTACTGGTTGTCGAGACCCATGATCGGTCCCGAGTTGTAGTCCTGGACGTGCAGCAGGGTGAGGTCGTCGCGCAGGGCGTGGATGACCGGCAGGTAGGCCCCGGCGCGGGGGTCCTGGCCGCCCCACTTGCCGGTGCCGTAGTACTGGTAGCCGAGCTGGACGAAGAAGGTCTCCGGGGCCATGGTGAGGACGAAGTCGTCGCCGTACTTCGCCTTGAGCGTCTTCAGCGCGGAGATCAGGTTCACGATCACCGGGGTCTTCGGGTTCCGGAAGTCGGTGTCGTCGGCGTCCAGGGAGAGCGAGTGGCCCTCGAAGTCGATGTCCAGGCCGTCCAGGCCGTACTCGTCGATGATCTTCGAGACGGAGGAGACGAAGGTGTCGCGGGCGGCGGCGGTGGTGAGCCGCACCTGGCCGTTCTGGCCGCCGATGGAGATGAGCACCTTCTTGCCCGCCGCCTGCTTGGCCTTGACGGCCGCCTTGAACTCGGCGTCGGACTCGACGTTCGGGCACTCGGTGACCGGGCAGCGGGTGAAGCGGATGTCGCCGGAGGTGACCGAGGTCGGCTCGCCGAAGGCCAGGTCGATGACGTCCCAGCTGTCGGGGACGTCGGCGAGGCGGGTGTAGCCGGAGCCGTTGGCGAAGGTGGCGTGCAGGTAGCCGACCAGGGCGTGCGGCGGGAGGTCCGGGGTGCCGCCGCCGGAGCCGGGCGCCGTCGTCGCGGTGACCGTCGCCGAACGGGCGGACTCGCCCGCGTCGTTCACGGCGGTGACCTGGAAGGAGTACGCCGTCGAGGGTGCCAGGCCGGTCACGGTGGCCGTGGTGCCGGTGACGGTCCGGACCTTGGCCCCGTCGCGGTAGACGGCGTAGCCGGTGGCGCCGGGGACGGCCGTCCAGGACAGGTCGACGGAGGTGGCGGTGACGCTGCCGGTGGTGAGGCCCGCGGGGGCGGCGGGCGGCTGGGCGGGGCCGGCGCCGGGGCCGGTCAGGGAGAGGTCGTCGGCGTGGTAGGGGCCGGTGCCGTACCAGCCGTGGGTGTAGACGGTGACCCGGGTGGTGGACGGGCCGGTGCGGAAGGTGGTGGTGAGCCGCTGCCAGTCGGTGGCGGACTGGGTCCAGGCGGAGACGTCGGTGGTGCCGGTGCCGGACGCGCCGAGGTACACGTAGGAGCCGCGGACATGGCCGGTGAGCGTGTACTCGGAGTCGGGTCGCACCGTCACGGTCTGCGCGCAGCGGGCGTGGTCGGCGCCGGCCGGGGTCGCGCGCAGGGCGGAGGTGCCGCTGCGCACCGGTGTGCCGACGGCCGTGCCGGCCGTGCAGGTCCAGCCGTCGAGGCCGGCTTCGAAGCCTCCGTTGCGCAGGAGGTCCGGGTCGGCCGCGCGGGCGGCCGACGAGAGGGCGGTGATGCCGGGCAGGGTCAGTGCCGCGGCGGTGAGCAGGGCGAGCGGTCTGACGCGGATGTGGCGGGCGCGGTCCACAAGTGCCTCCGGTGACGGGGGAATTGGAGGGTGGAGCGCTCACAACTTGGTCCAGACCAATCGCCGTGTCAAGGGGCTGGGCGCTCCTGCGACCGGCCCCCCTCCGTGGCCAGGCGCGCCGCCGCCTCGTGCATCGCCAGTTCGAGCGGGACCGGATCGGTGAGGGTGCCGGACCCGTCCGGCGGCACCAGCCAGCGCATCCCGCCCACCGCCCGGCCCGGGTACGGCACCACGATCCAGGTGCCGGACCCGGCCGCGCGGACGCCGGTGCCGACCCAGCGGCCGGCGGTGCCCGGCGGCACGAAGAAGCCCGTCCGGGCGCCACCGGAGCCGGCGAGCACCGGGCCCGGGCGGCCGAGGACACGGGTGAGCACGTCGAGCGCCGGACGGCCCAGCCGGCCCGGCAGGATCATGACGTCCCAGGCCCGGCCGGCGGGCAGCAGGGCGACCCCCAGGGGGCTGCGCTCCCACGCCCAGCGGCAGGCACCGGGATCCGGTGCGACGGATGCCAGCCAGTCGACCGCCGCCTTCGCCTCGGTCATGAAGAGGACCTCCCCTGTGTCGCCTCGTGGACGCGGGCCGCGTCCACGAGGCGAGAGGGAGGTCCCGCGGGGAGCATTACGCGCGTTCGCGCACCTCTCTCGGGTGACCTGCGTCACACGTCAGCTGTCGAAGCCCAGCCCGAGCCGGTCCATCGTCCGCAGCCACAGGTTCCGCCGCCCGCCGTGGGCATCGGCCCGGGCCAGCGACCACTTGGTGAGCGCGATGCCGGTCCAGGCGAACGGCTCCGGCGGGAACGGCAGCGGCTTCTTGCGCACCATCTCCAGTTCGGTGCGCTCGGTGCGCTCCCCCGCCAGCAGGTCCAGCATCACCTCGGCGCCGAACCGGGTGGCGCCGACACCGAGGCCGGTGTACCCGGCCGCGTACGCCACCTTGCCCTGGTGGGCGGTGCCGAAGAACGCCGAGAAGCGCGAGCAGGTGTCGATCGCGCCGCCCCAGGCGTGGGTGAAGCGGACCCCCTCCAGCTGCGGGAAGCAGGTGAAGAAGTGCCCGGCGAGCTTCGCGTACGTCTCCGGGCGGTCGTCGTACTCGGCGCGCACCCGGCCGCCGTAGGGATAGACGGCGTCGTAGCCGCCCCACAGGATCCGGTTGTCGGCGGTCAGCCGGAAGTAGTGGAACTGATTGGCGCTGTCGCCCAGGCCCTGCCGGCCCCGCCAGCCGACCGCCGCGAGCTGGTCGTCCGTCAGCGGCTCGGTCATCAGGGCGTAGTCGTAGACCGGGACCGTGTAGTGCCGCACCCGCTTCACCAGGCTGGGGAAGACGTTGGTGCCGAGCGCGACCTTGCGGGCGCGGACCCGGCCGTAGGGGGTGCGTACGGCCATGCCCGCGCCGTAGGGCTTCAGGGTGAGGGCGGGGGTGTGTTCGTAGACGCGCACGCCGAGGCGCGCGCAGGCCCGCTTGAGGCCCCAGGCGAGCTTGGCGGGGTTGAGCATGGCCACGCCCCGCTTGTCCCACAGACCCGCCTGGAACGTGGGCGAGTTCACCTGTGCGCGGACCGCGTCGGCGTCCAGGAACTCCACTCCCTCGGCCAGGCCCTCGCGTTGCATCTCCTCGTACCAGTCGCGCAGTTCCCACGCCTGGTACGTCTCGGTGGCGACATCGATCTCGCCGGTGCGCTCGAAGTCGCAGTCGATGCCGTGCCGGGCGACCGCCTTCTCGATCTCGTCGAGGTTGCGGGCGCCCAGCTCCTCCAGTCTGTGGATCTCGTCCGGCCAGCGGGTGAGCCCGTTGGGCAGCCCGTGCGTGAGGGAGGCGGCGCAGAAGCCGCCGTTGCGGCCGGAGGCGGCCCAGCCCACCTCGCGGCCCTCCAGCAGCACCACGTCCCGCCGTGGATCGCGCTCCTTGGCGACCAGCGCGGTCCACAGCCCGCTGTAGCCGCCGCCGACGACCAGCAGGTCGCAGGTCTCGGCGCCGGTCAGCGCGGGCTCGGGGCGGGGCCTGCCGGGGTCGTCCAGCCAGTACGGGACCGGCTGGGCCTCGGAAAGGGATTTCGTCCAGTTGTGGTCACTGCCACGGCTCATGGCGCTCGGGGCCATGATTTCAACTCCCTACAAGGGCTCTAAGCCTTTTGCTTGGTGCGGCGGTTGCTGATGAGCATGGAGACGAGAACGAACAGCACGGCGAGGACGAACATGGCCGTGCCGATGACGTTGATCTGCACGGGCGTGCCGCGCTGGGCCGAACCCCACACGAACATCGGGAAGGTGACGGTGGAGCCCGCGTTGAAATTGGTGATGATGAAATCGTCGAAGGAGAGCGCGAAGGCGAGCAGCGCCCCCGCGGCGATTCCGGGTGCCGCGATCGGCAGGGTGATCCGGAGGAAGGTCTGGAACGGGCCGGCGTAGAGGTCCTGCGCGGCCTGCTCCAGCCTCGGGTCCATCGACATGACACGCGCCTTGACGGCCGTCACGACGAAGCTGAGGCAGAACATGATGTGGGCGATGAGGATCGTCCAGAAGCCGAGCTGGACACCCATGTTGAGGAAGAGGGTGAGCAGCGAGGCCGCCATCACCACCTCGGGCATCGCCATGGGCAGGAAGATCAGCGAGTTGACGGCGCCCCGTGCGCGGAAGCGGTACCGCACCAGCGCGAACGCGATCGCCGTGCCGAGCGCGGTCGCGCCCAGCGTCGCCCACAAGGCGATCTGGAGGCTGAGCGAGAGGGAGCCGCACAGCCCGGCGACGCCGCACGGGTCCGTCCAGGCGTCCGTGGAGAACCTCTGCCACTCGTAGTTGAAGCGGCCCTTCGGATCGTTGAAGGAGAACACCGTGACAACGACGTTCGGCAGCAGCAGATAGGCGAGCGTGAACAGTCCCGCGATGACCACGAGACGGCGCTTGAGCCAGTTGACGAAGGGCATTCAGACCAGATCCTCCGTCCCGGACCTGCGGATGTAGAGCGTGACCATGATGAGGATCGCGAACATCAGGATGAACGAGAGGGCGGCGGCCGTCGGATAGTCCAGGATCCGCAGGAACTGCGACTGGATGACGTTGCCGATCATGCGGGTGTCGGTGGAGCCGAGCAGGTCCGCGTTGACGTAGTCGCCGGCGGCCGGGATGAACGTCAGCAGCGTGCCGGAGACGACACCCGGCATCGACAGCGGGAAGGTGACCTTGCGGAAGGTGGTGGAGGGCGTGGCGTACAGGTCGCCCGCCGCCTCGTGCAGCCGGCCGTCGATCCGCTCCAGCGAGGTGTACAGCGGGAGGACCATGAACGGCAGGAAGTTGTACGTCAGACCGCACACCACGGCGAGCGGTGTGGCCAGCACCCGGTCGCCCGAGGTCACGCCGAGCCAGCTCGTGACGTCCAGGACGTGCAGCGCGTTCAGCGCGCCGACGACCGGCCCGCCGTCCGCGAGGATCGTCTTCCAGGCGAGGGTGCGGATCAGGAAGCTGGTGAAGAACGGCGCGATCACCAGGATCATGATCAGGTGTTTCCAGCGTCCCGCGCGGAAGGCGATCAGATACGCCAGGGGGTAGCCGAGCAGCAGGCACAGCACCGTCGCGGCGCCCGCGTACAGCACCGAGCGCAGGAACTGCGGCCAGTACTCGGACAGCGCGTCCCAGTAGGTGGCGAAGTGCCAGGTGACCTGGTAGCCCTCTTCGAGCGAGCCGGTCTGCACGGACGTGGAGGCCTGGTAGACCATCGGCAGCGCGAAGAAGACGAGCAGCCACAGGATGCCGGGGAGCAGCAGCAGGTACGGCATCCAGCGGCCCGGCCTGCGCGGCGGTTTCCTCTGCGGGGCGAGGGGCGCGAGGGGCGGTGGCGCCTCGGTGACGGCGGCCATCAGGCGACGACCCCCTCGTGCGGCTCGACCTTCTCCACGCCCGCCTGGATGTCCTGCGCGGCGTCCAGGCCGAAGGTGTGGGCGGGGTTCCAGTGCAGGACGACCTCGGCGCCGGGCACCAGCCGGGTGTCACGGTCGACGTTCTGGACGTAGACCTGGAGGGCGGCGCCCGCCGGGCTGTCCACCACGTACTGGGTGGACACACCGATGAAGCTGGCGTCGGCGATCCGCCCGGAGACCCGGTTGCGGCCGTCCGGGATCGTCCCCGCGTCGTCGGCGTGCGTGAGGGAGATCTTCTCGGGGCGCACGCCGACCAGCACCTTGCCGCCGGCCGCCGTGGGCGCGCCGCACCGCCGGGACGGCAGGGACAGCTTGCCGCCGCCCGCCCGGAGCACGATCGCGTCGCCGCTCGTGGTGTCCACCTCGGCCTCGATCAGATTGGAGGTGCCGAGGAAGTTGGCGACGAAGGTGGTCCGCGGGTTCTCGTACAGGTCGGCGGGGGCGCCCAGTTGCTCGACACGGCCCGCGTTCATCACGGCGACCGTGTCGGCCATCGTCATGGCCTCCTCCTGGTCGTGCGTGACGTGCACGAAGGTGATGCCCACCTCGGTCTGGATGCGCTTGAGCTCCAGCTGCATCTGGCGGCGCAGTTTGAGGTCGAGGGCGCCCAGCGGCTCGTCGAGCAGCAGCACCTTGGGGTGGTTGATCAGCGCGCGGGCGACCGCGACGCGCTGCTGCTGGCCGCCTGAGAGCTGGTGCGGCTTCTTGCGCGCGTGCTCGCCGAGCTGGACCAGCTCCAGCATCTCGTCGACCTGCTTCTTCACGCTCTTGATGCCGCGCCGGCGCAGGCCGAAGGCGACGTTCTCGAAGATGTCGAGGTGCGGGAAGAGCGCGTAGGACTGGAAGACGGTGTTCACCGGCCGCTTGAAGGGCGGCAGACGGGTCACGTCCTGGTCGCCGAGGTGGACGGTGCCGCCGGTCGGCTCCTCCAGGCCCGCGATCATCCGCAGGGTGGTGGTCTTGCCGCAGCCGGAGGCGCCGAGCAGGGCGAAGAAGGAGCCCTGCGGCACGGTCAGGTCGAGCGGGTGCACGGCGGTGAAGGAGCCGTACGTCTTGCGGATGCCGCGGAGGCGGACGTCACCGCTGTTGTCTGTCGTCGTCATGGTCGTCACGCCCCTGTGAGCTTCGCGAACTTCTCTTCGTAGGCCGTCTCTTCCTCCGCGCTCAGCGAGCGGAAGGCACGGGACTTGGCGGCCATGGCCTTGTCGGGGAGGATCAGCGGGTTGTTCGCCGCGTCCTCGTCGATCTTCGCCAGTTCCTCCTTCACCCCGTCGACGGGACACACGTAGTTGATGTACGCGGCGAGCCGGGCGGCCGGGCGGGGCTCGTAGTAGTAGTCGATCAGCCGCTCGGCGTTGGTCTTGTGCCGGGCCTTGTTGGGCACGAGCAGGTTGTCCGTCGAGGTCAGGTAGCCGCTGTCGGGGATGAGGAAGCCGACGTCCGGGCTGTCCGCCTTGAGCTGCACCACGTCACCGGCCCAGGCGAGACAGGCCGCGAGGTCGCCCTTGGTGAGGTCCGAGGTGTAGTCGTTGCCGGTGAAGCGGCGGATCTGGCCCTTGTCGACGGCCTTCTGCAGGCGGGCGATCGCCGCGTCGAAGTCGTCGTCGGTGAACCTGCCGGGGTCCTTGCCCATGTCGAGCAGGGTCATGCCGACGCTGTCGCGCATCTCGGACAGGAAGCCGACCCGGCCCTTGAGCCTGGGGTTGTCGAGCAGGTCGGAGACGGACGTGACCTCGACGCCGTCGAGCGCCTTCTTGTTGTAGGCGATGACCGTGGAGATACCGGTCCACGGGTAGGAGTACGCCCGTCCCGGGTCCCAGTCCGGGCTGCGGAACTGCTGGGACAGGCGGGCGTACGCGGTGGGCAGGTTGGACGCGTCCAGTTTCTGCACCCAGCCGAAGCGGATCAGGCGCGCGGCGAGCCAGTCGGTCACGCAGATCAGGTCACGGCCGGTGGGCTGGCCGGCCGCGAGCTGCGGCTTGACCTTGCCGAAGAACTCGACGTTGTCGTTGATGTCCTCGGTGTACTTGACCGTGATGCCGGTCCGCCGCCGGAACTCGTCGAGCGTCGGATGGCGTTCCTCGCTGTCGTCGACGTCCATGTACTCGGTCCAGTTGGAGAAGCTGACGGTCTTCTCCTTCGCCGAGTGGTCCTCGGACGAGACTCCGGAGGTCTGCGCCGCCGGCGGGATGCCGCAGGCGCTGAGCGCCCCGAGACCGCCGGCCGCGAGCGCGCCGCCTGCGGAGGCGCGCAGCAGGGAACGGCGGCTGAGGGCGGCCCTGCCGTTCCGAAAGCTGCGCCGCATGGCGGCCGCTCGGGCCGGGGACAGGCGGTCGGGCTCGTACTGCTCCATGCGCGTGGTGCCCTTTCGGGAGGTCGGTCGGCCGCGGGTCGGGCGGCCTGGCTGCTATCGGTCCCCGAAGACGGTGCGGTGCCAGTCCTTGCGGGCCACCGCCGTGTTGTCGAACATGACGTGCTTGATCTGCGTGTACTCCTCGAACGAGTACGCGGACATGTCCTTGCCGAAGCCGGACGCCCGGTAACCGCCGTGCGGCATCTCGCTGATGATCGGGATGTGGTCGTTGACCCACACACAGCCCGCCTTGATCTCGCGGGTGGCCCGGTTCGCCCGGTACACGTCCCGGCTCCACGCGGAGGCGGCGAGGCCGTACGGCGTGTCGTTGGCGAGCGCGATGCCCTCGTCGTCGCTGTCGAAGGGCAGCACGACCAGGACCGGACCGAAGATCTCGGACTGGACGATCTCGCTGTCCTGGGGCGCGTCGGCGACGAGCGTGGGCCGGTAGAAGGCGCCGTCCGCCAGGTCGCCCCCGGGCGCCTCGCCGCCGGTGACCACGCGCGCGTAGGCCCGGGCCCGGTCGACGAACCCGGCGACCCGGTCCCGCTGGAGGCGGGAGACCAGCGGGCCGAGGTCCGTGCCCGCCGCGAAGGGGTCGCCCAGCCGGACGGTCTCCATGAGGGCGGCGGTGCGGGCGACGAACTCGTCGTGGAGCGGCCGCTGCACGTACGCGCGCGTGGCGGCCGTGCAGTCCTGCCCGGTGTTGATGAGCGCGCCCGCGACCGCGCCGTGCACGGCGGCGTCCAGGTCCGCGTCGTCGAAGACCACGAACGGCGCCTTGCCGCCCAGCTCCAGGTGGAGCCGCTTGACGGTGGCGGTGGCGATCTCGGCGACCCGTCTGCCGACGGGGGTGGAGCCGGTGAACGAGATCATGGCGACGTCGGGGTGCCCGACGAGATGCTCGCCCGCCTCCCTGCCGGTGCCGGTGACGATGTTGACGACGCCGTCCGGGATGCCCGCCTCCGTGACCGCCTCGGCGAAGAGCAGGGAGGTCAGCGGGGTGATCTCGGCGGGCTTCAGGACGATGGTGTTGCCTGCGGCGATCGCCGGGAGGATCTTCCAGGCGGCCATCTGGAGGGGGTAGTTCCAGGGCGCGACGGAACCGACGACCCCGATGGGTTCCCGGCGGACGTAGGAGGTGTGGTCCCCGGAGTACTCCCCGGCCGACTGACCCTGGAGCTGCCGGGCGGCGCCCGCGAAGAAGGCGGTGTTGTCGATCGTGCCCGGCACGTCGAACTCGCGGGTGAGCTTGAGCGGCTTGCCGCACTGGAGCGACTCCGCGCGGGCGAACTCCTCGGCACGGCCGGCGAGCACCGCGGCGAGCCGGTGCAGCGCGTCCGACCGCTCGCCGGGGGTGGCTCCCGCCCAGCCGGGGAAGGCGGCGCGGGCCGCGGCCACGGCGGCGTCGACGTCGTCGGTGCTCGCGAGTTCGTAGACGTACACCTCCCGGCCGGTGGCCGGGTCGACGACGGCCTGCTCACGGCCGGACGTGCCCTGGGTGAGTCTGCCGCCGATGTACTGCGCGCCGGCCGCGAAGCGGTGCCGTGCGGGGAATCGTTCCGGGGTGGTGGTGCCCGGGTTGTGCATGTCGCTCTCCTCCGCCGAAACCTCGCCGGACGGGGCGTCCAGGGGGGTGGGTGGCGTAGCTCCAGCTCGATTTGAGTGCCGATCCTGACAGAGCCATGGGACTCCAACAAGTGATTCCGTTGTTGCCATTTGGTTACGCGACGGAATCTGTCGACCAGGTGTCGAGTCGACGCGAAAAACAGGGGACGGAATGTCAGTGGTGGCTGCGAGACTGCCGTGCATGGAGAAGATCGACTCGAGGGAAGCCCTGGTCAAGGAGGTGCGAGCGGGGGTCCGGGTGAAGTATCTGCACTTCTGGGGGCACCGCCCGCTGCCGGACGGACGGATCGGGCCGAGCTGCCTGAGCCAGTGGTGGCCCTCCCCCTTCACGGCCGACGGCGTGGAGTACGCGACGGCCGAGCACTGGATGATGGCCGCCAAGGCCCGCCTGTTCGGCGACGCGGAGGCGGAGCGGCGGGTGCTGGCCGCCGGGCATCCGGCGGAGGCGAAGAAGGCGGGACGACTCGTCCGGGGGTTCGACGAGGGGGTCTGGGAGCGGGAGCGGTTCGGCATCGTGGTCGAGGGAAGTGTCCGGAAGTTCGCCGCCCACGCCGAGCTGCGGGAGTACCTGCTGGGCACGGGGGAGCGGGTGCTGGTGGAAGCCAGTCCGGTGGACCGGGTCTGGGGCATCGGCCTCGCCGCCGGTGACGAGGGCGCGGGGGATCCACAGCGGTGGCGGGGGCTGAACCTGCTGGGATTCGCACTGATGGAGGCGCGGGGGCGGCTGCGGCAGGAGGGCTAGCGGGTCCCGGCAGACCCGTGAGGCACGGGGGCTCGGGCCGCGGGCACGGGACCCGGCCCTCGGGAACGGGGCTCAGGTCTCGGGCACGGGACCCAGCCCTCGGGACGGGGCTCAGGTCTCGGGCACGCGAGCCCAGCCCTCGGGCAGAGGGCTCAGGCGTCGGGCACGAGGCCGCCGGCCCCGCCCCTCACGGGACCACGATCACCAGCACGCCCATGACCACGCCCAGGACGATCCCGGCGGCGCCGCAGATGATGCCCGCCAGCGCCTGTCCCCCGTTGGTGGCCTGCCCGCGCCTCGCCTTTCCGTGGCCGATCGCGCCGAAGACCACACCGAGGATCCCGAGGACGATGGCCAGCGGCCACAGGCAGAACACGATCGCCGCGAGGACTCCGAGCACCAGCCCGGCGGTGCCCGTCCCGTTGGCGCCCGCCGGCGGCACACCGGGCCAGCCGTAGTAGCCGCCCCCGGCGGCCGGGGGCGGATATCCGTACCCGGCCGGACAGCCGTACGGCAGCTGCCCGGGACCGTCCGGGGCGATGGGCGGCGGAGGCACCGCACCACCCTGCGGCACCTGCTCAGGCGGCGGCGCGAACGGGTCACCCGCACCGGCCGGCGGAGGGCCCGGGCTCGGCGGAACGGTCGGGGCGGCCCACTGCGGCGACACCCCGCCACCGCCCTCGGCGGGCAGCGAGGTGAGGGTCTGCTGGTCGTGGACCGAGGCAGGCGCCGGGCCGCTGCCCGGGACCACCGTGTCGCCGGGCCCGGCCGGCGGCGCCCAGGGATTGGCACCGGCCCCCGGCTCGCTCGCGGCCGCCGCGTCCCCGGACCCGCGCGGCGGCTCCGGCTCCGTGTTCTTGCGCAACGGCACCTTGGCGGCGCCCCCGTCGTCCGCGCGCGCCGGCCCCGGCGCGGCCCAGGGATCACGCGGGGCGCCGGAGCGCGGCGGCGTGGCCCCGGACGCGGCGTCGTGTCCCGGCACCGGCGGCTGCGCGTCGTCGGACATGCGCGAGATCCCCTCTGTCGTACGTTCCGTCATGCTACGGCCACACCCCACCCGCCGACCGCCCCACCCACCGGCCACAGGTGCGAGGACCGCGCGCGACGCGCCGCACCCAACCCACTCACCCGCCGGCCACCCCGTCCACCGGCCAGGCACGCGGGCAACCGCGTGGCGAGCCGCACCCGGCCCGCACCCGCCCACCGGCCACTCCACCGCCCCGCTCCCGAACCCTCACACCCCACCCACCACGGCCGTCCTACGATGACGACACCGATCAGCCGATCACCCGCGCCAGGCCCCGCAGGGCGGCGCACCGCACCGGGGAGGAACCCGTGACCGACCGTTCCGTCGCACAACCCACCGCAGGTGACTTCATCGCCGGCCTGCCGAAAGCCGAACTCCACGTCCACCACGTCGGCTCCGCCTCCCCCCGCATCGTCGCCGAGCTGGCCTCCCGCCACCCCGACTCGAAGGTCCCGACGGACCCCGAGGCCCTGGTCGACTACTTCACGTTCACGGACTTCGCGCACTTCATCGAGGTGTACCTGTCCGTGGTCGACCTCATCCGCACTCCCGAGGACGTCCGCCTGCTGACCTACGAGGTGGCCCGCGAGCTGGCCCGCCAGCAGGTGCGCTACGCCGAGCTGACCATCACCCCCTTCTCGTCCACCCGCCGCGGCATCGACGAGAAGGCGTTCATGGAAGCGATCGAGGACGCCCGCAAGGCGGCCGAGGCCGAGTTCGGGACCGTGCTGCGCTGGTGCTTCGACATCCCGGGCGAGGCGGGCCTGGAGGCGGCCGAGGAGACGACCCGGCTGGCCACCGACGACCGGGTCCGCCCGGAGGGCCTGGTGTCCTTCGGGCTCGGCGGACCGGAGATCGGCGTGCCGCGCCCGCAGTTCAAGCCGTACTTCGACCGCGCGATCGCGGCCGGCCTGCGGTCCGTGCCGCACGCGGGCGAGACGACCGGGCCGCAGACGGTCTGGGACGCCCTCACCCACCTGCGCGCCGAGCGCATCGGCCACGGCACCAGCTCCGCCAGGGACGGGAAGCTGCTGGCGCATCTCGCCGAGCACCGCATCGCGCTGGAGGTGTGCCCGACCTCGAACATCGCCACGCGCGCGGTCCGCACCCTGGACGAGCACCCGCTCAGGGAGTTCGTCGACGCCGGCGTCCTGGTCACGGTCAACTCGGACGACCCGCCGATGTTCGGCACCGACCTGAACACCGAGTACGCCGTCGCCGCCCGTCTGCTCGACCTGGACGAGCGGGGCCTCGCAAGCCTGGCGAAGAACGCCGTCGAGGCGTCCTTCCTGGACCCGGCCGGCAAGGCCCGGCTGGCCGCCGAGATCGACACGTACACCGACGCGTACCTCGCGGACCGGCTCGCGCCCTGACCCGGCCGGCGCGCCGCCCCAGCACAATGGGCGCATGCGCAACGTGACCGCCGTGGCCCACCGCGGCGCCCCTTACCACGCCCGTGAGAACACCCTGCCGTCGCTGCGGACCGCGCTCGAACTGGGCGCGGACGCGGTCGAGATCGACGTACGGCTGACCCGGGACGGTGTACCGGTGCTGCTGCACGACGAGACCCTGAAGCGGCTGTGGGAGCTGGACAGGCCGGTGACCGGGCTGACCGCCGCCGAGCTGGACGAGGCGACGGCGGGCGAGGTGCCGACGCTGGCCGCGGCCCTGGCGGCGACCGGGGACGGCCGGGTGATGCTGGACCTGCCGGGCTCCCCGGGCGTCCGGGCGGTCCGCCGGGTGGTGGACGTGGTCCGCGACTGCGGGGCCGAGGACCGCGTCTACTACTGCGCGGGCGCCGCGGCGATGCTGGCGGTGCGCGCCGCCGACCCGGCCGCCGAGATCGCCCTGACCTGGACGACGCTGGCGCCGCCGCGGCCCGCGCTGCTGGACGCGGTGCGCCCGCGCTGGCTCAACTACCGTTTCGGCCTGGTCGACCGCGACCTCGTCGCCCGCGTGCACCGCGACGGCTTCCTCCTCGCGGTGTGGACCCCCGACACCGTCCGCGCGATGCGCCGCGTCCTGGCGGCGGGCGTGGACTCCGTCACCACCAACCGCATCGACGCCCTGTGCGCCCTGCGCCGCCGCGGTCAGCCACGCGACCCGGCCCATCCGGCCGGGGGCGCGCCGGCCCGGGCAGCGGTCCCCTCCCGCCCCCAGAACGGTCCCGGCGGCGCGGGAGCGTCACGAGCGCCCGGCCGCGGCACGTCCCCTAAGGGCTGATCCCGGCAACACCCGGACCGGGCGGGCCCGTTGCTCCGGGTACTGCCAGGGTCCGGCCCCCTCCTCACCGACGATCCGCACCGGGACGTGGCGACCGAGGATGATCACGAACCTTCACCCCACGATCTCCCCGGGAGTCACGTCATGCCCGCCCGCCGCCGTACCGTCCTGCTCACCGCCGGTGTCACCCTCGCCCTGACCGCCGGGCCCCTGGCCGCCCCCGCCCTGGCGCACACGCCGTCCCCCGCCGCACCTCCGTCGGCCTCGTCCGCCCCGGTCCCGACCGCCCCCGCGTCCGCGCCCGTCACGCGGCACTCCGCACCGAACGGGAAGGCCCTGCGTGCCGCGCTGGACGGTGTGCCCGGTGCCCACGCCACCGCCGCCCTGGTCCGGATCGGCGGTGGCGACGGCGTCTGGCGGGGCAGTGCGGGCGTGCGGGATCTGGCCGGCGGAGGGCCGGCCGACGCGGACGCCCGCTTCCGCGCGGGCTCCGTCACGAAGGTCGTGACCGCGGCCGTCGTCCTGGACCTCGTGGCGGACGGCCGGATCGCCCTCGACCGGCCGGTGCAGCACTATCTCCCCGGCCTGCTCGGACCCGCGTTCCGTCCGGTCACCGTGCGGCAGCTGCTGAACCACACCAGCGGGATCCGGCCCGGTGACAGCCTCGGGAGCACGGTCGAGGAGGAGTACGCGCACCGCTTCGACGCGCTCTCCCCCACGCAGGTCGTGGCCTCCGCGGTCGCCAAGGGCCCGGAGTTCCGTCCCGGCAGCCGGCAGCACTACCTGAACGTCAACTACACGATCCTCGGCCTGCTCATCGAGAAGGTGACGGGCCACGCGTACGCCACCGAGGCCAGGCGGCGGGTGCTGCTGCCCGCCGGGATGCAGGACACCGGATTCCCCGGCGCCGATCCCCGCATCCACGGCCCGCACAACCGCGGCTACCAGGCGATGCCGGGCCCGGGCGGCACCACCCGGCTGGTCGACGTCACCGAGTGGAACCAGGCGGACCGCTGGGCCGCCGGGGACATGATCTCCACCACGGCCGATCTGGAGCGCCTGGTCACCGCGCTGTTCCAGGGCCGGATCGTGCCGGAGCCACAGTTGCGGGAGATGTTCCGGGTCCCGGCGCACATCAAGAGCGCCACGTACAGCGCCGGACTCCAGCGGTACGAGCACGAGGGCCGGGTCTACTGGTTCAAGAGCGGCGCCCGGTACGGCTACAGCACGGGTGTCGCCGCGACCCGCGACCTGAGCCGTACGGTCGTCTACTCGGTCAACGACACGAACGCCAAGGACGAGTCGGGCAACCCGGTGGTGCAGGCCGTCGTGCAGGCCGCCCTCAAGTAGCCCGGCGGGGGCGGTCCCGGCCCGGGACCGCCCCCGGCGGTGCGTCAGCCCGCGGCCCGGAACCCGCGCAGCCGCAGCGAGTTGCCGACCACGAACACCGAGGAGAACGCCATCGCCGCCCCCGCGATCATCGGGTTCAGCAGGCCCGCCGCGGCCAGCGGCAGTGCGGCCACGTTGTAGGCGAAGGCCCAGAACAGGTTGGACTTGATGGTGCCCAGGGTGCGGCGGGAGAGGCGGATCGCGTCGGCCGCGGCCCGCAGGTCGCCGCGGACCAGGGTCAGGTCCGCCGCCTCGATCGCCGCGTCGGTACCGGTGCCCATGGCCAGCCCCAGGTCGGCCTGGGCGAGCGCGGCGGCGTCGTTGACCCCGTCGCCGACCATCGCGACCGTACGGCCTTGCGCCTGGAGCCGCCGGACGACCTCGGCCTTCTCCTCGGGCAGCACCTCGGCGATCACCTCGTCGATGCCGGCCTCCCGGGCCACCGCCTCGGCCACGGCCCGGTTGTCGCCGGTGAGCAGCACCGGCCGCAGGCCGAGCGCCCGCAGCCGCCGGACGGCCTCCGCGCTGGTGTCCTTCACCGCGTCGGCGACCTCCAGCACGGCGCGGGCCTCGCCGTCCCAGGCCACGGCGATCGCGGTCCGGCCGGCGGCCTCGGCCGCGGCCTTGGCCTCCTTCAGCGACGCGGGCAGCCCGGTCGCCCCGCCCGGCAGGTCCAGCAGCTGCTCCCGGCCGACGAGCACGGTGTGTCCCTCGACGACGCCCCGCACGCCGAGTCCGGGGATGCCGGCGAAGTCCTCCGGGACGGGCAGGGCACCGGTCCGCTCGGCGGCCCCGGCCCCGGCCGCGACGGCACGGCCGATGGGGTGCTCGGAGGCGTTCTCCAGCGCCCCGGCGAGGCGCAGCACCTCACTCTCGTCGGTGCCGTCGGCGGTGTGCACGGCGAGGAGGGTCATCCGGCCGGTGGTGACGGTGCCGGTCTTGTCGAGGAGGACGGTGTCGACGCGGCGGGTGGACTCCAGGACCTCGGGGCCCTTGATGAGGATGCCGAGCTGGGCGCCGCGCCCGGTGCCGACCAGCAGTGCCGTCGGCGTGGCCAGGCCGAGCGCGCACGGGCAGGCGATGATCAGCACGGCGACGGCGGCGGTGAAGGCGGCGGTCAGCCCGGCGCCGTTGCCCAGCCAGAAGCCGAGGGTGCCGAGGGCGAGCGCGATGACGACCGGCACGAAGACGCCGGAGATCCGGTCGGCGAGGCGCTGGGCGGCGGCCTTGCCGTTCTGCGCGTCCTCGACGAGCCTGGCCATCCGGGCGAGCTGGGTGTCGGCGCCGACCCGGGTGGCCTCGACGACCAGGCGGCCGCCGGCGTTCACGGTGGCGCCGGTGACCGGGTCGCCGACGCCGACCTCGACGGGGACGGACTCGCCGGTGAGCATGGAGGCGTCGACGGCGGAGCTGCCCTCGACGACGGTGCCGTCGGTGGCGATCTTCTCGCCGGGCCGGACGAGGAACCGCTCACCGGTCCTCAACTCGGCCACGGGGACGCGGACCTCGGTCCCGTCGCGCAGCACGGTGACGTCCTTGGCGCCCAGTTCCATGAGCGCCCGCAGCGCGGCGCCCGCCTTCCGCTTGGAGCGGGCCTCGAAGTAGCGGCCGGCCAGGATGAACGCGGTGACGCCGGCTGCGGCCTCCAGGTAGATGTTGGCGGCGCCGTCGCTGCGTTCGACGGTCAGCTCGAAGGGGTGGGTCATGCCGGGCGTGCCCGCGCTGCCGAGGAAGAGCGCCCACAGCGACCACAGGAACGCCGCGGCGGTGCCGACCGAGATCAGCGTGTCCATGGTGGCGGCGCCGTGCCGGGCGTTGGTCCAGGCGGCGCGGTGGAAGGGCCAGGCGGCGTAGGTGACGACGGGGGCGGCGAGGGTCAGGGACAGCCATTGCCAGTACTCGAACTGCAGGGCGGGGACCATGGCCATGGCGATCACCGGTACGGCGAGCACGACGGCCGTGATCAGGCGTTCGCGCAGCGGCTTCAGCTCGTCGGCGGTCTCGGGCGGCGCGTCCTGCCGGGCGGCGCGCGGTGGCTCGGGTTCCCGCGCGGTGTATCCGGTGGCCTCGACCGTGGCGATCAGGTCGGGGACGGTCACCTGCCCCGCGTAGGACACCTTCGCCTTCTCCGTCGCGTAGTTGACCGTGGCGGTGACCCCGTCCATGCGGTTGAGCTTCCTCTCTATGCGCGCGGCGCAGGAAGCGCAGGTCATCCCGCCGATGGCGAGTTCGACCTCGGTGACACCGGGGGCGGCTGTGCTCATGAGTCCTCCTGGGCTTCCCTCTGGCTGCGTCTGCTGTCGCCACCACTTCACTTTATACCCTGGGGGGGTATAAGCTGCTGCCATATATACCCCCGGCGGGTACCCAGATCAAGTGGCGGTCCGGCCCGGCCGCCCGAGAACCCAGGAGTCAGAGATGCGTCCCCTGTACAAGATCGGCGCCTTCGGCGCCGCCCTGGCCGCGTCCTTCACCGCCGCGTACGGCATCGGCGACGCCGTCTCCCCGGTCCCCACGGACACCGGGGGCGGCGGACACGAGTCGGCCGCCCACTCCGAGCCCGCCGGCACCGCCCCCGCCGGCACCCCGGCCGCGGACACCTCGCCCGGCGGCCTCCAGATCTCGGAGGACGGCTACACCCTGGACCTGAGGACCCCGCGCGTACGGGCGGACGAGCCGAGCACCCTCAGCTTCGTCATCCGTGACGCGCAGGGCCGCCCGGTGACCGACTACCGCCGCGCGCACGAGAAGGAGCTGCACCTGATCCTCGCCGCACGCGACCTCACCACCTACCGCCACCTGCATCCCACGCGCTCCGCCGACGGCACCTGGACGGCCACCGCCACCCTCCCCGAGCCCGGCGGCTACCGCGTCCTCGCCGATTTCACCCCCGCCGCCGAGGACGCGGGCCTGACCCTCGGCGCCGACCTCGCGGTCTCCGGAACCTACGCCCCGGACCCCCTGCCCGCCCCCTCCGCGACGGCCACCGTGGACGGCTACCAGGTCACCCTCGACGGCGCCCTGCGGGCCGGCGGCGAGAGCGACCTGACCTTCACCGTCCGCCGTGACGGCAAGCCGGTCACCGCCCTCCAGCCCTATCTCGGCGCCTACGGCCACCTGGTCGCCCTGCGCTCCGGCGACCTCGCCTACCTGCACGTGCACCCGCACGAGGAGGCCCACGGCAGCGCGACCTCGGGCCCCGAGGTCGCCTTCTCCGCCACCGCTCCCAGCGAGGGCGCCTACCGCCTGTTCCTCGACTTCAGGGCCGGCGGCGAGGTGCACACGGCGGCCTTCACGGTCCGCGCCGGCGAGCGGCCCCCGGCCGCCGGGCGGGAAGGGCAGCGGCAGCAGCGGGGGGAGCACGAGCAGGAGCGGCGGGGACACGAGCGGGAGCACGGGCACGGGTAGCCCGGGGTGCCGGCGCGCCGGCGTCCCGCGGGGCGGCCGGCGCCGGCCGTCCCGCGCTCCGGACGGCCGAGGGTTCCCTGGCGAGGGCCGACGCGTCCGGCTCCCGGCCGGGGACCGCGTCGGGTTCAGTGCCGGGCCGGGCCGTTGGGGCCGGAGACCGCGCCGAGCTGGGACAGCCCGTCGAGGATGTCGGTGCAGGTCCAGTACTCGACGAACCGGCCGTCCCGGACGCGGAGGATGTCGTTGCCGCTGAAGGAGATCCTGGTCCCCACGGGGGCGGTGGCCCCGGGAATGCCACCGGTGTAGCGGGCGCCCATCGTCCAGCGGGCGGCCACCAGGTCGCCGTCGGCGACCGGGCCGAGGTCGACGGTGATGGTGATGTCGCCGAAGGCGGCCATGGTCTGTTCGATCTCGGGCAGCAGGCGCTCGGGGCCGGTGACGGCCTCGGAGTCGCTGCCGTCGGGACGGGCCTGGTGGACGACGAAGCCGGGGTCGAGGATCTCCTCGGCGTGGCTGAAGTCGCCGCGCCACAGTTCGCTCCAGCGGCCGTAGAGGGCACGCAGCTGCTCGGGCGGGTGGCTGGTCATGGGTTCTCCCGGTGGTCGTGCTACAAAGGAACTCGAACCTGCGTCACGCAATCTCTGCGCGGCGCAGATATATGAGTAGGACACGAGGGCGATCCCATGTCAAACCGAACCCGCGGCGAGCTGGTCGCGGCGGTCACCGCCGCGGCCCGGCGCCACCACGCGGCCTACACGCTGTTCAACCAGGCGATGGCCGAGCGCCTCGGCCTGCACCCGACCGACCTGCAGTGCGTGAGCCTGCTCGCCCTGGAACCCGGCCCCCGCACGACCGGCGAGATCGCGGAACTGACCGGGCTCACCTCCGGATCGGCCACCCGCCTGGTCGACCGCCTGCAGAAGGCCGGCCTCGCCGAACGCCGTCCGGACACCCACGACCGGCGCAAGACGCTCGTCACCCTCACCGCCGGCCGCACTCCCGAGATCGAGGCGGCCTGGGAGGCTCCCGGTGAGGCCTTCGACCGGGCTCTCGACGACTTCACCGACGACGAGCTCACCGTCATCGAGCGCTACCTGCGGCGCACCAGCGACGTCGGGACCGAGCAGACCGCCCGGCTGCGCGCCGGCTGACCCGGCGGCCCGGGCCGCACGGGCACCGGAAGGAACGGCGCGCCGCGGGAGGCCGCGCACACGAAGAGCGCGGCCCCGATGCCCCGCCCACCGAAAACGTGGGCCCCGCAGGCCCCGTACACGAAAAACGTGGCCCCGGACGGTCCGTCCTCCGTCCGGGGCCACGAGCTCACGGGTTCACCGCCGCGCCGGGATCACGCGTCCAGCGACGTCATCACGTGCTTGATGCGGGTGTAGTCCTCGAAGCCGTAGCCCGACAGGTCCTTGCCGTAGCCGGACTTCTTGAAGCCGCCGTGCGGCATCTCGGCGACCAGCGGGATGTGGGTGTTGATCCACACGCAGCCGAAGTCGAGCTTCTTGGACATCCGCATGGCGCGGCCGTGGTCCTTGGTCCACACCGAGGAGGCGAGCGCGTACTCGACTCCGTTGGCGTACTCGACCGCCTGGTCCTCGTCGGTGAAGGACTGGACGGTGATGACCGGGCCGAAGACCTCGTTCTGGACGATCTCGTCGTCCTGCTTCAGTCCCGACACCACGGTCGGCGCGAAGAAGTAGCCCTTGTCGCCGACCCGCTCGCCGCCCGCCTCGACCTTGGCGTGGGCGGGCAGCCGCTCGATGAAGCCGGTGACCTGCTTGAGCTGGTTCGGGTTGTTCAGCGGGCCGAAGAGCACGTCCTCGTCGTCCGGCAGGCCGGTCTTGGTCTCGGAGGCGGCCTTGGCGAGGGCGGCGACGAACTCGTCGTGGATGGACTCCTGGACGAGGACGCGGGTGGCGGCCGTACAGTCCTGGCCGGCGTTGAAGAAGCCGGCGACGGAGATGTCCTCGACGGCCTTGGCGATGTCGGTGTCCTCGAAGACGACGACCGGCGCCTTGCCGCCCAGCTCCAGGTGGACCCGCTTGAGGTCCTTGGCGGCGGACTCGGCGACGGACATGCCCGCGCGCACCGAGCCGGTGATGGAGGCCATCGCCGGGACGGGGTGCTCGACCATCAGGCGGCCGGTGTCACGGTCGCCGCAGATGACGTTGAAGACGCCCTTGGGCAGGATGCCGCCGATGATCTCGGCGATCAGCACCGTGGAGGCCGGGGTGGTGTCCGACGGCTTCAGCACGACGGTGTTGCCCGCGGCGATGGCCGGGGCGAACTTCCACACGGCCATCATCATCGGGTAGTTCCACGGCGCGACCTGGGCGCAGACGCCGACCGGCTCGCGGCGGACGATCGAGGTCATCCCGTCCATGTACTCGCCCGCGGAGCGGCCCTCCAGCATCCGCGCGGCGCCCGCGAAGAAGCGGATCTGGTCCACCATCGGCGGGATTTCCTCGGTGCGGGTCAGCCCGATGGGCTTGCCCGTGTTCTCCACCTCGGCCGCGATGAGTTCCTCGGCGCGCTCCTCGAACGCGTCCGCGATCTTCAGGAGGGCCTTCTGCCGCTCGGCGGGCGTGGTGTCGCGCCAGGCCGGGAACGCGGCCTCGGCGGCCGCCATGGCGGCGTCGACGTCGGCCTGCCCGGACAGCGGTGCGGTGGCGTACGCCTCGCCGGTGGCGGGGTTCACCACATCGGTGGTCCGTCCGTCGGCGGCGTCCCGGAACT
Source organism: Streptomyces glaucescens (assembly GCF_000761215.1). Lineage (GTDB taxonomy): Bacteria > Actinomycetota > Actinomycetes > Streptomycetales > Streptomycetaceae > Streptomyces > Streptomyces glaucescens_B. Next base: position 5,513,420 of record NZ_CP009438.1, on the reverse strand, counting down.
CTCCGTCGATGTAGTTGCGCAGGCGACGCAGTTCGGTGGTCACTGCCGGCCCTCCTGTCGATGTCCATTCCTTGAGATGCCCACCCTAGTCGTTCGCCTCACCGTTTCAACACCCCCCGAGGTGCCGAATCTGCGAAATCCGCAAGGTCGCATCGCGTAAACAACGGATTTCATCGATCCCGCCTTGCGAAACTGTCGAGTCCTCGTGCACAGTGAGGTCGTGGCCAGTCGAAGCGCAGACCAGAGGGACTCCCGCGAGTCCAGGAACGGCACCCCCCAGCTGGATGCCGTCTCCCTCGCCATCATCGAGCAGTTGCAGGAGGACGGCCGCCGGCCGTACGCCGCGATCGGCAAGGCCGTCGGCCTGTCCGAGGCCGCCGTGCGCCAGCGCGTCCAGAAGCTGCTCGACCAGGGCGTGATGCAGATCGTCGCCGTCACGGACCCGCTCACCGTGGGCTTCCGCCGGCAGGCGATGGTCGGGATCAACGTCGAGGGCGATGTCGAGTCCATCGCCGACGCGCTGACTGACATGTCGGAAGTGGAGTACGTGGTGATGACCGCGGGCTCGTTCGACATCCTCGCGGAGATCGTCTGCGAGGACGACGACCACCTGCTGGACGTCATCAACAAGCGCATCCGGTCCCTGCCCGGCGTGCGCTCCACCGAGAGCTTCGTCTACCTGAAGCTCAAGAAGCAGACCTACATGTGGGGAACCCGATAACCCGTGAGGACCCGATAACCGTGAGCACCAAGGACCTCAGCCGAAGCGCGTACGACCACCTGTGGATGCACTTCACCCGCATGTCGTCGTACGAGAACGCCCCCGTCCCGACCATCGTCCGCGGTGAGGGCACCTACATCTACGACGACAAGGGCAAGCGCTACCTCGACGGTCTCGCGGGCCTGTTCGTGGTCCAGGCCGGGCACGGCCGCACGGAACTCGCCGAGGTCGCCGCCAAGCAGGCGAGCGAACTGGCCTTCTTCCCGGTGTGGTCCTACGCCCACCCGAAGGCCGTCGAGCTGGCCGAGCGCCTCGCCGACAAGGCCCCGGGCGACCTCAACAAGGTCTTCTTCACCACCGGTGGCGGCGAGGCGGTCGAGACCGCCTGGAAGCTCGCCAAGCAGTACTTCAAGCTGCAGGGCAAGCCCACCAAGTACAAGGTCATCTCCCGCGCGGTCGCCTACCACGGCACGCCGCAGGGCGCCCTGTCCATCACCGGCCTGCCGGCCCTGAAGGCCCCCTTCGAGCCGCTCGTCCCGGGCGCGCACAAGGTGCCGAACACCAACATCTACCGCGCCCCGATCCACGGCGACGACCCCGAGGCCTTCGGCCGCTGGGCCGCCGACCAGATCGAGCAGCAGATCCTCTTCGAGGGCCCGGAGACCGTCGCCGCGGTCTTCCTGGAGCCGGTGCAGAACGCCGGCGGCTGCTTCCCGCCGCCGCCCGGGTACTTCCAGCGGGTCCGCGAGATCTGCGACCAGTACGACGTGCTGCTCGTCTCGGACGAGGTCATCTGCGCCTTCGGCCGCCTGGGCACCACCTTCGCCTGCGACAAGTTCGGCTACGTCCCCGACATGATCACCTGCGCCAAGGGCATGACCTCGGGCTACTCCCCGATCGGCGCGTGCATCGTCTCCGACCGCATCGCCGAGCCGTTCTACAAGGGCGACAACACCTTCCTGCACGGCTACACCTTCGGCGGCCACCCGGTCTCCGCCGCGGTCGGCCTCGCCAACCTCGACCTGTTCGAGCGGGAGGGCCTGAACCAGCACGTCCTCGACAACGAGGGCGCCTTCCTGAAGACGCTGCAGAAGCTGCACGACCTGCCGATCGTCGGCGACGTCCGCGGCAACGGCTTCTTCTACGGCATCGAGCTGGTGAAGGACAAGAACACCAAGGAGTCCTTCAACGAGGAGGAGACCGAGCGCGTCCTGTACGGCTTCCTGTCGAAGGCGCTCTTCGACAACGGCCTGTACTGCCGTGCCGACGACCGCGGCGACCCGGTCGTCCAGCTCGCCCCGCCGCTGATCTCCGACCAGGGGACGTTCGACGAGATCGAGCAGATCCTGCGCGCCACCCTCACGGAGGCGTGGACGAAGCTGTGACCGGCTGACCCGATCACCCGATGCTGTGATCATCCCGGCCCCGGAGCCGCCCGTTCGAGTGAGAAACGGGCGCCCGGGGCCGCGTGCTGTCCGGGCTCCCGCGCCGGGCTGCCTAGCGTTCCAGTGACCGATCGGCCCCGCCTTCGTTCCCCCGCACGGGGGAGCAGGCACGGGAACTACGGATCTGAACCGAGGTGTACGCCCATGGAGGCCCCGCCGGACAACGACGTGCTCTGGGCACGGTCCCTGCACTTCACGCACCAGGACGGCTCCCCCGCGCTGAGCGGTGTCTCGCTCGGCGTCCGGGAGGGCGAGATCCTGGCCGTCAGCGGCCCGCGCGGCAGCGGCAAGTCCACCCTGCTCGGCTGCCTGGCCGGGCTGGTGCGCGCCCAGCGCGGCGAGGTCTGGTTCAACAGCGTCCCCGTGCACACCATGGGCCCCCTCGGCCGGGAACGGCTGCGCCGCGACCGGTTCGGCTGGATCGACCCGGCCCCCGCGCTCGTCCCGGAGCTGAGCGTGTGGGAGAACGCCGCACTCCCCCTGATGCTGCGCGGCAGCACCCGCCGCCGGGCCAAGGTCGCCGCACAGGAGTGGCTGGAGCGCCTGGACGTCGGCGGCACGGCCCGCAGACGCCCCGCCGACCTCACCCAGTCGGAACGGCAGCGCGTCTGCATCGCCCGCGCGCTGGCCCCCGCCCCCACGGTCCTGTTCGCCGACGAGCCCACCGCGCCCCTGCACCGCGCGGACCGCGGCCACGTCCTGCGCACCCTGACCACGGCGGCCCGCTCGCACGGCATCACGGTCGTCCTCGCCACCCACGACGCGGAGACCGCGGCCCTCGCCGACCGCACCGTCTCCCTGCTGGACGGGCGCCGCGTGCGCACCCTCCACCTGCCCCCGGCCCCCGAGACGGAAGGCCGGGCGGCGTGCTCGCTCTCCGCCTGACCCGCAGCGCCCACCCGGCCGTCCAGCTGCGCCGCCTGCTGGTCGCGGCGGCCTCGGCGGGCACCGGCTTCCTCATGCTGTCCGCCCTCGGCTACGCCCTCGGCCACCCCGGGGAACCGGCCGGCTCCCTCCTGCTCCGCCTGGCCTGGTGCGCGACCCCCCTGGCGGCGACCGTCCACCTCGCCGTCGCGGTCGCCCGCACCGACCCGGCGACCGCGCCGCGCCCGGGCCTGTCGGCCGTCGGCCTCGGCCCGGCCCGACTGATGGCCGTCTCGGCGACCACCACCGCCCTGGCGACCACGCTGGGCTCCCTGCTGGCCCTCCTCGTCTTCCTCCACCTGCGCGGCGACCTCACCGGACTGCCCTTCGACGGCGCGGCCGACGACTTCCTCGCCGCGGGCCGCCCCCTCCCGCTGCCCGCGGCCCTCACCCTGCTGGCGGCGATCCCGGTGCTCGCGTCCCTCGCCGTGGCCCTCACCCTCCGCCCCCGCGACCCCCGCACCCCGTCCCCCGGTCCACGCCGGCGCTTCGGCCGCTTCGGGGCGTTCGGCGGGCCGGCGACGCGCGAGACCTTCGGCGCGTACGGCCGGTTCGGTGCCCGGTCGGGCAGGCCGCGGGCGGCACGGGTGGGCCCCGGGCACACCGCGCCCGCGCCGGCCGCCCCGCAGCCACCGGACGGCGTGCCCGCCCCCGGCGCGGTGCCCGACGCGGAGCGCCCCCCGCAGGACGAGGCCGCCCGGACCGCACCCCCGGCCCCCCGGCCGGCCCCCACCACCCTGCCCTGGGGCGTCGCCACCCTCGCCGCCGGCCTGGCCGTCGAGGCGTACGCCGGCCGCACCGGCACCCCCGGCGACCTCACCATGCCCGGCGGCCTCACCACCGGCCCGGCCGGCGTCCTGCTCGGCTGGGCCCTGACCGCCGTGGGCCTCGCCCTGGCCGGCCCCGGACTCACCCACCTGTGCGGGCGGCTGCTCCAGTCGGCCCGCCCCGGTGCCCTCCGTCTGCTGGCGGGCCGCGCCCTGATGGCGGAGGCGGACCGGATCGGCCGGCCCCTCGGCGTGGTCTGCGCGGTGGCCTCCGCGGCGTACGCCCTGGACGGCCTCCGGGATCCGGCCGCCCTGGGTCCCCTCACCGCCCTGGGCGCGCTGGTGGTCGCGGGCTGCGCCGTCGCGACCCTGCTGACCGCCGCCGTGGAGTGCCGGCAGTCCCGCTCCGGCACCACCGCCGCCCTGCTCCGCCTCGGCGCCCCCGCCACGGTGCTGCGCGGTGCGGCGGCCCTGCGCGCGGGCGCGCTGCTGGCGCTGTTCGGCCCGCTGACCCTGCTCGTCGCCGCGCTGGCGGCCCAGCCGCTGGGCCGCTGAGAATCCGTACGGGAAAACTCCGCGGACACCGATGAGTTCGCGCGGGCGCCCGGGTCTACCCCCACGAACGGCACCACAGGAGAACACCACCCAGGGAGAGACCCCCCATGTACCAGCAGATGATCTTCGTGAACCTGCCCGTCGCCGACCTGGAGGCCTCGAAGAAGTTCTTCACCGAGCTGGGCTACTCCATCAACCCGCAGTTCAGCGACGAGACCGCGGCGAGCGTCGTCATCAGCGACACGATCATCGCGATGCTGCTCACCAAGGAGAAGTACGCGCAGTTCACCAAGAAGGAGATCGCCGACGCCACCCGGACCAGCGAGGTGCTGATCGCGCTGAGCGCGCCTGGCCGGGAGAAGGTCGACGAGCTGGTGGACAAGGCACTCGCGGCGGGCGGTACGACGGCCGGCGAGACGCAGGACCTGGGATTCATGTACGGCCGCTCCTTCGACGACCTCGACGGGCACACCTGGGAGGTCGTGTGGATGGACCCGGCGGCCGTCGAGGGCTGAGCCGCCGCGCGGATCCGGCTGCCTAGCATGGGCGGGTGCATCCGACACCCGCCCAGCCAGAGCAGAGCCACCACGCCTCCCACGACCGGGAGATCGAGTCCCTCGCCGAGTTCGACGAGGTGGTCTCCACCCGTCGCTCACTCGCCCACTTCCGCGTCCAGGCTGTCGACCTGACGGACCGTACGGACGCCCTCCTCTCCGCCGACGTGACCGGCGCCGTCTTCCTGGGCTGTCCCATGACCCCCCGGGCCGCCACCCGCGTGGCCGCCGCCGGCGCACTGGTCTTCCCGCCCATACCGGGCCTCCCCTTCGACCCGTACCGCGGGTTCGTCTACACCCCGGACGAACTGTTCGACGGGCTCGGCGAGGGGTACGAGGCGACCCCGGACGCCCTGTCCTACGCCTGGTTCCAGCAGACCAGGGCCGACGGGGACGTCTTCGCCTCCATGCTGCGCGCGGTGCACGACGACGCCGTCTCCGACGCCCTGGACGAACTCCTCGTCGGCGCCCGCGTGGTGGGCGTGATGGGCGGCCACGCGATGGCGCGCGGCACGGAGGAGTACGCCGGCGCCGCGCGGCTCGGACGCGCGCTGGCCCGCGCGGGTTTCACCGTCGCGACCGGCGGCGGCCCCGGCGCCATGGAGGCGGCCAACCTCGGCGCGTACACGGCGCCCTTCGAGGACGCCGTGCTCCCCGAGGCGCTCGCCGTGCTGGCGAAGGTGCCGTCGTTCGTCCCGTCGGTGACCGACTGGGCGCGGGCCGCCTTCGAGGTCCGCTCGGCCTGGCCGGGCGGCGGCCCCTCGGTCGGCGTCCCGACCTGGTTCTACGGGCACGAGCCGCCCAACGCCTTCGCCGCGCACATCGCCAAGTACTTCTCCAACGCCACCCGGGAGGACGGCCTGCTGGCCCGCTGCACCGCCGGGGTGGTCTTCCTGCCGGGCGCCGCCGGCACGGTGCAGGAGGTCTTCGACAACGCGACTCCGAACTACTACGAGTCGCGCGGCGAACCGACGCCGATGGTCCTGGTGGACACCGCGCACTGGACGGAGCACCTGCCGGCCTGGCCGCTGCTGCGGGCGCTCGCGCGGGAGCGTCCGATGGCGGCCCGGGTCGCCCTGGTCGACCGGATCGAGGAGGCCCCGGAGGCGTTGAAACGTCTCGGCGGTTAATAAGCGGGCAAAACCAACACCCGTACCCCGAGCCCACGTTGACACTTCTTATGGAGCGCTTATAAACCTGTGAGGCTCCTGGGGTGCCGGGGCGCCCACCGGACACCGGTGCCGTCCCGGCTCCCCGTCAACCCCCCATGTGTGTAACCCGTAAGGACAAACGTGTCCATAATCCGCCGTAACGTTGCACGTCCCGTGCGCATGCTCGGTGTCGCCTCCGCCTCGGCCGCGCTCGCGCTCGGCGTCGCGGGCACCGCCTTCGCGTGCGACATCAGTGAGTTCTCCGCCGCCGCCGTGTGCGAGGGCACCAAGGGCGTCATCACGGTCACCGACAAGGACCCCTCGGGCGTCCCGGCGACCGTCTCGGTCTACCTCGAGAACAACGGCGCCGACGAGCGCCTGGTCGGCACCCAGGAGGTCCGCGGCTCCCGGGAAGGGGTCACGATCACCTTCGAGGAGGACTGGAAGCCCGACGCCACCTACCGGATCCACGTCAAGGCCGGGGACCAGGTCGACGAGGACATCCAGCCGAACCTGACCACCCCCTCGACCCCCTGCAAGCCCGGTGGCGAGTCGTCCACCCCGGCCCCGACCCCGTCCACGACGCCCTCGGACACCCCGCCGGCCACCCCGGCCCCGTCGGAGCCGGCCGACAGCGCCACCCCCTCCCCGTCCGCCCCCGAGGGCGGCAGCAGCGCGCCCGCGGACACCGTGAGCAACGCGCCGTCGCCCGCGGCCGGGGAGTCCAACCTCGCCGAGACCGGCGCGAGCTCCAGCACCGGTCTGATCGCCGGCATCGCGGCCGCCCTGGTCGTCGTCGGCGGTGGCGCGGTCTTCCTCGGGATGCGCCGCCGCGGGGCGAAGAGCGACAGCTGATCCCCCGCTGCGCGGTGCCCGTCGGCACGGTGGCCCGTCCCCGCTCAGGCCGGGGGCGGGCCGTCGGCGTCCCGGGACCCCGGCTCAGCCGAACGTCGCGCGCTCCAGCCAGAACTCCAGCAGCTCGCGCTCCCCCAGCACCTCCAGGTCCGCGCTGTCCAGCGGCAGACGGCGGTAGAAGGCGAGCAGCACGGAGGTGAGCGGGCCGCGCAGGGTGACGTCCGCCCGCTCGTGGCCGCGCCGCCAGACCACCCCGTCCCCGGCCAGCTCGATCAGCCACTCGGCCGCCGGCTCCAGGTCGGCGTCGGTGGCGTGCAGGTGCAGGGTGCGGCCGGTGCCGCGCAGTTCACCCGCCGGCTGGTCCGGCAGGGCCCGCTGCACGAACTGCACGATCTCCAGCCACTCGTCGACCGCGTCGGCCGCCACTTCGGGCGCCACGTCGTAGGGCAGCCCGGCGGCGAGCGTCGCGTCGGCGCGGTGCACGGTGACCTCGTGGGTCATCCGGCGCGCCCAGAACCCGGCGTCGTTGATCCCGGACCACGCCCACACCTTGGCGTCCGGCCCGGCCTCGCGCAGCGCGGCGACGACCGCCTCCCCGCTCTCCGCCAGCCAGGCGTCCAGCGCGGCCGGGTCCCCGGTGGCCTCCGGTCCTGCACCGCCCGGCACCCGGCTCGGCTCGATCTCCGCCTCGGCGCGGGTGCGCACCAGCAGCTCCACCCAGCGCAGGGCACCGCCCGTGTGCCGCACCAGCCGTTCCAGGGTCCAGTCGGGGCAGGTCGGCACGGTCGCGGACAGCTCGGCGCCCGAGGTCACCACCGCCCTCAACTGGCGCACCTGATGGGCTATTTCGTCGCAGTAACGCTCATGGTCGAGTCGGCTCATGGGCCGAGCCTACGAGCCGTCCGATCGGTCCAGCACCACGATTTCCGCCGCGTCGAACTCGACACCGACCACGTCCCCCACCTCGGGCGCCGACCGCAGCGGGCAGGCGGCCTGCAGCCGCGGGGCGTCCTCCGGCTGGAGGTGCACGGCGACATGGGTGCCCTGGAAGGTGCGGGCCGCGACCGTGCAGCGCAGCCCGGCGTCGGCCGCCACCAGCCGGACCCCGGCGGGCCGCACCAGCACCGAGTGCGCCCCCTGCGCGGCGCCGTCGGGGACCGGCAGCTTGCCCCAGGGCGTGGCGGCGGCCGCTCCGGCGACGGTCGCGTCGACCACGTTGTCGAAGCCGAGGAAACGGGCGACGAAGGCGTCCGCCGGCCGCTGCCACACGTCGAGCGGCGTCCCCGACTGCGCGATCCGCCCGTCCCGCATCACGACCACCCGGTCGGCGAGCGCGAACGCCTCCCCCTGGTCGTGGGTGACGGCGAGCACGGTGGTGCCCAACCGGCCGAACAGCTCGCGCAGTTCGACGACCAGCCGCTCCCGCAGTGAACGGTCGAGCTGGCCCAGCGGCTCGTCCAGCATCAGCAGCCGCGGCCGGGGCGCGAGGGCACGGGCCAGCGCGACCCGCTGCTGCTCGCCGCCGGAGAGCGCGGCCACGGCCCGCCGCCCGGCCCCGGGCAGCCCGACCAGCTCCAGCAGTTCCTCGACCCGCGCGTCCCGCTCCCGCCGGGGCAGGCCGTGCATGCGCGGCCCGAAGGCCACGTTCCCCGCGACATCGCGCTGCGGGAACAGCTGGTGGTCCTGGAACATCAGGCCGACGCCCCGCTTGTGCGCGGGTACGCCCGCCTGGTCGCGGCCGTCGAGCAGCACCCGTCCGGCGTCCAGCGGCTGGAGCCCGGCCACCGCCCGCAGCAGCGTGGACTTCCCGCTGCCGCTCGGCCCGAGCACGCACACGACCTCGTGCTCGGCGACCTCCAGATCGACGCCGTCCAGCACGGGCCGTCCGCCGAACCGCACGGTGGCCCCTCGCAGACCCAGCAGCATCTAGAACTCCCCCGTCCGGTCGGTCCGCAGCCGCTCCAGGACCAGCAGCGCCACCGCGCACACCACCATCAGAATCGTCGACAGGGCCATCGCCTGCCCGTAGTTGAGGTCGCCTGGCCGCCCCAGCAGCCGGGCCACGGCCACCGGGAGCGTGGGGTTGTCGGGCCGCGCGATGAACACGGTCGCCCCGAACTCGCCCAGCGACACGGCGAACGCGAACCCGGCCGCCACCAGCAGCGCCCGCCGCACCATCGGCAGATCCACCTCGCGCCACACCCGCCACGGCGACGCCCCGAGCACCGCTGCCGCCTCCCGCAGCCGTACGTCCACCGCGCGGAGCACCGGCAGCATGGTCCGTACGACGAAGGGCACCCCGACCAGCGCCTGGGCCAGCGGCACCAGGATCCAGGAGGCCCGCAGGTCCAGCGGCGGCTCGTCCAGCGCGATCAGGAAGCCGAAGCCGACGGTCACCGCGGAGACGCCCAGCGGCAGCATCAGCAGCGCGTCGAACCCGCGGACGAACCGTCCGGCGTCCCGCCGGGTGAGGGCCGCGGCGGCGAGGGCGCCGACGACGACGGCGATGGCGGTCGCCGCGAGGGCGTACTCCAGCGAGTTGCCGATCGCCTCGATGGGCGGGACGAGGAAGGTGCCGCCGTCGGCGCGGGTCAGCGCCTCGTAGTAGGCGAACCCGGGCGCGTCGAGCGACCGCTGCACGAGCACCGCGAGCGGCAGCAGGATCAGTACGGCGACGGTGCCGAGGACCCCGGCCAGCAGTGCCCACTGCCCGGCCCCGCGCGGCCGGCGCGCGGTCACCGCCGGGTCCACCAGCCGCAGCGCGGTCTCCCGCCGCCGTACGGTCCAGGCGTGCACGGCGAGGATCGCGCCCACCGCGGCGAACTGGATCAGGGTGAGCACGGCGGCCGTGGACAGGTCGAAGATTTCCGAGGTCTGCCGGTAGATCTCCACCTCCAGGGTGGAGAACCGCGGCCCGCCGAGGATCTGCACCACGCCGAAGGAGGTGAAGGTGAACAGGAACACCATCAGCGCGGCGGCGGCCACGGCGGGCGCGAGCGCGGGCAGGGTGACCCGCCGCCAGGCCTGGAGGGGCGACGCGCCGAGCATCCGCGCGGCCTCCTCCTGCCGGGGGTCGAGCTGCGCCCACAGCCCGCCGACCGTGCGGACGACCACCGCGTAGTTGAAGAAGACGTGTGCGAGCAGGATCGCCCACACGGTGGTGTCCAGCCGTACGCCCCACAGCTCGTCCAGCAGCCCGCCGCGCCCGAGGAGGGCCAGGAACGCGGTGCCGGCCACGACCGTGGGCAGCACGAACGGGACGGTCACCACCGCCCGCAGCAGTTGTCTGCCGGGGAACGCGAACCGGCCGAGGACGTACGCGGCGGGCAGCGCGAGCAGCAGCGTCAGGCCGGTCGAGGCGAGCGCCTGCCAGGTGGTGAACCACAGGACGTGCCGGATGCCGGGCTCGGTCAGCACGTCCCACAGCCGTCCGAACCGCCAGCCGCCGTCGACGTCGAGGCCGCGGGCGACGATCGCGGCGACAGGCCAGGCGAAGAAGACGGCGAAGAACGCGACGGGCAGGGCCATGAGCCCGAGCCGCGCCGCCGCGCCCCTCGCGCCGCCGCCCTCGCGGGGGGCTACTTCAGTACGAGCGAGGTCCACGACTTGACCCAGTCGTCACGGTTGGCGGCGATCTTCGCCGGGTCCATGGTCCGCGGGTCCTTCGCCTGCGGCCCGTACTGCGCGAACTCCTCGGGGATGCGGGCGTCCCCGGTCACCGGGTAGACGAACATGTTCAGCGGCATGTCGTCCTGAAACGTCCTGGTGAGCATGAAGTCGAGCAGCGCCTTGCCGCCCTCGGGGTTGCGCGCGTTGCTCAGCAGGCCCGCGTACTCGACCTGCCGGAAGCAGGTGCCCTCGGCGACCCCGGTCGGGGCGGTCTCCGGCCTCGGGTCGGCGTAGATCACCTCGGCGGGCGGGGAGGAGGCGTACGACACGACCAGCGGCCGGTCGGCGCCCGCCTTGCGGCCGCCCGCGGAGCCGGAGAACTCCTCGTTGTAGGCCTGCTCCCAGCCGTCGACCACCTTCACTCCGTTGGCCTTCAGCTTCTTCCAGTAGCCGGTCCAGCCGTCGTCGCCGTACTGCGCGGCGGTGCCGAGCAGGAAGCCGAGGCCCGGGGAGGAGGTGGCGGGGTTCTCGGTGACGAGCAGGTCCTTGTACGCCGGCTTGATCAGGTCGTCGAGGGAGTCAGGCGGGGCCAGCCGGTGCTCGCTGAAGTACGCCTTGTCGTAGTTGACGCAGATGTCGCCGGTGTCGACGGGCGTGACCCGGTGCTCGTCCCCGTCGGCGCGGTACTCGGGCAGGACCCGGTCGGAGCCCTTCGGCTCGTACGGCTGGAACAGATCGTTGTCGAGGGCGCGGGACAGCAGGGTGTTGTCGACGCCGAAGAAGACGTCGCCCTGCGGGTTGTCCTTGGTCAGGATCGCCTTGTTGACGGCCTGCCCGGCGTCGCCGTCCTCCAGGACCCGCACCTGGTAGCCGGACTGCTTCTCGAAGGCGGCGAGGACGTCCTTCGAGACGGCCCACGAGTTGTGGCTGACCAGCGTGACGGTCCGGGTGTCGCCGCCGGACGCCCGGTCGCCGTCGGACGACCCGCACGCGGACAGCGCGACCAGGCCCAGCCCGACGGCCACGATCGCGGCCTGCTTGGTGATGCTCACTGATTCCTCCTGGGGTGACCAGGAAGAGACGCGGCCCCGCCCGGGGCCTTCCGGAGGAATCCGGTGGCTCCCGGGCAGGGCGCAACAGCTCGAGTGGTGACCGATCTCCCTACCCAGAATGACCTGGGCCAGGTTCGGAGGGTCTGCGGCCGGGTGCCGCACTCTCAGCGCTGTGGCGCTCCCCTGTCGGAATGTTCGGAATATGCGGATGTTCGGATGATGCAGTTGTCGTGACGGCGGTCAGACTACCTCTCGGTGGCGGCGAGCTGACCACACGCCCCGTCGATCTCCTGGCCACGGGTGTCCCGGATCGTCACCGGCACACCGTGGGCGGCGATGGCCTCGACGAACGCCTTCTCGTCCTCGGGCCGGGAGGCGGTCCACTTCGACCCCGGCGTCGGGTTCAGCGGGATCAGGTTGACGTGCACCGGCTTGCCCTTGAGCAGCCGCCCCAGCCGGTCACCGCGCCACGCCTGGTCGTTGATGTCCCGGATCAGCGCGTACTCGATGGACAGCCGGCGCCCCGACTTCTCGACGTAGTCGAAGCCGGCGTCCAGGACCTCGCGGACCTTCCACCGGGTGTTGACCGGAACGAGCGTGTCGCGCAGCTCGTCGTCGGGCGCGTGCAGCGAGATCGCCAGCCGGCACTTGAAGCCCTCGTCGGCGAACCGGTGGATCGCCGGGACCAGCCCGACCGTCGACACGGTGATGCCGCGCTGCGACAGGCCCAGGCCGTCGGGGGCAGGGTCGGTGAGGGCGCGGATGGCGCCGACCACCCGCTTGTAGTTGGCGAGCGGCTCTCCCATGCCCATGAAGACGATGTTCGACAGCCGCGCGGGCCCGCCCGGCACCTCGCCGTCCCGCAGCGCCCGCATGCCGTCCACGATCTGGTGGACGATCTCGGCGGTGGACAGGTTCCTGTCCAGGCCCGCCTGTCCCGTCGCGCAGAACGGGCAGTTCATCCCGCAGCCCGCCTGGGAGCTGATGCACATGGTCACCCGGTCCGGGTAGCGCATCAGCACCGACTCCACGAGGGTGCCGTCGAACAGCCGCCACAGCGTCTTGCGGGTGGCGCCCTCGTCGGTCGACAGATGCCGGACGACCGTCATCAGGTCCGGGAACAGCGCCTCGCGCAGCTTGTCGCGGGAACCGGCGGGGATGTCGGTCCACTGCTCGGGGTCGTGCGCGTACCGCGCGAAGTAGTGCTGCGAGAGCTGCCTGGCACGGAACGGCTTCTCACCGATCTCGGCGACGGCGTCCTTCCGCTCCGCGGGCGTGAGATCGGCGAGGTGCCGCGGCGGCTTCTTGGCTCCGCGCGGGGCGACGAAGGTGAGCTCACCGGGAACTGGGCGTGCCACGGTCGGACGACTCCTCATGACGGGCGGGGCCTGGCACCCCCGCGGCGGGCGGGGACCACGGCGGGCGGTGCCGGAGCCAGGGACCTCTCGGGACGACCCCCGCGGTGGGGCGGGGGCGACGGAAGGGCCCGCGGCCGGGCCGCGAGCTCTTCCAGGGTACCTGCTCGCCGTCAAGCCCGGCCGGGCCCGAAGTGGCGCCCCGGGCGGAGGGCTACGCCGCGCCGCTCTCCAGGCGGTCCTTCAGCCTGCGCTCGTTGATCGGCATCTCCTTGCGGGCCATCGGACGGACCAGGAGGGGCACCAGCACCCGCCCGATGCCGTGGCTGTCGAAGTCCAGCTCCAGCGTGACCCGGGAGCGGCGGCCCTCGTCCAGCGGTTCGATCTCGCCGCGGAGGAGGCCGCGGACGGGTCCGTCGACCCCGCGCATCGACCAGCTGTACGGCGGGTTGTAGTCGGTGATCTCCATCGTCGTGGGCATCTCACGGCTGCCCACGCGCCGGACGATCCGGGTACGGGAGCCGATGTGCGGCGGCCCCGTGTCGAGCCGTTCGGCGGTCACCGCGCTCGCCTGCCACTCCGGCAGGCGGGACGCGTCCAGCACGTACGCGCAGACGTCCTCGGGTCTGCGGTCCACGACGATGGACCGTCGGATGGCGGTCATGGCGACCTCCCTGGGTGCGGCCCGCACAGGGACGTACACCGGCATCGTCCCACTCCCCCGCACCGGGGGCCACGGCTGGCGGAAACGCGAAACCCCCGCCGGAGGGGCGGGGGCTCCACGGTGCGGGGCGCGCGGCCGGTCAGCCGCTCCCGACGAAGACCACCAGCAGCAGCCACACGACCGGCGCGGTCGGCAGCAGCGAGTCGAGCCGGTCCATGATGCCGCCGTGTCCCGGCAGCAGGGTGCCCATGTCCTTGATCCCGAGGTCCCGCTTGATCATGGACTCGCCGAGGTCGCCCAGCGTGGCGCTGGCCGCGACCGCGAGCCCCAGCAGCAGCCCGTGCCACCAGGCCCCGCCGTCCACCAGGAACTCCATGCACAGCGCGCCCGCGGCCATCGCGAACGCCACCGCGCCCAGCAGGCCCTCGCGGGTCTTGCCGGGGCTGATCCGCGGCGCCAGCTTGTGCTTGCCGAACCGCCAGCCGACGGCGTACGCCCCGGTGTCGCTGACCACGGTCAGCAGCAGGAACGTCAGCACCCGCCACGGCCCGTCCCCGGCCTTCAGCATCATCGCGACGAACGTGGCCAGGAACGGCACGTAGAACGCGGCGAAGACACCGGCCGTGACGTCCTTCAGATAGCCCTCCGGCGGCTCCGTCATCCGCCAGACGAGCACCGCGAGCGCGGTGAGCGCCATCGCCACCCACGCGCCCTCGGCGCCCCGGACGTACCCGGCGGCCACCATGGCCGCGCCGCCGACCGCCAGCGGCACCAGCGGCGCGCGGATGCCCTTGCGCTCCTCCAGCCGCTTCGTCAGCTCCCACAGTCCGACCACCACGGCGACCGCGATCACGCCGACGAACACGGCCTTGACGACGAACAGCGACGCGACGATCACCGCGCCGAGCCCGACACCGACCCCTATCGCGGCGCCGAGATCCCGGCCCGCGCTCTTCTTCTGCGGTGCGGGGGCCGGCTGCGGGGAGTCGGGCATGGGATCCGGATTCTGCGACGCCGGCCCGTGGGGCCGCGCCGGCGTGCTCTCGTCGCGGTACGTCTCGTGCTGGAACGTGTCGTGGAACGGCCGGCCGTCGAGCGTCCGGCCGTGGAAGGCCGGGTCGCGGTACGGCTCGTCGCGGAACAGCGGGCCGCTCGGCCGAGCGGCCCCCCGGTCGTCATCCTGGTGTCCGCCGTGTGCGGGTCCTTCGGGCACGATGGGCATGGGCCGAGTCTGCTGCGCGTCCCGCGCGTCGTACGCGGGACCCGCCGGGGCGGACCCCTGGACAGGCCCCTGGTCGGACGGCCCCCAGTACCCGGTCTGCGGCGTCCCCCAGGAAGAGTCGTTCATCAGACCTCGAGCAGTTCGGCTTCCTTGTGCTTCAGGAGCTCGTCCACCTGGGCGACGTACTTCGCGGTGGTGTCGTCGAGCTCCTTCTCCGCACGGCGGCCCTCGTCCTCGCCGATCTCGCCGTCCTTGATCAGCTTGTCGATGGCGTCCTTGGCCTTGCGGCGCACCGAGCGGATCGAGATCTTCGCGTCCTCGCCCTTGCCCTTGGCGACCTTGATGTACTCGCGGCGGCGCTCCTCGGTCAGCTCCGGGAACACCACTCGGATGATGTTGCCGTCGTTGCTCGGGTTGACGCCCAGGTCGGAGTCGCGGATCGCCTGCTCGATGTTGCGCAGCGCGCTCTTGTCGAACGGGGTCACGACGGCCATGCGCGGCTCCGGCACGGAGAACGAGGCCAGCTGGTTGATCGGCGTCGGCGCGCCGTAGTAGTCGGCCACGATCTTGTTGAACATCGCCGGGTGCGCACGGCCGGTGCGGATCGCGGCGAAGTCCTCCTTGGCGACCACGACGGCCTTCTCCATCTTCTCCTCGGCCTCGAGGAGGGTCTCTTCGATCACCACTTGCTCCTGCGTGTCTTGAGTAGGCCCGGCTGCGGTCGACGTGTTGTGGTCGGCGGCCGGCTGCGTCGCGTCTTGTTCCTGCACGGTTCCCGACCGGTGAGACATTGTCCATCCCCCGGCCGGGCTCCGCGGTTCAACCGGTCAGTTCCGGCTGCCCTGGTCACCCACCAGCGTGCCGATCTTCTCACCCTTGACGGCCCGGGCGATATTGCCCTCGGCCAGAAGCTCGAAGACGAGGATCGGCAGCCGGTTGTCACGGCAGAGCGTGATGGCCGTGGCGTCGGCGACCTTCAGATCGCGCGTGATGACCTCGCCGTAGCCGAGCGCGTCGAACTTCACGGCGTCCGGGTTGGTCTTCGGGTCGGAGTCGTAGACCCCGTCCACTCCGTTCTTGCCCATCAGCAGCGCCTCGGCGTCGATCTCCAGGGCGCGCTGGGCGGCGGTGGTGTCGGTGGAGAAGTACGGCATGCCCATACCGGCGCCGAAGATGACCACGCGGCCCTTCTCCAGGTGGCGCACGGCGCGCAGCGGAATGTACGGCTCGGCGACCTGGCCCATGGTGATGGCGGTCTGGACCCGGCTGTCGATGCCCTCCTTCTCCAGGAAGTCCTGGAGGGCGAGGCAGTTCATCACGGTGCCGAGCATGCCCATGTAGTCGGAGCGGGCGCGGTCCATGCCGCGCTGCTGGAGTTCGGCGCCGCGGAAGAAGTTGCCGCCGCCGATGACGACGGCGATCTGCGCGCCGTCACGGACGACGGACGCGATCTCGCGGGCGATCTTGTGCACCACGTCGGGGTCGACGCCCAGGCCCCCGCCACCGGAGAAGGCCTCTCCGGACAGCTTCAGCAGAAACCGGCCGGGCACTTTGCCGTCGTCGCTCTTCTGGGCCTTGGTCGTCATGGGGGATCCCGCCTCTTTCACGTGTTGCACATACGAAGAAGGCCATTGCCGGTGGGGTGTCGTTCGCATCCCATGCGCGGCAATGGCCTCCTCGTCAGATCTGCTGTCGCCCGCCACGCGCGTGTGCGTGGCGGCGTACGCGAACGATCGCACTCGACCCTATCGGGACCGAGTACCCGTCGCGGTACGGACTCAGATGCCGACCTTGATGCGCGCGAAGCGCTTCAGGGTGACACCGGCCTCGTCCAGAACCTTCTGGACGGACTTCTTGTTGTCGAGCGCGTACGGCTGGCCGAGCAGCGTCGCGTCCTTGAAGAAGCCGTTGAGGCGACCCTCGACGATCTTGGCGATCGCGGCCTCGGGCTTGCCCTCGGCGCGGGTGGTCTCCTCGGCGATGCGGCGCTCGGACTCGACGACCTCGGCCGGGACGTCCTCCTTGGAGAGGTACTTCGGCGCGAAGGCGGCGATGTGCTGGGCGACGCCCTTGGCGACCTCGGCGTTCGGCTTGTCGAGCTCGACGAGGACACCGATCTGCGGGGGCAGGTCGGGCATCGTGCGGTGCATGTAGGCGAGCACGAAGCCGTCGGCGAACTGCGCGAAGCGGTCCAGGACGATCTTCTCGCCGAGGTTCGCGTTGGCCTCGTCCACGAAGGCCTGGACGGTCTTGCCGGCCTCGATCTCGGAGGCGAGCAGGGTCTCCAGGTCGGCCGGCTTCGTCTTGGCGACGTGCTCGGCGATGGCCTGGGCCACGGCCTGGAACTTCTCGCCCTTGGCGACGAAGTCCGTCTCGCACTTCAGCTCGACGAGGACACCGGAGGCGTTGTCGTCGGCGATGATCGAGACCACGGCGCCGTTCTCGGCGGAGCGGCCCTCGCGCTTGGCGACGCCCTTCTGGCCCTTGATGCGCAGCGCCTCGACGGCCTTCTCGACGTTGCCCTCGGCCTCGTCCAGCGCCTTCTTGCAGTCCATCATGCCGGCGCCCGTGAGCTCACGGAGCTTCTTGACGTCGGCGGCGGTGTAGTTCGCCATGAGTCTGTGAATCTTTCTCGAAGTCTGGAGGATCGGAGATCAGCACGGTGCGCGATGCGGGTGACGATCGCGCACGCCGCGCCGACCTACGGGTGAACGGCGGGAGCGGACCCGGTGGCGCCCAGGCGCCCGCAGTACCGCTCCCGCCGTCAACGGCTGACGCTGACGGTCAGGCCTGCTCGCCCTCGGCGGCCGGGGCCTCGGCGGCCGGGGCCTCGGAGGCCGGGGCCTCGGCGGCGGCCGGAGCGGCGTCCTCGGTCTCCGCCTTCTTCTCGCCCTCGAGCAGGTCGCGCTCCCACTCGGCGAGCGGCTCGCCCGCGGCCTTCTCGCCCTTCTCACCGGTGGCGACGCCGGAACGGGCGATGAGGCCCTCGGCGACGGCGTCGGCGATCACACGGGTGAGCAGGGTGACGGAGCGGATCGCGTCGTCGTTGCCCGGGATCTTGTAGTCGACCTCGTCGGGGTCGCAGTTGGTGTCGAGGATCGCGACGACCGGAATGTTCAGCTTCCGGGCCTCACCAACGGCGATGTGCTCCTTCTTGGTGTCCACGATCCAGACGGCGCTGGGCACCTTCTGCATCTCGCGGATACCGCCGAGGGTCTTCTCCAGCTTGGCCTTCTCGCGGGAGAGGACCAGCAGCTCCTTCTTGGTCAGACCGGAGGACGCGACGTCCTCGAAGTCGATCTGCTCCAGCTCCTTCAGGCGCTGCAGACGCTTGTAGACGGTCGAGAAGTTGGTGAGCATGCCGCCCAGCCAGCGCTGGTTGACGTAAGGCATGCCGACGCGGGTGGCCTGCTCGGCGATGGCCTCCTGCGCCTGCTTCTTCGTGCCGACGAACATGACCGTGCCGCCGTGGGCGACGGTCTCCTTGACGAACTCGTAGGCGCGGTCGATGTACGACAGCGACTGGAGCAGGTCGATGATGTAGATGCCGTTGCGCTCGGTGAAGATGAAGCGCTTCATCTTCGGGTTCCAGCGACGGGTCTGGTGACCGAAGTGGACGCCGCTCTCCAGCAGCTCCCGCATCGTGACGACGGCCATGGCCGTTTCTCCTTGAATTTCCCGGTTGTGCCGCGGATGCCGGACGGCTCCCGCGCCTGACGCCCGCAGCGCGCCGTTGCCACGAAGGACCGAGGGGCGCTGACTCCGAGGTCCCGGACGGTGCCGGCACCCGGTGTCGGGGCGTGCGAAGTCGACCCGGTGACCCGGATCGCCATCAGAAGTGTACGGGACGGCCGGAGCCCCGGGTGACGCCGCTGTCCACAACCGGGGACTGGTCCACAGGCCCGGGCCGTGGCCGGCGGGTCTGCGGGACGGTTCGGGGCATGCGAACGAAGCGATACGCGCACCTGGTGTGGGCGGTCCCGCTGGGGCTCCTGCTGACGGCGGGCCCGTCGGCGCGCCACGCGGACGGCGCCCCGCCTGCGGCGCCCCCGCCTGCGCCTTCGGTGGCGCCCTCGGCGGCGCCCGTCCCCTCGGCCGGCCGGTCCTGGCCGCTCGCCGGCCGTCCGGCGGTCCTCCGCGCCTGGGACCCGCCGCCCACCCCGTACGCCCGGGGGCACCGCGGCGTGGACCTCGCGGCCCGGCCGTCCGCGCCGGTCCTCGCGGTGGCGGCCGGCCGGGTGACGTTCGCGGGCCGCGTGGCGGGCAGGGGCGTGGTCTCCGTCGACCTGCCGGGCACCGGCGAGCCGCCGCTCCGCACGACGTACGAGCCGGTTTTTGCGTCCGTGCGCACGGGGGACGAGGTGGCGGCCGGCGAGGTGCTGGGCACGGTGGAACCGACGGGCTCCCACTGCCCGGTCACCTGCGTCCACTGGGGCCTGCGCAGGGACGGGACCTATCTGGACCCCCTGTCGCTGCTGCCCCCGTGGCTGCTGAACGCGGGCCCTTCCGTCCTGCTGCCGGTCCTCGGCACCCCGCCTCCCTGAGCCCTCGGCCCCGCCGCGTACCGCCCGGGGCGGGACCGTCCACCGCTGCGGTGCGCGCCGACCCGCAGCCCCCCTGCCGCCAGGCCACACCCCCGCCTGCCCACGGCACCCTCACACCGAGCCGGACGCCGTCGTGCGGCCAGGGAGGTGCACGGGAGCCCCGTCACGCCGAGTCTCCGGTCCCCCACTCAGCTCGCCCGACAGCCGCAGCGGCGCGCACCGACTCACGGGCATGCCTACGGCGGGCCACACCCCCGACTGCCCACGGCGCCCTCACACCGAGCCGGACGCCCTCATTCAGCCCACTCGACCACCGTGGGCCCGCGTTGCCGCGCGGGGCGGCCACGGGTGGGCCAGGGGGACACCGTGCACGTCCCGGCCGCCCCGGAGGCACGGCACGCACCGGAGACGCCGGACGGACGCGTCCCTGGTCGGTCCGGCGCTGGGCGCCGCGGGGCCCGGCCGCGGCCGGCCCCGGCCCCGGCCCCGGCCCGAGGGGCGTCGCGGCGTCAGCCGCCCAGCACGCCCCGCAGAGCCATCCGCACCGCCGCGTCCGCGACGACCTCCGGCGCCTCCGCCCCCAGCTCGATCCGGCGCACGGCCGCGTCCACGACCCCTTGCAGCATCATCGCCGCCAGCCGGGGCTCCGTGTGCCCCAGCTCGCCCAGCACGTCCACGATCATGGCGACGAGCGCCCCGTGCGCGGCCCGGATCTTCTCCCGCGCCCCGGCGTCCAGCTCACTGGCCGAGATGGCCACCACGGCCCGGTGCCGCCGGTCCCCGACCAGCGTGAGCTGCCGCCGCACATACGCCTCGACCCTGGCCTCCGGCCCCTGTGCGGCGGCCATCGCCGCCTCGACCTCCGCCGCCCACACGGGGAAGTCGACCTCGCACAGCTCCTCGACCACCGCGGCCCGCGACCGGAAGTACTCGTAGACGGAGGAGCGCGCCAGCCCCGTCCGCTCGGCGAGGGCCGGGAAGGTCAGCGCCTCCGTCCCGCCCTCGGACAACAGGGACCGCGCCGCGTCCAGCAGGGCGGCTCGCTGCATCGACCGGTGCTCGGCCACGGAGGCCGCTCGAATCCTTGGCACACCCTCACTTTACGGATCGGCCACCCCGGACGGGAGTGACCCGGCGTCACCGCCGGCTCATCGCCCGAAACCGGCCAGCTTCGCCCGCAGCTGGAGCACGGACTTGGTGTGGATCTGGCTGACCCGGCTCTCGGTCACCCCCAGCACGTTCCCGATCTCGGCGAGCGTCAGCCCCTCGTAGTAGTAGAGCGTGACGACGGTCTTCTCGCGCTCCGGCAGCGTGTTGATCGCCCGCGCCAGGAACCTCCGCAGCTCCCGGTCCTCGGCCACCTCGACGGGGTTGTCCGCGGCGGTGTCCTCCAGCGTGTCCATGAAGCTGAGCCCGTCCCCGCCCTCGCTCCCGACGTGCAGCAGCTCCTCCAGGGCCACCACGTTGGCCAGGGACAACTGGCTGAACACGGCGTGCAGTTCGTCGACGGCCATGCCCAGTTCGGCGGCCACCTCGACCTCGCTCGGGGTGCGCCGCAACCGCGCCTCCAGGGTGGCGTAGGCCCGCTCCACATTGCGCGCCTTCTGCCGCACGGACCGCGGGATCCAGTCCAGGGCGCGCAGTTCGTCGATCATCGCGCCGCGGATCCGGGTGATGGCGTAGGTCTCGAACTTGATCTCCCGGTCGATGTCGAACTTCTCGATCGCGTCGATGAGCCCGAAGACCCCGGAGGACACGAAATCGGCCTGCTCGACATTGGGCGGCAGCCCCACGCTCACCCGTCCCGCCACGTACTTGACGAGCGGCGAGTAGTGCAGAATCAGCTGCTCGCGCAGCCGGTCGTCACCCGTGGCCTTGTACGACCGCCAGAGCTCGTCGAGCGTCGAGGGAGCGGGCGGCCGCACGCCGCCACCGTCGCGGGCGGCGGAGGGGATCGCCGCCCGGTCGGATCCGGAGGTGTGCTGGGGCATTCGTCGCCTTGTGCCGTTCTGCCGTGAAGGGTGGTACCTGGGTGAGCTGTCGCTCCGGTGTGGAGTCACCGGGTCTGTGCCGGAATCCTCGTGAGCGTAGCGTGACTGAGCTGTCGCGGTGCGCGAACACCGGAGTGGAAAGGGGGCGCAGATACGTTCCGCTGCGCGCCCTCCCGCGGCACGGCGGTCGCTGTGCGTGACCGCCGTATTCCTCCAACTCCGTGATTTCCCAGGGCTGTAGGGGTTCCCCCGGACGGCCGAACACGCTGGGTCAGCGGGGGTCCCGATCGCGTCGGACGGAGATCATCGCCTGGCGTGTCAACTTCCAGCCGTCGCCGTGTCGTTCGACGTACCCAAGTGCTCGAAGCTCGTACAGTCTCGCGACCGCGTCGTCCTCCGTGGTCTGGGCGCCGCCGGCGATGTCCGCGGGCCGGGCCGCGCCCCGCCCGGGCAGTGCGTCCAGCACCCGGCGGGCGTCCGGGGCGAGCAGGTCCCTGGGCAGCACCGGTCCGCGCCGGTCCGGTGCCAGTTCACCGATCCCGCCGACCAGCTCCACGACCTCCGCGGCGTCGGTGACCAGCACCGCCTCTCCGCGCAGCAGCTCGTGCACCCCCGCCGACAGGCCGCTGGTCGCCGGCCCGGGCACGCCCATGGTGTGTCTGCCCAGCCGCTGGGCGGCCCGCGCGGTGACGAGCGAGCCGCTGCGGTGGGCGGCCTCCACGACCACGGTGCCCCGGGTGAGCGCGGCGATCACCCGGTTGCGCAGCACGAACCTGCTCGGGGTCGGATGGTCCCCGGGCGGCAGCTCGCCGACCACGAGTCCCTGTGCGGCGATCCTGGTGATCAGCTCGGTGTGACCGGGCGGATAGGGCCGGTCGACCCCGCAGGCCAGAACGGCGACGGTGGCACCGCCCGCGCCGAGGGCCCCCCGGTGGGCGGCGCCGTCGACGCCGTAGGCACCACCGGAGACCACCACCCAGCCGCGCTCCGCGAGCCCCGCGGCGAGTTCGGCGGCCATGTGGGCCCCGTACTCGGTGCAGGCCCGCGCTCCCACGACGGCGACGGACCGCAGGGCCCACATGCGCAGGCTCGCCCGACCGCGCACCCACAGGCCCAGTGGCCGGGCGTGCCCGAGATCGTCGAGCTGCCGGGGCCACTCGCCGTCCCCCGGCGAGAGGAACCGCACTCCGGCCGCGCGTGCGACGTCGAGGTCCCGCTCGGGCTCGGCCCGCAGCGCCCGGGCCCGCATCCCGTCCCATCGCCGCCCGCTCACCCCGGGCAGCGGTCCGCCCGGCCCCCGCAGCCGCCGCGCCACCTCCTCGGCGCCCAGGTCCCGGACCCACCGTCCGGCGATCTCGTCGCCGGGCTCGACGACCCGGGTGAGGAACACACGTGCCAGCAGGTCGGCGTCGGCGCCACCGGTCATGTGAGTGCCCCGATCGCCATGGGCACGCCGCGGGGGACGCCCGTGCGCAGCTGGAGGGCGAGGGTGACGTCGGTCGCGTCCGGCCGGTCGTGGCCCGCAAGGTCGGCGACGGTCCAGGCGACCCGCAGGACCCGGTCGAGGCCGCGGGCGCTCAGCGCCCCGCGCTCCAAGTGGCGCTCCGCCTCGTCCATGGCACCGCTCACCGCGTGCCAGCGGCTGCGCAGCTCCCGCCCGGGCACCTCGCTGTTCGTCCGCCACGGCGTACCCGCCAGGCGGGCCGCCGCCCGCTCCCGGGCCGCGCGCACCCGGGCGGCGACGGTCGCGGTGGACTCCCCGCGGGCGGCCAGACCGGTCAGCTCCGCGCGCGAGACCCGATCCACCTCCACCCTCAGGTCGACCCGGTCGAGGAGCGGCCCGGAGAGCCTGGCCTGGTAGCGGCGGACCGCGGACGCCGGGCACTCGCACCGGTCGCCCGCGGCCGAGAAGCGTCCGCACGGGCAAGGGTTCGCCGCGAGCACCATCAGGAACTTCGCGGGGAACCGCACCACGCCCGCGCTCCGGGCGATCACGACGTGTCCCGACTCCAGGGGCTGCCGCAGCGCGTCCAGGGCCTGGCTGCGGAACTCCGGGGCCTCGTCGAGGAACAGCACGCCCCGGTGGGAGAGGGAGACCGCGCCGGGCCGGGCGACGCCGGCGCCGCCGCCGACGAGCGCCTGCATGGTGGCCGAGTGGTGCGGGGCGCAGTAGGGCGCGACGTCGACCAGCGGCTTGTCCGGGGGCAGCAGGCCCGCCACCGAGTGCACCGCCGTCACCTCCAGCGACTCCTCCCGGCCGAGCCGGGGCAGGATGCCGGGGAGCCGCTCGGCCAGCATCGTCTTGCCGGCGCCGGGCGGGCCCTCCAGGAACAGGTGGTGCCCGCCGGCGGCGGCGACCTCCACCGCCGTGCGGGCCGAGACCTGGCCCACGACGTCGGCGAGGTCGTGACCTAGGTCGTGCTGGGCGGCGCCCGTGCTGTGGATGCCCGTGGCGGCTCCGGTGCCGGGCACGCGCAGCCCGGCGAGCAGCGGGTCCGGGCGGCCCGGGTCGTCCCGCTCCTCGTCCGGTACCGGTTCGTCCGCCAGGACGGCGATCAGCTGGCGCAGACTGCGCACGCCGAGCACCGAGACACCGGGGACCAGGGCTGCCTCGGCGGCCGCGCACTCGGGCACGACCACCTGTTCGTACCCGGCGCCGGCGGCGGCCAGCACGGCGGGCAGGATGCCGCGCACCGGGCGCACCCGGCCGTCCAGGCCCAGCTCGCCGATCATCACGATGTCGGCCAGGACCCGGGGGTCGATCCGCTCGGTCGCCCCGAGCACGGCGGCCGCCACGGCAAGATCGAAGCCGCTTCCGCTCTTCGGGACCGAGGCCGGGCTCAGGCCCACCGTCAGTTTCTTCTGCGGCCACTCGCCCCCGGAGTTCACCACCGCCGCCCGGACCCGGTCGCGGCTCTCCGTGAGGCTCTTGTCCGGCAGTCCGACCAGGGTGAACGCGGCGACACCCGGTTCCAGGTCGGCCTGCACCTCCACGACGACGCCCTCGACGCCCACCAGGGCGACCGAGCAGGTGCGTGCGAAGCCCATCTCAGGCCACCCCCCGGGCGTGCTCGACGACGGGAGCGCCGCGGTGGGGCAGGACGACGCCGACCAGGTCGATGCGGACCCCGCCGGGCGGCGCTCCTCCGTGTTCCTGCAGCCAGCGTTCGGCGAGCCGGCGCAGCCGGGCCGCCTTGACGGGGGTGATCGCGGCCATGGGGTGCTGGAACCGCCCGGCCCTGCGGGTCTTCACCTCGCAGACCACGAGGGCGTCGCCGTCCCGCGCCACGATGTCGATCTCACCGGCCCGTCCGGACCGCCAGTTGCGCTCCAGGACCGTCATCCCGGCATCGGCCAGCCGCCGCGCGGCCAGCTCCTCGCCGTACCTGCCGAGTGCGCCGCGCGCCAGATGCGTGTTCATGTCGGCACCACCTCCGGCGCCAACCGTCACGCATCCGCCACCGCGGAGTGGATCTTGGTGGACAACCCGGCGGCTGTGGACAACTCCGTCACCCGCACCGGTGCCGGTCATCCACCGCAGGCCGCCCCGATCACCCGCCCGGCAGTTCCAGGTCGCTCTTGTTCAGCTCCTCGATGTTCACGTCCTTGAACGTCAGCACCCGCAC
The DNA here is from genome assembly GCF_000761215.1 of Streptomyces glaucescens. Lineage (GTDB taxonomy): Bacteria > Actinomycetota > Actinomycetes > Streptomycetales > Streptomycetaceae > Streptomyces > Streptomyces glaucescens_B. Next base: position 5,488,385 of record NZ_CP009438.1, on the reverse strand, counting down.
CTGCTTCACGAACCGGGCCGGCCGGTACATGTCCCACACCCAGGCGTCCGCCATGGACACCTCGAAGAACACCTCACCCTGGACCGAGTGCACCTGCATCTCGTAGTCGTTGGTCAGATAGAAGCGCCGCTCGGTCTCGATCACGTACTTGAACAGACCGACGACATCGCGGTACTCCCGATAGAGCTTCAGCTCCATCTCGGTCTCGTACTTCTCGAGGTCCTCGGCGCTCATGGCATGTTCCCCTTCAGCCGTGCGATCCCACCATTGTGCGCCAGTCCCGCGAACCCCTAGACGATTTCCGTGTCGAGGATCTCCGGACGGGCGGGGGGACCTTCGTCGAGCAGCCTGCGCAGCAGCCCGGCGAGTCTGGTCGGATACACCGTCTCATGTGCCCGGGCCAGTTCCCGGCACGTCCACCATCGCGCTCCGACGACGCTGCGCCGCTCCAGCTCGGTGAGACCCGTGGCCCGGGTCGCCGTCTGGCTGGTACGGGCCAGGTAGTACCACTCGTCCTGGGTCCAGCGGCGGCCGGCGAACGGGAAGGAGCACATCCGCCGCCACAGGACCGGGCCGAGCTCGACGTCCGTGATGCCCGTCTCCTCGACGAGTTCCCGCAGTGCGGCCTCCTCACGGGTCTCGTCGCCCTCGACACCGCCGCCGGGGGTGAACCACCAGTCGTCGGCCGGATCGCCGGGCTCGTGGCCGTGCAGCAGCAGGATGCGGTCGTCCGGGTCGAGCAGCACGACCCGGGCCACCCGGCGCACCTCGCCGGACAGCTCGCCGGCCGTGCCCGCACCCGTGGGCTCAGCGGGCACCGGGAGTCTCCGTCCGGGCCCGGGCCCGGGCCGCGCGCTGGGCCAGCGGGCCGTAGGCGGCGCCGCCGAGCACCAGCACCGCGCCCCCGACGATCAGCGCGACCACGGTCCGCAGCGGCCCCGGTTCGGACAGCGGGCCGCCCAGCGCCTCGAAGCCGGCCGGACGCGGCAGCATGCCGTCCATCGGCCACACCACGGCGTCGACCCGCGCGGAGACCCTGTCGCGGGCCACGGTGCCGCGCGCGGCGTCGGTCAGATGGGCGGTGGAGTCCAGCGAACCGTGCCGCTCGTCACCGAGCAGGAACAGCCGTCCCTCGGGCACGGTGACCGTCGGGAAGCCGGCCGCCCCGGCCTGGCCGTCGGCCAGATAGGGCTCCTCGATCTGCTTGCCGTTGACCGTCAGCCGGCCGTTCCGGCAGCAGGCCACGGTGTCTCCGCCGACGGCCACCACCCGCTTGATCAGCGGCGCGTCACCCCAGCTCGCGTCCTTGAAGACCACGACGTCGCCGCGCCGTACCTGCGCGCCGTCGATCCGCTGGGCGAGGACCCGGTCGCCGGCATCGATGGTCGGGGCCATGGAGGTGGTCGGCACGGTGTACGGCCGGTAGACCACCGCGCCCCAGCCGAACGCGGCGAGGAACAGCACGAGGCCCAGCGCGACCGCCAGCCCGGACAGTCGCTGTCCGGTCCGGCCGCCCGCCGGGCCGTTGCCTGTGCCCGCGCTGCGCGGGGCCGTACGTGTCGTGCTCTCGCCGCCCATGGGTCCGCACCCTACCCGGCGGTACCCGCGCCGGTCAGCCCTGGCGCCGTCGCGGCGGAGCGGTCTTGTGCCGCTCTCAGCGGCCCTCGTCGTCGCCGTGCTTCCTGCGCCGCCACAGCGCCACCGGCACCACGCCCGCCAGGGCCAGCGCCTGCGGCGCGGCCGTCAGCGCGGCGGCCGACGCCTTGTCGTTCAGCCCCGGCTGGTCGAAGGTGTCCGGAACCGGCAGGGTGCCCCAGCGGTTGATCGGCCAGGCCTTGACGATGGCCCGTCCGACGACCTCGTCCACGGGGACCATGCCGTGGTACTTGTCCGACTGGTTGTAGCGCGAGTCGCGCGAGTTCTGCCGGTGGTCGCCCATCACCCACAGGTAGCCCTCGGGCACCTTCACCTTGAACTGGCCACCGGTGTCGTCCACGCTGCACGGTGTGTTGCCGGGGTACACGTACGGCTCGTTCAGCGCCTTGCCGTTGACCTTCAGCGGTCCCGTGCCCTTGCACTCCACGGTGTCGCCGCCGACCCCGATGACCCGCTTGATCAGGTCCTTCTCCTCCGCGGACGGCATGAGGCCGATCCAGCTGAGGAAGGTCTGCAGGGCGTTGGGCTCGGGCGTCACCTCGCCCGCCAGCCACTGGTCCGGGTCGTGGAAGACGACCACCTCGCCGCGCTCCGGCTCGGAGCCGAACCACGGGGTGAGCTTGTCGACGAGGACCCGGTCGCCCTTCTGCAGGAGGTTCTGCATCGAGTCGGAGGGGATCGAGAACGCCTGCACCAGGAACGTCTTGATCAGCAGCGCCAGCACCAGCGCGATACCGATCAGGATCGGCAGCTCCTTCCAGAAGGAACGCTGCTTCCTGGCGGGCGTGGCGGCGGAGCCGCCCGGTTCCTGGTCCCCGGCCCGGTCCTGTTCGTCGCTCACCCTGCCGTCCTCGGCCGCTGTGTCACTCCCGGAGCCGACGGCGCCGTCCACGGCCGGGCCGGCCGCTTCCACGGGGTGTCCGCGGTGCTCCTCGCCGTCGTGTCCGGACCGTGCGCCAACCGCCACATCCCCCACGCCAACTCCTTACTCTGTGCCGCTGCCTGCCCCGGGTACGGCGCAGGCCCACCACTCCCATAACGAGCGGGAGTTCCGCAGGGCTCGGGAGGTGGGTCATTGCGTTCGGATCCGGCGCGCCAGGGTCCGGGGGCCCCGGATCCGGCGCGCGCGGAACGTCGGAGGCAACCCTATGCGACACAGGGGCGGCAGCGGCCGAACCGGACGCCGGGTCGGACACGGAGGCGAAGGTTTCCGGTTCGTCCAGCGTGGTCCAGTGGTTGAACGGCCAGGCGATGACGACGGCCCGGCCGACCACCTGGTCCTCGGAGACCGTGCCGCCGTAGTCGGTGTCCTGGTGGGCCCGGGAGTCCGCGGAGTTGTCCCGGTGGTCGCCCATGACCCACAGGCGGCCCTCCGGCACGGTGACGTCGAACTGCGTGGTGGAGGGCGCGTTGCCGGGGTACAGGTAGTCCGCCTCGTTCAGGGGGACGCCGTTGACGGTGACCCTGCCCTGCGCGTCACAGCACCTGACGCGGTCACCGCCGACCCCCACGACCCGCTTGATCAGGTCCTTCTCGTTGTCGGAGGGCAGCAGGCCGATGAAGGTGAGCCCTTCCTTGACCTGCTTGACGACGACGGGGTCGTCCTTCTTCTGGGCGGGCAGCTCGTCCTGGAGCCAGCCGCCCGGATCCTTGAAGACGACGACGTCGCCGCGCTCCGGCCGGGAGCCGAACCACGGGGTGAGCTTGTCGACCAGGACCCGGTCGCCGATCTGGATCGTCTGCTCCATGGAGCCCGAGGGGATGACGAAGGCCTGGACCAGGAACGTCTTCAGGACCAGGGCGATCAGGACGGCGACGCCGATGAGGAGCGGTATCTCCTTGATGGCCGACCGGCGCCGGCGGCGCTTGACCTTGCGCTGCAGCTTGCGCCGCTCCGCGCGGGTACGCCCGCCGGCCGGCCGGGAGGCGCGCCGGCTGCCGGTGGGCAGGAGGTCGTCGACGGGACTGCTCGGCGTGCCGCGCGGTTTTCCGCGGTTACCCATGGGCACCGCCCGCCGCGCCGGAACCCCCCGGTACGCGCGCGTAGACATCCGGCCGGTCCAGGCGCGTGAGGTGGCCGACGGGCCAGACGATCCAGTCCGCGCGGCCGATCACGTCCGCCACGGGGATCATGCCGCCGCCGGGCGAGCCCAGGTGGTCGCGGGAGTCGCTGGAGGCGCTGCGGTGGTCGCCGAGGACGAAGAGCCGGCCCTCGGGCACGACCACGTCGAAGGGCACCGTCGACGCACGGTCGCCGGCGTGCAGGAACGCCGACTCGTCGACCGACCGGCCGTTCACCCGCAGCCTCCCCTCCCTGTCGCAGCAGACCACCCGGTCTCCCCCTACGCCCACCACGCGCTTGATGTAGTCGGCGTCACCGAAGTACCCGGTGCCGTCGAACACGACGACGTCACCCCGCCGCGGCTCGGCTCCGAAACGGTACGCCACCTTGTTTACGAGAACGCGGTCGCCGATCCTCAATCCGGGCTCCATCGATCCGCTGGGGATCTGGAACGGCTGCGCCACCAGGGTGTTGAGCAGCAGCAGGAAGAACAGGCAGACCAGCGCGGTCAGGGTGATCCGCCCGCCCGGCAGCCGGCCGGCGATCCGCGGCACCAACGCGAAACGCGACCGGCCCTCCGGGCCCGGCGGAGCGGGTTCGGAGGAGCGGTCGCGCTCCGTCGGCTGTGCTTCGGTGTCCATCGGTGCCCGATGCTATCCGGCTCCGCTGTGGACCCCACGGGGACGAGCCCCGGGAAGCGCTCAGTTCTCGCGCTTCTCCTTGATCTTCGCCGCCTTGCCGCGCAGCTCGCGCAGGTAGTACAGCTTGGCGCGGCGGACGTCACCGCGGGTGACGAGCTCGATCTTCTCCACGATCGGGGTGTGCACCGGGAAGGTGCGCTCGACGCCGACGGAGAAGGAGACCTTGCGGACCGTGAAGGTCTCGCGCACGCCGGAACCCTGGCGACGGATCACCACGCCCTTGAACTGCTGCACACGGGAGCGGTTGCCCTCGATGACGCGGACGTGGACGTTGACGGTGTCACCCGGGCGGAAGGCCGGGATGTCGCTCCGCAGCGACGCGGAGTCGACGGAGTCGAGCAGGTGAGACATTTCGTCTGCTTTCTTCGCTGATGCCACAGGTCATCAACGGGAACTAGAGGTTCTGGGATGGGCCGTGCGCGTCGGGGCGGGCGTCGTGTCCCCCTGTGGCAGGGGCGCACGCCGGACGGCGCACAACAGCGGCCTATTCTTCCACGTCACCGGTCCTGCGCCAAAATCGGCCGTACGGCTCGCCCTCCGGGTCGGGCGCCCAGCCCAGGATGGAGAGCATCTCGCGGTCCTTCTTGTCGAACGCCCCGGGCTCGCAGCGCTCGATCAGGTCGGGCCGGTTGCGGGTGGTGCGCCGCAGTGCCTCGTCGCGGCGCCAGCGGGCGATCTTGCCGTGGTGTCCGCTGAGCAGCACCTCCGGGATGCCGCGGCCGCGCCACTCGGGCGGTTTGGTGTAGACGGGCCCCTCCAGGAGGCTCGCCATGGCGCCGGGCGCGAAGGAGTCGTCGCGGTGCGACTCGGCGTTGCCGAGGACACCGGGCAGCAGCCGCGCCACGGCCTCCGTGATGACCAGGACGGCCGCCTCGCCGCCGGCCAGCACGTAGTCGCCGATGGACACCTCGTGGACCGGTATCCGGGTGGCGTACTCGTCGACGACCCGCCGGTCGATGCCCTCGTAGCGGGCCGGGGTGAAGATCAGCCAGGGCCGCTCGGACAGCTCGACGGCCAGTTCCTGGGTGAAGGGGCGGCCGCTGGGGGTGGGGACGATGAGGGCCGGGCCGTGCGAGCCGGTCTCGTAGCCGTCGGCCAGGACGGTGTCCAGGGCGTCGCCCCAGGGGTCGGTCTTCATGACCATGCCGGGACCGCCGCCGTACGGGGTGTCGTCGACCGTGTTGTGCCGGTCGTACGTCCACTGCCGCAGGTCGTGCACCCGCACGTCCAGCCGCCCGCGCGCGCGGGCCTTGCCGACGAGGGAGACGTTCAGCGGTTCCAGGTACTCGGGGAAGATGGTGACGACGTCGAGCCGCATCACGCCTCGTCCCCGCCGGACTCGCCGGACTCGCCGGACTCGTCGCGGCTGGAGGCGATCTCCGCGCGGTCGTCGATCAGCCCGGGCGGCGGGTCGATGACGGCCCTCTGCTCCGCCAGGTCGATCTCGGTGACGATCTCCTCGACGAAGGGGATCATCACCTCGCTGCCGTCGGGCCGCTCGACGATGAACAGGTCCTGGGTGGGCAGGTGCGAGATCTCGGTGATCCGGCCGACCTCCGCCCCGTCCGCGGTGACCACGTCGAGGTCGATCAGCTGGTGGTCGTAGTACTCGTCCTCCCCCTCGGGCAGTTCCGCGGGGTCGACGTCGGCGATCAGCAGGGTGTTGCGCAGGGCCTCGGCGCCGTTGCGGTCGGTGACCCCCTCGAAGCGCAGGAGGAGGCGGCCGCTGTGGACACGGCCGGTGGCGATGGTGAGGGGCCCCGCGGAGGCGGGGTCGGTGGCGAGTACGGCGCCGGGGGCGAGCCGCAGTTCGGGCTCGTCGGTGCGGACCTCCACGGTGACCTCGCCCTTGATGCCGTGGGCGCGGCCGATCCGTGCGACTACCAGCTGCACTGTGCTTGCTCTCCTGTCGAACGACTGCGAGCCGAAGGCGGCTCACACGACTGCGGGCCGGGGACGGCCCAGTGGCCCTCCCCGGCCCGAGCCGGTGCTGTGTTGCGTCAGCGGACGTCGTCCACGTCGACCAGGTCGACGCGGACACCGCGGCCGCCGATGGCGCCCACGACGGTCCGCAGCGCGCGTGCGGTGCGGCCGTTGCGGCCGATCACCTTGCCGAGGTCGTCGGGGTGGACCCGGACCTCGAGCACCCGTCCGCGGCGCAGGTTGCGCGAGGCGACCTGCACATCGTCAGGGTTGTCGACGATGCCCTTCACGAGGTGCTCGAGAGCCTCCTCGAGCATGCTCAGGCCTCGGTCGACTCGGAGGACTCGGCCGCGGCCTCGTCCTTCTTCTCAGCCTTCTTCTTCTGGGTGATGGCCTCACCCTTGCCCTCGTCGTCGCCGGCCAGGGCCTCGAACGACGGGCGCGCCTTCTTCGGCTCGGCGACGAGCAGCGGAGCCGGGGCGGGCTCGCCCTTGAACTTCTGCCAGTCACCGGTCTTCTTCAGGATGGCGAGAACCGGCTCGGTCGGCTGGGCGCCGACACCGAGCCAGTACGCCACGCGCTCGGCGTCGACCTCGATGACCGACGGGTTGTACGTCGGGTGGTACTTGCCGATCTCCTCGATCGCACGGCCGTCACGGCGGGTGCGGGAGTCGGCGACGACGATGCGGTAGTGAGGCGAACGGATCTTGCCCAGACGCTTCAGCTTGATCTTGACTGCCACGGGAGTGGGTTCTCCTGGATTTGACGTGGTTGGGCACGGCGAGCATGCCGCGTGGGGTTGCGGTACCCGAGTGCCCGATGGACGCGTCAGCCGGAGGAGAGAGGGGTCCTGTGCGGCTGTCGAGTACAGCTGGCCATTCTGCCACATCCCACGGGGCACTTCCGACCTGGGGGCGTCCGGGCATGGGTGCGGAGCACCCGGCGCAGAGGTGAAACGGCGTCGGGTGCGCGGTCCGGCGGCGCGGGCTGCCTCCCCCCGCTCCCCGAGCGGGGGACCCGCGCGCCGGTACCTCGCGTCGGCACCCCGGCACGAACCGCCCCGCCGCCGGCATCCACGAGATGCCGGCGGCCTCAGCCCGCCGTGCCCGCGCCGACCACCTCGGGGATCCGGAACGGCTTGCCGCAGCCGCCGCACACGATCGGGGCCTGCGCCAGGACCGACGGCACGACCCGGACGTTGCGCCCGCAGTCGCACACCGCCTTGACCCGCACGCCGCCGCCGGACGAGCCGTGGCGGGCGGCCGGGCCGCGGAAGGTGCGGGCCGTGTCGGCGGAGGTGGCCGCCGTGTGCGCCTTCAGGGCCCGCTGGAGGCGCTCGATCGTCGGGCGGTAGCGCCGCTTGGCCTCGGGGTTGAGCGTGACCAGCGAGAAACCGCTGCTCGGGTGCGGTTCCTCGGGGTGGTCCAGGCCCAGCTCCTCGGCGATCGCGAGGAAGCGGCGGTTGTGATAGCGGCCGGCGCGGGAGGTGTCGCGGATCCCGCGCGCGGCGGCGATGCCATGGACTGCCTCGTGCAGCAGTCGCTCGAAGGAGAGTTCGTGTCCGCAGGCGGACGACGACTCTCCGATCAGGGACTCCGGCGCGGCGAGATCGGGCAGCTCGGGGTGGTGCCGCTGAATGTCGGCCCACGCCTGCGCCAGCTCCGCGGCGAGAACAGGTGGTGTCTGTGTCGTGCTCACGTAATGACAACGAGCCGGGGTACCGCTGTGTTCCTATTCCGGGGCATCCCAAATAATTTGCACGTACCCGTCAGTTGCCGCTCATGCGTCCCGACGAGGGCGGGTGCGCCGATCCGCGGAGAAGCCGCACAGCTCATCACAAGGTGGTACGTAGCCTGACGTACGCCCCGACGCGTGCGCCCGGCGTGTACGCGCCGGTGCGCGGGCCGGTCCGCGGGCGTCCGTCGAGACCGCAAGGGGCGTTTTCGGCCGAGTCGGCCCCACTTGGGTCAGCGCGCCCGGCTCCTGTGACGTTACCGGGTGCCTCCCCGGCGCCCCGCACCGCCCCACCGTCCTCGGCCGACGGCGCGGGCGCCGCCCGTGCGACGCCGTGTCGCGCGCATTGCCGGCAGGTGAAATCTCGCCCCGGCGCGCGCCTGCGGCCAAGCCGCGGCCCCGTACCACTGGACGCCACCGCGAGCCCGGAGTTTCCTGACATACGGGGGGCGACCGCACGTCACGGGGGCTTCAGGAGAACGGGGACAGAGGCAACTCTCGGCGGAATGGGGCGCTTGCATATGACACCTACGCTCGTGCGTCAGCACCCGCGCGCGGGGGGCACCCCCCGCGTCGATCCGAGTGCACGCGCGCGTGACTGGTCCGAGATCCAGGAGCGGATGCTGGTGCCGCTCTACGAGGCGGTCCACGACCGACTGGACGTGGGCCCCGGCACCAGGCTGCTCGGCCTGGGCTGCGGCAGCGGCCTCGCCCTGCTGATGGCGGCCTCCCGGGGCGCCACCGTCACCGGCGTCGAGCTCTCCTCACCCGAACGGCTCACGTACGCCCGCGACCGGCTCCGCTCCCGGGTGACGGACGCGCACGCGGGTGGCGATGCCGTCGTCGGCGACTCGCTCGGCGACCTCGACGTGCGCCGGGACGGCTACGGCCTGGTCACCGCCTTCGAGCCCATCGGGTGCCGCGCGGGCGACTCGGAGGGACTCGCCGCGCTGCTCACGGCGGCGACGCCGCGCGCGAAGCGCGGGGCGGCGGTGGTGCTGGCCGGCTGGGGGCCGCCCGAGCGCTGCGCCACCACCGGCGTGCTGCGGGTGGCCGACAAGCTCGCGGACCCGGCGCGTGGCGCGGGCCGCTGGCGCCCCGCCCTGCGCGACGACCTGGAGGAGGTCGCCGAACGCGCCGGGCTGCGCCCGGACGGCTCGGGGCGGGTCGCCTGCCCCTTCGGCTACGCCGACCTGGACAGCGCGGTGCGCGGACTGCTCTCCACCGGCCTGTTCGACGCGGCGGTCGGCGCCACCGACCAGGAGCAGGTCGAGGCGGAGCTGCGGGACGCCCTGCGTCCGTACCGCCGCCGGGACCGCACGGTGTGGATGCCGAACGTCTTCCGCTACCTGATCGCCCGGGTGCCCTAGGCCCACCGTCCCGGGACGCCGGTGACGCGTGCGGGGTGCTTGAGCCGACGACGTCGCCCGGCTCGACCGCGGCCCCGTCGACGGCCGGTCGGGTCCTCCCGGAGCCGGTCGAGCGTGAAGGCGGGGCGCCGGGTCTCGGACTCGCCTCGAGTGGATCTCGCCGGTTTCGCCGTCGCCGTCCTGCTTGCTGAACTCGGCGGGGGGCGTCGGCCGGGTTCCGCCGGCCGCCGCGCGAGCCTGTGCGCGTACGGCGCCGTGCGCCCGCCGTTCCCCGGGCGTGTACGACGCCGGGGGCGCCCCCTCGGCGAGGGGGCGCCCCCGGCGGGCGCACGGTCCGACGACGGTCAGCCCATGAACTTCTTGAACTCGTCCGGCAGCTCGAAGTCCTGGCCGGCCTGCTGGCCCGGCAGCCCGAACGCGCCGCCGTTCTGCGCGGCGGCCGCGCGGCGGGCGGCCTCCTCCTGCTCCTGCTGCTTGCGCTTCATCGGGTTGCCGGAGCGCTGCTTGCCCTTGGCCTTCTTCGGCTGCTTCTTGCTGCGGCCCGGGCCGCCGCCCATGCCCGGGATCCCCGGCATGCCCGGCATCCCGCCGCCCTGCGCCATGCGCGACATCATCTTGCGGGCCTCGAAGAACCGCTCGACCAGGTTCTTCACCGCGCTGACCTCGACACCGGAACCCTTGGCGATGCGGGCGCGGCGCGAGCCGTTGATGATCGTCGGGTCCTGGCGCTCGGCCGGGGTCATCGACTTGATGATCGCGGCGGTGCGGTCGACGTCCCGCTCGTCCAGGTTGTTGATCTGGTCCTTGATCTGGCCCATGCCCGGCAGCATCCCGAGCAGCTTGGAGATGGAGCCCATCTTCCGGACCTGCTCCATCTGGGACAGGAAGTCGTCGAGGGTGAACTCCTGGCCCTTCTTGGACGCCAGCTTGGAGGCCATCTTGGCGGCCTCTTCCTGGCTGAAGGTCTTCTCCGCCTGCTCGATCAGGGTGAGCAGGTCACCCATGTCGAGGATGCGGGAGGCCATCCGGTCCGGGTGGAAGGCGTCGAACTCGTCGAGCTTCTCGCCGTTCGACGCGAACATGATCGGCTTGCCGGTGATCTGCCGGATCGACAGCGCCGCACCACCGCGCGCGTCGCCGTCCAGCTTGGAGAGCACCACACCGTCGAAGCCGACGCCGTCGCGGAAGGCCTCGGCGGTGTTGACGGCGTCCTGACCGATCATCGCGTCGACGACGAACAGGATCTCGTCGGGCGAGACGGCGTCCCGGATGTCGGCCGCCTGCTGCATCATCTCCTGGTCGATGCCCAGGCGGCCGGCGGTGTCGACGATGACGATGTCGTGGACCTTCGACCTCGCGAAGTCGATGGAGTCCTTGGCGACCTTGACCGGGTCGCCGACGCCGTTGCCCGGCTCGGGCGCGTAGACCGCGACGCCGGCGCGCTCGGCGACGACGCTGAGCTGGTTGACGGCGTTCGGGCGCTGGAGGTCGCAGGCGACGAGCAGCGGCGAGTGGCCCTGTTCCTTGAGCCAGCGGCCGAGCTTGCCCGCGAGGGTGGTCTTGCCGGCGCCCTGGAGACCGGCCAGCATGATCACGGTCGGCGGCTGCTTGGCGAAGCGCAGCCGGCGGGTCTCGCCACCGAGGATGGTGACCAGCTCGTCGTTGACGATCTTGAGGACCTGCTGGGCCGGGTTCAGCGCCTTGGAGACCTCGGCGCCGAGCGCGCGCTCCTTGACGTTCTTGATGAACGTCCGCACGACCGGCAGGGCCACGTCGGCCTCAAGCAGCGCGATGCGGATTTCCCGCGCCGTGGCGTCGATGTCCGCCTCGGACAGCCTGCCCTTGCCCCGCAGAGACTTGAAAGTGGCTGACAAGCGGTCGGAGAGAGTATCGAACACGGCGGCGTCGGTCCTCGAGGTCGGGGGCGTTCTGGGTTGCACTCCAGGGTATCCGCCCGCGCAAGCAATTCGTCCCTTCCCGCTGCGGAGAGGGGGCGGGGACGGGGAACCCCGCGCCGGCCGGGAGCGGGCGGGCCGCGTCCGTGCCGGCGGCTCCCGGCCGTGTCCGTGCCGCGTCCCCCCGGCCGCCCCCGCGAGGAGCGGGAGCACGCCCGGTGGACGCACCGCGCGAGCGCGCCGTCACCCCCGCAGCGTCTCCTCCAGTTTCCCGGCCACCGCCGCGGCCTCCTCGTCCGGCAGGGGGGCTCCCTCGGCGTCCGTGACGTAGAACGCGTCCACCGCGTTCGCGCCCAGCGTCGAGACGTGTGCGCTGCGCACCCGGACCCCCGCGTCCTCCAGCGCCCGTCCGATGCGGAAGAGCAGCCCGGGCGCGTCCTGGGCGCGGACCTCGATGACCGTGGCGTGCCGGGAGGCGGCGGAGGCGACCGTCACCCGCGGCGGGGGCGCGGTCACCCCGCGGCGGCGCGGGTAGGCGGCGTCCCGCTCCGCCAACCGCCCGGCGATGTCCAGGGTGCCGTCCAGGGCCCGCACCAGGTCGGCGCGGAGCCGCGCAGCCTGGGGCAGGGAGCCGTACTCGGCCGCCACCCGCCAGTCCAGCAGCAGGACCGGGCCGCCCACGCCGTCCGGCAGGGGCAGGGCACGCAGCTCGGCCGTCCGCACCGTCAGCCGGTGCAGGGCGAGGACGCCGGCGACGGCGGGCAGCACCCCCGGCTGGTCGGGGACGGCGACGAGCAGTTCGGCACCCAGTGGCTCGGGCGCGTCCGCCGGTGCCTCCGGGGGCGGAGGGCCGGCCGGTGGTTCGGTCTGCGGGCGCAGCGCCGGCACGGGGCCACCGGTGCGGTACGCCTCGACGGCGAGCCGTTCCTGCTCGGCGGTGGGGGCGGCGGCCTCGGGCTCTTCGGGGGCGTTCCCGGCGAGCACGGCCGAGACCCGTGCGACGAGGTCGGTGACGAGCGAGCCGCGCCACGACGACCAGGCGGCGGGTCCGGTGGCCAGCGCGTCGGCCTCGGTGAGCGCGTGCAGCAGTTCGAGGGTGCTCTGGGTGCCGACGGCCTCGGCGACGGACCGCACGGTGGCGGGGTCGTCGAGGTCACGGCGGGTGGCGGTCTCCACCAGCAGCAGGTGGTGGCGTACGAGGGTGCCGAGCACGCCGGTGTCCTCGCGGTCGAAGCCGATCCGGCCCGCCACGTCGCGCGCGATGATCTCGCCGGCCACCGAGTGGTCGCCGGGCCAGCCCTTGCCGATGTCGTGCAGCAGAGCGGCGACCAGCAGCAGGTCGGGGCGGCTGACGCGGCGGGTGAACGCGGAGGCGCGGACGGCGGTCTCGATGAGGTGCCGGTCGACGGTCCACAGGTGCACGGCGTTGCGCTGCGGACGGCAGCGCACCCGCTCCCAGTCGGGCAGCAGGCGGGTGACCAGCCCTTCGGCCTCCAGTGCCTCCCAGACCTGCACGGTCGGCCGGCCGGAGCCGAGCAGGGTCACCAGCTGTTCGCGCGCCTCGGCGGGCCAGGGGGTGGGCAGGGGGCGCACGGTGGCGGCGAGGCGGCGCACGGCGTGCAGGGAGAGCGGCAGTCCCGCCTGTGCGGCGGCGGCCGCGGCCCGTAGGGGGAGCACGGGGTCGCGCTCGGGGCGCGCGGTGCGGGCGAGCACCACCTCGCCGTCCTGTTCCACCACCCCTTCGGCCAGCGGCGACCGCTCGGCGGCCGGCTTGCCGGCACCCAGCATCGCGCGCAACCGGGGCCGCACGGCGCGCGACCGCAGCACGCGCCCCACCTCGCGCCAGGTGACGTCACTGGCGTACGCGATCACCCGCGCCGCCTCGTAGACCTGCCGCAGCAGCGTGTCGGCGTCCAGGAGCCCCAGCTCGGCCGCGACCTGGTCCTGTTCCTGGAGGGAGAGGCGGTCGGTGGCGCGCCCGGTGGCGAGGTGCAGGGCGTCCCGGACGTCGAGGAGGCGGCGGCGGGCGTCGTCGAGGCCCTCGCGCGGGGCGTCGGCCAGCCAGGACGCGGCGACGGCGCGCAGCACGGTGGCGTCCCTGAGCCCGCCGCGGGCCTCCTTGAGGTCGGGTTCCAGCAGGTACTGCAGCTCACCCTGGCGCTCGGCGCGTTCGGCGCACAGCTCCCGGAGTTCGGGCAGGCGCCTGGGTGCCTGGTTGCGCCAGTCGGCGAGGACGGCCGTGCGCAGTCCGGCGGTCAGGGCGAGATCACCGGCGAGGTGCCGGGCGTCCAGCAGGCCGAGCTGGACCTTCAGGTCCTCCGCGGCGGTCCGGCGGGCCTCGGCCGGGGTGCGCACCGAGTGGTCGAGCGCGAGTCCGAGGTCCCAGACCGGGTACCAGAGGCGGTCGGCGAGCGCGGCGACGGCGGCCGCGTCACCGCCGTCGTGGAGCAGCAGCAGGTCCAGGTCGCTGCGCGGGGACAGTTCCCCGCGGCCGTAGCCGCCGACGGCGACGAGCGAGACGCCCTTCAGCCCGCCGCCCGCCGCGGCCCCGGCCTGGAACAGGGCCGCGAGCCAGTCGTCGGTGAGCTCGGCGAGGGCGGCACGGCGCGGCGGCCCGGACCGCGCCCCCTCGGTGAGGAGGCGCAGCCGGGCCGCCGCGTAGCCGCTGGGTCCCGGATCCCGTGCTTCCGTGTATGCGTCCGTACTCGTCACCCGGCGACTCCTGTTCTCTTCGGCCGGCGCCTCGTCAGAGGGCGTCCGGCCCGCGCTCGCCGGTGCGGACCCGGACGGCCGTGTCGACCGGCAGGGACCAGACCTTGCCGTCGCCGATCTTGCCGGTGCGGGCCGCCTTGACGATGACCTCGATGAGCTGTTCGGCGTCGTCGTCCTCGGCCAGCACCTCGATACGGATCTTGGGGACCAGGTCGACGGTGTACTCGGCGCCTCGGTAGACCTCGGTGTGGCCGCGCTGGCGGCCGTAGCCGCTGGCCTCGGTGACCGTCAGGCCGTGCACGCCGAAGGCCTGGAGGGCTTCCTTGATCTCGTCGAGCCGGTGCGGCTTCACGACGGCGGTGATGAGCTTCATGCGTCCACCTTCTTGGACTCGGCCGGGGCGGTGACAAGGGCGGTGGCCGCGGAGGCGGAGCGGGAGGTGCCGCCGCCGGCACCACTGAAGTCGTATGCGGTCTCGGCGTGTTCGGCCAGGTCGATGCCGGCCACCTCGTCGTCCTCGGGGACCCGCATGCCGATGGTCCGGTCGAGGACGAAGGCGAGGACCGCGGAGACGACCAGGGAGTAGGCAAGGACCGCGAAGACACCGGCGGCCTGCTTGCCGAGCTGGCCGGCGTCGCCTCCGTAGAAGAGGCCCTTGACGTCGGACTGGCCCTCGCCGGAGGCGAAGAAGCCGACGAGCAGGGAGCCGGCGATGCCACCGACGAGGTGGACGCCGACCACGTCGAGGGAGTCGTCGTAGCCCAGCTTGTACTTCAGGCCCACGGCCATGGCGCACAGCAGACCGGCGACGGCGCCGACGGCGATCGCGCCGAGCGGGTCGACCGCGCCGCCGGCCGGGGTGATGGCGACCAGACCGGCGACGGCACCGGAGGCGGCGCCCAGCGTGGTGAAGGCGCCGTGGCGCAGCTTCTCGTAGATCAGCCAGGCGAGCATCGCGGCGGCGGTGGCCACCTGGGTGTTGACGAACATCAGGGAGCCGACGCCGTCGTCGTTGCCGAGCCAGGAGCCCGCGTTGAAGCCGAACCAGCCGAACCACAGCAGACCGGCGCCGAGCATGACCAGCGGCAGGCTGTGCGGGCGCATCGGGTCCTTCTTGAAGCCGACCCGCTTGCCGATGACGAGGATCACGCCGAGTGCGGCGGCACCGGCGTTGATGTGCACGGCCGTGCCGCCGGCGAAGTCGATGACACCCAGTTCGAAGGCCCAGCCGCCGGTGCCCCAGACCCAGTGGGCGACGGGGAAGTAGACGATGGTGGCCCACAGGGCGATGAACAGGGCCCAGGCGGTGAACTTGACCCGGTCGGCGAGGGCGCCGCTGATCAGGGCCGGGGTGATGATCGCGAACATGAGCTGGAAGACGGCGAAGACGAGGACCGGGATGGTGTAGCCGTCCCAGATCGCGTCCTTGCCGATGCCGGTGAAGCCGACGTAGTCCGGGTTCCAGGCGAAGATGCCGCCGGAGTCGTCGCCGAAGGCCATGGAGAAGCCGTACAGCACCCACAGGATGGTGACGATCCCCAGGCTGATGAAGCTCATCATCAGCATGTTCAGGGTGCTCTTGACCCGGACCATGCCCCCGTAGAAGAAGGCCAGGGCCGGGGTCATCAGCATCACCAGGGCGGAACAGATGAGCATGAAGCCTGTGTTGGCGGCGGAGATCTGTGTCTCCGCGGCAAGCGTGATGGCTGGTGCCATCGGCGTCTCCTCGTCGTTGGATACGGCCCCGTGCGGGCGAAGCCTGGAGCGGATTGAGGGGTGGGCCGGTTATGCGCCACGAGATTGGCGCAGCGCGGTTTCGGTGGAAGCCCCTCGTTGTTTCGCCGCCGTGACGAAGGCGCCATGCGTGTTACGCGTCGATGAATTGCCGGATTCCGGGCCGCGCGATCGTTATCGTGGCGCAATCTTCCCGCGGACAGCGGAAACCGGCCGCGGGCGGCCTTCCGATGACCTGGCATGGGGGAGCCGAGTCGGGCAGTTCGGGAGGGCCGGCCGCGGCCGGGGCCTGGGGGCCGGGGTCAGACCGCCCCGGCGGTCTCGGGCAGTTCCGCCGCGAGCTTGTCGGTGAGGTCGACGACCTCGGCGAGATCACCGAAGTCGCGGGCGGCGGTGTCGACGGTCTTCCGGATACGGGTGTTGACCCGCTCGGAGCGGATCTTCCCGGCGATCCGCATGGCCTGGGCCGCGTAGTCGGCGCTCTGCTCGGGCTCGCGCCGCAGGAGGTGGACGGAGGCCATGCCGATCAGGTTGAGCGCGTAGGACCGCTGGTGCTCGGCGTCCTGGGCGAACAGCTCCACGGCCCGCCGCATCAGGGGTTCGGCCAGGGAGGCGTAGGTGGGGCTGCGGCCGGCGACGTAGGCGAGGTCACGGTAGGAGTGGCTGTTCTCGCCGTGCAGCTCGGCCTCGGAGAAGAAGCGGATCCAGTCGGGGTCCGGCTCGTCCCAGTCCTCCGCCTCGGCGAAGACGTCCTCGGCCATGCGCACGGCCCGCTTGGTCTTGCCGGGCTGGCCCATGTTGGCGTAGGCACGGGCCTCCATCGCATACAGCATGGCCTGGGTGCGCGGACTCGCGCAGTCACGGCTGCCGTACTGGGCCAGGTGGATCAGTTCCAGTGCGTCGTCGGGCCGGCCGAGGTGGATCATCTGGCGGCTCATGCTGGAGAGGATGTACGAGCCGAGGGGGCGGTCGCCGGCCTCCTTCGCGGCGTGCAGGGCGAGCACGAAGTACTTCTGCGCGGTGGGCTGGAGCCCCACGTCGTAGCTCATCCACCCGGCCAGTTCGGCCAGTTCGGCGGCGACCTTGAACAGCTTGCGGGTGGTGGCCTCCGGCTGCGGCTCCTGGAGCAGGTCGGTGACCTCGTGCAGCTGGCCGACGACGGCCTTGCGGCGCAGTCCGCCGCCGCACTGGGCGTCCCACTGGCGGAACATCACGGTGGTGGACTCCAGCAGGTCCAGCTCCGGCCGGGACAGCCGCCCGCGCGCGCGGGCGGCGGGCGCGGACCGCGGCTCCGGCGGTGCCGGGGCCCGGGGCGAGGACGGGGCGGGGACCAGCCAGCGCTGCATGGGCTCGATGAGGGCCGGGCCCGCGGACAGGGCCAGCGAGGTCCCGAGGAAGCCGCGCCGCGCCAGCATCAGGTCGCTGCGCGAGAACTCGCTGAGCAGCGCCACCGTCTGCGGGCCCGTCCAGGGCATGTCGACACCGGACGCGGAGGGTGCGGGGCGGGCGGTGCGCAGCCCCAGGTCCTCGACGGAGACGACGCAGCCGAACCGCTCGGAGAACAGCTCGGACAGGATCCGGGGGATCGGTTCGCGCGGGTTCTCCCCGTCGAGCCAGCGCCGGACGCGGGAGGTGTCCGTCGAGATGTGGTTGGCACCCAGCTGGCGTGCACGGCGGTTGACCTGGCGGGCCAGCTCGCCCTTGGACCAGCCGCTGCGCACGAACCACGAGCCCAACAGCTCGTTCGGGCGCTTCTCAGCGTTCGTCCCGCCTCCGCCGTTGCCGCCCACTGGAACGCCCCCATCCCTCAGACCGCTTGTCATCGAGTGCGCCAAACCCTATCAGAATGCCCGCCGGGCGTGCCGCCCGTCTCGGAGTTGTCACCCTTCGAACGGGGAGGCGACTTGCCTCCGGCATACCCACCGGCGCATGTGCCCGGCCTGCCGTGCACACACAGTAATCCCACGATCACCCGTCCAGCCATGGCGCATCGGCAATCGCCACCATTCGCCACCCCTTCGGATGAACTCTTGGTGGCCCCCACACGATTCACTTGACACATGGCTGCCGTAAGTGGGCGGGCGAGAGCACTTCGAGGCGCATACGGCTGAGCGCACCACCCGGTGCGCTTCCAAGCGCCGAGTGCGGCGCGTTCCACCGGGCAACCCGGTAAGGGTGGTCACGTTCCGCAGCCGCATCGACCCGCGTCGTAACCACCGGTGCGCCGGACCCGTTGGAGGGGGCATGGGCTTCACGATCGGCAGCAGCCGGGGCATCCGCGACATCCGGAGCGGCGGGCGCCGCCGCGGTCGCGCCTCGGAGTGCACCGCCGTGGCCGAGTACACGGGGCTGTGGGGGTGGGACGTCGTACCGGGTGCGCGGGCCGCCGCGGGTCTGTGCTCCTGCGGCCGCCCCGACTGCCGCGCGCCGGGCGCCCATCCGCTGCACTTCGCCCCCCGGGTGCCGGCCGGCGCGACGCTGGACCAGGTGACCGGCGCGTGGGCGGAGTTCCCGGGCGCGGCGGTGATGCTGCCGGTCGGCCGGGCCTTCGACGTGATCGAGGTGGCCGAGCCGGCCGGGTGGCACGCCCTGGTCCGGCTGGAGCGCATGGGCCTTCCGCTCGGCCCGGTGACCGCCACCCCGGACGGCCGCGCCCAGTTCTTCGTCGCCCCCGGCGCCGCCGCCGAGCTCCCCGCGCTGCTCTACCGCATGGGCTGGGACGACGCGGCGCTCGACCTGCGCGGCCTCGGCCCGGGTGCGTACATCACGGCGCCGCCCTCCGACCGCGGCGGCCTGGGCCCGGTGCGCTGGCTGCGCTCCCCCGCGCTGGACTCGGCGATCCGCCCCCCGGAGGCGCGGCTGCTGCTGGGCACGCTGGCGTACGTGGCACACCGGTCACGCGCCTGGCGGGCGTGACACCCGCCTACGACGGAGCGCCCGCTCCCTCCTGCACCAGGGGGCGGGCGCTCGCGTGTGGCACCTACGGATGCACGGAGGTGCGCCTCCGGGTTTCCGGGCGTGGTCTCACTCCCCGATCAGCGCGTCCACGAACGCCTCCGGTTCGAACGGCGCGAGGTCGTCCGCGCCCTCGCCGAGGCCGACGAGCTTGACCGGGACGCCCAGCTCGCGCTGGACGGCGACGACGATGCCGCCCTTGGCGGTCCCGTCGAGCTTGGTGAGCACGATGCCGGTGATGTCGACGACCTCGGCGAACACCCGGGCCTGCACCAGACCGTTCTGACCGGTGGTGGCGTCGAGGACGAGCAGCACCTCGTCGAGCGGGGCGTGCTTCTCGACGACGCGCTTGACCTTGCCCAGCTCGTCCATGAGGCCGGTCTTGGTGTGGAGGCGGCCGGCGGTGTCGATGAGGACCACGTCCGCGCCGATCTCCTTGCCCTCCTTCACCGCGTCGAACGCGACGGAGGCCGGGTCGCCGCCCTCGGGACCGCGCACGGTGTGGGCGCCGACGCGCTCGCCCCAGGTCTGGAGCTGGTCGGCGGCGGCGGCGCGGAAGGTGTCGGCGGCGCCCAGGACGACGCTGTTGCCGTCGGCGACCAGGACCCGGGCGAGCTTGCCGGTGGTGGTGGTCTTGCCGGTGCCGTTGACACCGACGACCATCACGATGCCGGGCTTGCGGCCGTCGGGCTCGGTCCGCACGGTGCGGTCGAAGTCGGTGCCGACCAGGGTGAGCAGCTCGTCGCGCAGCAGGGCGCGCAGCTCCTGGGGGGTGCGGGTGCCGAGCACCTTCACCCGCTCGCGCAGCCGCTCGACCAGTTCCTGGGTGGGCTGGACGCCGACGTCGGCGGTGAGCAGGGTGTCCTCGACCTCCTCCCAGGTGTCCTCGTCGAGGTGCTCACGGGAGAGCAGGGTGAGCAGGCCCTTCCCGAGGGCGTTCTGCGAGCGGGAGAGGCGGGCGCGCAGGCGCACCAGGCGCCCCGCGGTGGGCTCCGGGATCTCGATCGGGGGAGCCTCGACGGGCTCCTCGACGACGGGAGGCTCCTCGACGGCGGTCGGGGCCGAGCCGCCCGGGAGGTCCACCTCCTCGATCGTCCTGCGCGGTTCCTCCTTCGGCGTCTCGGCCTCGTCGCCGACGTGCGGCTCGGCCGGAGGGGCGGTGAGGTCGGGCGTCGTGGGGGGCGGCGGGGGCAGCTGCTTCTTGCGTCGGCTGCCGACCACGAGCCCGCCGAGCGCGCCGAGCACGACCACGGCGATGACTACAGCAAGGATGACGATGTCCATAACGCGTCCAGTATCGGCCATGGGGGTCCGCCGAACCCTTTTTGTGGCTTCCTCCGACGGACAAAGTGCACCGGTGGGTGCGAGTCAGGCCAAAGCACAATGGCATCGACCGCATCAACGCGCGTAGAGTCCCGACGTCCCCCCATCCCCGCACCGCTAGGCACGTTCTTCATGAGCAAGACCGCCGAGACCGAAGGCGCTCTCGAAACCCGCGGCATCGAGCAGGTACCGGACCACGAGCGCACCGCGAGAACCCGCGAGCTGTTCCCCACCTGGGTGGGTGCCAACATCAGCGTGCTGCTGCTCACCATGGGCGCGAGCCTGGTCGTCGCGTACCGGCTCAACATCTGGCAGGCGCTGATCGTCGCCGCCGTCGCGCCCCTGGTGTCGTACGGCCTGGTCGGGCTGATCGGCATCGCCGGCAAGCGGGGCGGGGCGCCGGGCATGGCGCTCTCCCGCGCCGTCTTCGGGCAGCGCGGCAATCTGCTGCCCGGCTCGCTGATCTGGGTGGCCCGCTGGGGCTGGGAGACGATCAACGCGGTGACCGGCGCCTACGCCATGCTCACCATCCTGGACATCGTGTTCGGCATCGGCGCGAACGGCGTGCTGGACATGGTGATGCTGCTGGCGTTCGTGGTCGCGACGTTCGCGATCTCCGGGCTCGGCATCGGTGCCGTGCAGAAGTGCAACACGTACGCGACCTACCTCTTCGGCGCGTTCTCGGTGCTGGTCCTGGGCTACCTGGCGGTGCACACGGACTGGTCGAAGGTGCTGGACCACTCCGCCGGCTCCACGGCCGCGGTGATCACCGGTATCGGCATGATCGCGGCGGGCGGCGTCAGCTGGATCCCCTCCGCGCCGGACTTCACCCGCTATCTGCCGCGCACGGCGTCCTCCAGGGCGATCGTGGGCACGGCGGTCGGCGGCGCCGGTGTCGTCGTGCTGCCGATGGTCCTCATGGGCGCGGTGATGGCGGTGTCCACGCCGGACCTGGCCTCGGCCGCCGACCCGGTCTCCTTCCTCGGCGAGATTTTGCCGACCTGGATCGCGGTGCCGTACCTGCTGATCGCGCTGATCGGCATGCTGCTGATCAACGCGATGTCGATGTACTCGGCGGGCTTCACCGCGCAGACCCTCGGCATCAAGGTGCCCCGGCACTGGGCGGTGTCCGTCAACGCGCTGATCTCGCTGGTCTTCGGCGGCGTGCTGATGCTGGTGGCGACGAGCTTCATGGGCTCGTTCATCGCCTTCCTGTCCCTGCTGGCGGTGGCGTTCTCCGCGTGGGTCGGGGTGTTCGGCGCGGACATGCTGCGACGCACGGAGTACGACGGCGAGGCGATGGCGGACACCACGCGCACCAGCGCCTACTGGTACCGGGGCGGCTTCTCCCCGGCCGCGGTGACCGCCTGGGCGGCCGGTCTGGTCGCGGGCCTGCTCTTCACCACGTCGGACTGGTTCACCGGCCCGCTCGCCGGCAACAACGTGATCGGCGAGTACGGCCTCGGCTGGGTCGCCACGGTCGTGGTGTCGGGCCTGCTGTACCTGGCCCTGCCGAAGCCGGCCGTGACCGCTCCGGTGGCGCGGCCGGCCGGCCCGGCCGAGGAGCCCCAGCCGGCCGGCGTATAAGCGCCCGTCCCCGCACTGCCCCTGGACGTACTCCCCGGTAAGACGTACTGCCCCGGCTCGGTGACCGAGCCGGGGCAGTACGTCTCACGGGTGTCGAGGAGCGGGCAGCGGGGACTTGGCCCTCTCCTCGAGCCGAGGGAGCCTCGGGCGAGGCTCAGCCCATCTCCTCCAGCTTCTTGCCCTTGGTCTCGGGCACGAACTTGAGGATGAACGGGATGGAGAGGAAGGCGAACACCGCGTACATGACGTAGGTGAGCGACAGGTTCCACTCCGCGAGGTCCGGGAAGGTAATGGTGATCGCCCAGTTGGCGATCCACTGGGCCGAGGCGGCGACGCCGAGCGCGGCGGCGCGGATCTTGTTCGGGAAGACCTCACCGAGCATGACCCAGACGACCACACCCCAGGACAGGGCGAAGAACAGCACGAACGCGTTGGCGGCGATCAGCGCGACGTAACCCTGCGCGGTGGGCAGCGGGTCGTTGCCGTTCTGGAAGGAGAAGGACCAGGCGGCCGCGGCGAGCGAGACGCCCATGCCGACCGAGCCGATGAGCGCGAGCGGCTTGCGGCCGAGGCGGTCGACGAAGATCATCGCGATCACGGTGCCGATGATGTTGATGATCGAGGTCTCGAACGAGTAGAAGAACGAGCTCGACGGGTCGACGCCGACCGACTGCCACAGCAGGTTCGAGTAGTAGAAGATAACGTTGATGCCGACCAGCTGCTGGAAGACCGAGAGGCCGATGCCGATCCAGACGATCGGCAGCAGGCCGAAGCGGCCGCCCATCAGGTCCCGGAAGGTCGACTTGTGGTCGCTGCGCATCGCCTCGTCGATCTCGGCGACACGGGCGTCGAGGTCGATGTCGCCCTCGACGTCGCCGAGCACCTTCTTGGCGTCGTCGGTGCGGCCCACGCTGATCAGGTAGCGCGGCGACTCGGGGATGGCGAAGGAGAGCAGACCGTAGATGACGGCCGGCACCAGCATCACGCCGAGCATCCACTGCCAGGCCTCCAGGCCCGCGACCCGCCCGCGCTCCTCACCGTCGGCCAGGTTCAGGATGGCCCAGTTGACGAGCTGGGAGACGGCGATGCCGATGACGATGGCCGCCTGCTGGAACGAGGCGAGCCTGCCCCGGTAGGCGGGCGGGGCGACCTCGGCGATGTAGGCCGGGCCGATCACCGAGGCCATGCCGATGGCTATGCCGCCGAGGACGCGCCAGGCGGCGAGGTCCCAGGCGGCGAACGGCAGGCCGGAGCCCACCGCGCTCACCGCGAACAGGACCGCGGCGATCTGCATGACGCGGATACGGCCGATCCGGTCGGCGATCCGGCCCGCGACGGCCGCGCCCACGGCGCTGCCGAGCAGGGCGCAGGCGGCGACGGTTCCGGTGGCGCCGGAGCTGAGGTCGAACCGAGCCTGGATGCCGCCGTTCGCACCGTTGATGACAGAGCTGTCGTAGCCGAACAGGAAGCCGCCCATGGCGGCTGCCGCGGTGATGAAGACGACGTGCCCGAGATGTTCGGGGTGCGCCGACTTGGCTCCTGACTGGGATGCCTGCGCTGTGCTGGTCACTGGGTAACTCCTCGGGCCGCCGGCAACGCTGCCGGCTGGGGGCGTAGCCCTTCCAGGGGTACGGCGTTCACGCCGCTCACACCTGAAGGTAAAAGCAACGTTGCAGAGACTATGCCTTCATGTTTCGAAGTCAATAGGCCAAGACCTGTGAGTTTTCAGCCATGACAGAACAGCGTGTGTTCAATTCTTGAAGTGATCTTCGGAGAGGCAGGTCATGACCGGTGGAGAGCCGGTGCCCCGAAACGGACGATCAACGCAGCCGCTGGCTGATGACCTTCGACACACCGTCGCCCTGCATCGAGACGCCGTACAGCGCGTCGGCGACCTCCATGGTCCGCTTCTGGTGCGTGATGACGATGAGCTGCGAGGTCTCCTGCAACTCCTGCATGATCCGGATCAGCCGCTGGAGGTTCGTGTCGTCCAGCGCGGCCTCCACCTCGTCCATCACATAGAACGGACTGGGCCGCGCCTTGAAGATCGACACCAGCAGGGCGACGGCGGTCAGCGACCGCTCCCCGCCGGACAGCAGGCTCAGCCGCTTCACCTTCTTGCCCGGCGGACGCGCCTCCACGTCCACACCGGTGGTGAGCATGTTGCCGGGATCCGTCAGCACGAGCCGGCCCTCGCCGCCCGGGAAGAGCCGGGCGAACACGCCCTCGAACTCCCGCGCCGTGTCCCGGTAGGCCTCGGTGAACACCTGCTCGACCCGCTCGTCGACCTCCTTGACGACCTGGAGCAGGTCCGCGCGGGTCTTCTTCAGGTCCTCCAGCTGCTCGCTGAGGAACTTGTGCCGCTCCTCCAGCGCCGCGAACTCCTCCAGCGCCAGCGGATTCACCTTGCCGAGCTGCTGGTACGCCCGCTCGGCCGCCTTCAGCCGCTTCTCCTGCTCCGCCCGCACGAACGGCCGCGGCCGGTTGCGCGGATGCCCGGGGTCGTCCGGCAGCTCCTCGCCCTCGGCGGGCGGCGACGGCGGTACGAGCTGATGGGGGCCGTACTCGTCCACGAGCCCGGCGGGCTCCACGCCCAGCTCCTCCAGCGCCCTGGTCTCCAGCTGCTCGATCCGCAGCCGCTTCTCCGCGCCCAGCACCTCGCCCCGGTGCACGGAGTCGGTCAGCTTGTCCAGCTCCGCCTTCAGATCACGGCCCCGGGTGCGGGCGGCGGCCAGCTCCTGCTCGCGCCGGGCCTTCGCCGCCTCCGCGGCCGACCGCTCCCGCTCCGCGCGGGCCAGCGAGACCTCGACGTGCGCGAGCAGCTGCCGGGCACCCGAGGCCACGGCCTCGGCGACGGCCGCCTCGTGACGCAGCCGGGCCCGCCGCTGCTCGGCACGCGCGCGTGCCTCGCGTTCCGCCCGCGCGGCACGGTCGAGCGAGTCGGCGCGTCCGGCCAGCCCCTTGACCCGCTCCTCGTGCGTACGGACCTGGAGGCGGGCCTCCATCTCGGTCTGCCGCGCGTTGGCGCCGTCGGCGGCGAGCCGGTCGCGGGCCGAGGTGTCCGGCTCCTCCTCGACCGGCATCTCCTCCGCCACGGCGAGCCGTTCGGCCAGCTCCTCGACCTCCTGGAGCGCCCTGTCCAGCGCCTCCTGCGCCCGCGCGGCGGCGGCGGAGGCGCGCTCGGCCTCACCCGCGGCGCCCCTGGCCTGTCCGGCGAGCCGGCCGAGCTGCTGGGCCACCGCCGACTTCTCCCGGTCGGCGGCCCGCCGCCGCTCCCCCAGCTCCTCCACGAGCGCGGCGGCCCCGGAACGGCGGCCGGCGGCGAGCCGCTGCGCCTCGGTCAGTTCGGCGCACCGCACCTCCAGCCGCGCCAGCTCGGCCGCGGCCTCGTCCACGGAGGCCTGCACCTCCAGCAGGCTGGGCGCCCCGGCGGAGCCGCCCTGCGCGAAGTGCGACCCCAGGAGGTCCCCCTCCCGGGTCACCGCCGTCAGGCCGGGGCACGCGTAGACCAGCGCCTCGGCGTCCTCCAGCGTCTCCACGACGACGATGCCGCGCAGGAGACGCCGGACGGCCGGGAGCAGCTCGGCGGGGCCGCGGACGAAGCGGTCCGCGGGGGTGTGCTCCACGCGGATGTGGTCCGTGAGGGTGTGGTCCGCGCGGGTGCCGGCTCCGGGGAAGGGGTCGCCGTGTACGTCGGCGGCGGCGAGCGCGTCGAAGCCGGAAGCACCGTTCGCCGCGCCCCCGTGAGGGTCCGGCTCCGGGCCGGCCTTGCCGGGTGCCGGGTGGCCGGGGGCGGGCTCCGGGGCCTCGGCGAGGAGGAGGGTCGCGCGGCCCGCGTCCTGCTTGCGCAGGAGGCGGATCGCCTCGGCGGCCGCGGCCGGGGTGGTCACCGCGAGGGCGTCGGCCGCGGCGCCGAAGGCCGCGGCGAGGGGAATCTCGTGGCCCGGGGTGACCGTGAGCAGTTCGGCGGCCGGGCCCAGCAGGCCGCTGAGACGATCCTGCGCGGCGAGCAGCGCGCCGGTGCCGTCCTTGCGGCGCAGGCCCAGGGCCAGGGCCTCGTGCCGGGCCCGGGTCGCGGCCCGCTCGCGTTCCGCGGCGCTCACCGCCTCGCGGGCGGCGGTCAGCGCCGCCTCCGCCTCGGCGAGCCGCCGCCTGGCCGCCTCGTGCCGCTCGGCCAGCTCCGCGTCACCCGCGTCCAGCCCGTCGACCTCGGCCTTCAGCGCCTCGTACTCCTCCTGCGCGGCCACGGCCCGCTCCCGCGCCTCGTCACGCGCGGCGGCCAGCCGGTCGATCTCGGCCTGCGCGGCGGCGGCCCGCGAGCGGGCGGCGCCGACCTGACCGCTCAGCCGGGCGAGCCCTTCCCGCCGGTCGGCGATGGCCCGCGCGGCGTCCTTCAGGCGGCGTTCCTCGGCGGCCAGCTCGCGCTCCAGTTCGGCGCGGTGCTCGACGGTGTCCTCCAGGGCCCGCCGCGCCGCCTCCAGGGCCGCTTCCAGCTCGGCCTCCTGTTCGCGGACCCGGGCGGCCTCGCGCTCCAGGTCCTCGGGGTCACGGCCGCGCCGCTCGTCCACCGGCGCGGAGGCGGCGCTCTTCACCCGTGCCTCGGCCAGCGAGAGCGTGCCGCGCACCCGCTCGGCGAGCTGCGACAGCTCGTACCAGGTCTGCTGGGCGCGCTGGAGGCGCGGGGTGAGCCGGCGGACCTCGTCCTCCAGCTGCGCCTCCCGCTGCAGCGCCGCCCGCAGCTCTCGCTCGGCGGCCTCCTTGCGCTCCTTCAGCGCGGCCTCGTCGGCGATCTCGGCCTGGAGGGCTTCGCGGAGCCGTACGAGGTCGTCGGCGAGCAGGCGCAGCCGGGCGTCGCGCAGATCGGCCTGGATGACGGCGGCCCGCCGGGCGACCGCGGCCTGGCGGCCGAGCGGCTTGAGCTGGCGGCGCAGCTCGTCGGTGAGGTCCTGCACGCGCGCGAGGTTCGCCTGCATCGCGTCCAGCTTGCGCAGCGCCTTCTCCTTGCGCTTGCGGTGCTTGAGGACGCCCGCGGCCTCCTCGATGAAGGCGCGCCGTCCCATGGGATCGGCGTGCAGCACGGAGTCGAGCTGGCCCTGGCCGACGATGACGTGCATCTCGCGGCCGATACCGGAGTCGGAGAGGAGTTCCTGGATGTCGAGGAGGCGGCAGGTGTCGCCGTTGATCTGGTACTCGCTGCCGCCGTTGCGGAACATGATCCGCGTGATGGTGACCTCGGCGTACTCGATGGGCAGGGCGCCGTCGGAGTTGTCGATGGTCAGGGACACCTCGGCGCGGCCCAGCGGCGGGCGGCCGGTGGTGCCGGCGAAGATGACGTCCTCCATCTTGCCGCCGCGCAGCGACTTGGCTCCCTGCTCGCCCATGACCCAGCTGAGCGCGTCGACGACGTTGGACTTGCCCGAGCCGTTCGGGCCGACGACGCAGGTGATGCCCGGCTCGAAGCGGAGCGTGGTGGCCGAGGCGAACGACTTGAAGCCACGGAGGGTCAGGGCCTTGAGGTGCACGCCGCTGGACTTTACCTTCCGCGGTTTGTCCCACTGCGTGAACGCGCGGTTTCGCGAGTGAACGCGCAGGGCAGACCAAACGTTAAAGACGGTGAAAGGGTGCGGGGGCAAGAAAGAAGGGACGCCGAAGCGTCCCTTGCAACTTCTGACAACAGAGCGGTTGATACGGGCAGCCCAACCACTGCGTGTCGTTGTGCGATGCAGTGATCAGGTGAGCGCAGGCTCCGCCTGGTGTGCGTCGACGCGCTCCATGATCCTGTCGTCGTGAGAAGCGGCAGCCGTCAGCGCCTCGTTCTCCGCCTGGATCCGTACGAGTTCGGTTTCCAGGTCCTGGACGCGCTGCTGGAGCCGTCGCATCTCGGCGAGGAGTCGAGGGTCGGAGCCACCGACGTAACCGAGAAGCGCCTTTGCCATGATGGATGGTCCTCCACAATGAGTGACCGACCGATGCGGTGTGGGTCGTGAGGGATTCGCACCGCGGTGCTTGGCACTATGGAGTTCTTGCTGCCGTTCATCCATGCCAAACAGCTAGGTGCGCGGGGTGCTTTCAGCGTCTCACCAAAAAGTTTGACGGTCAACACGATCACGCCCCGTATTGAGGGGCTACCCGGGTGCGCGCGGCTTCAAAACGGCGGCGCTGCGATTCCCCCGGGGCCTCGGGGCGTGGCGATCATCATTCACCGATGAGTCCGCCACGGCAAGGGGTCCGGGCAATCACCTGCGCCTTTTCCCGCCGGGTAGGTGCCGGTGGCATGTCCCGCCGCCCGGACGGGGCGGCCGGGCGGACCGGGGTCAGCGGATCGCGAAGCCGTCGTAGCCGCCGCGGGGTGTGTCCCAGATCTCGGTGACACCGTCCACGCGCCCGGGCGTGTCGTCACCCTGGAGCCACTCCAGGAGGCCCTGGCAGCCCTCGCGCGGCCCTTCCGCGACCACCTGGACGCGGCCGTCGGCCAAATTGAGAGCAAAACCACTCAGACCGCCGATCTCCAGCGCCTTGGCCCGCGTGAACCAGCGAAAACCCACGCCTTGCACGTGTCCACGCACCCAGGCGACCAGCCGTACATCCTCGCTCATGGGTGCAACCTAACCAGGCGATGTCTCTTGGGACACTTCCTCCCCCGGCGCCATGCGGTACCGTCCAGCCCCAAACGCATCTCATATGAAAGCCACCCGATCGGGTGACTTTGGTCGACCGTTGAACGAGTCGGCCGCGAGGACAGCACCAGGGACGAGGAAGGCCAGTACATGGGACGCCACCGACGCTCCGCCGCCGGCCGCGCCGCCACGGGCCGCGCCACGGGGGTCACGCCGGGCCGCAGCGCCGGCGGGAGCGCGGACCAGGGGCACACGCCGGGCCACCGCCACCCCGAACCGGGCATCGCGCCCTACCTCAACCCGGAGGCCTACGCCGAGGTGCGGGCCCGCAGCGAGGCCTACCTCTTCGCCACCGACGACGACCCGGCGGCCGGCCAGGACTCCCCCGCCGACACGGTGGTCCTCCCCGCCACCGGCGCCTCTCCCGCGAGCGGCGAGGCCCCGCGCGGGCGCTCGCACCGCCGCAGGAAGAAGGCCGTGACGCCGGTGCGCACCGGGCTGCTCGGCGTGTCCGCCGCGGTCGCCATCGGCGCGGTCGCCGTGGCCGCCGGTGTGCTGCCCGGCGGAGGCGACTACACGCTCGGCGGCGGCAGCGGCAACCAGGTGCAGGCGACCGACGGCGCCGGCGGCACCACCGAGGGCCCGCTGGGCGGCACCTCCGGCAGCGCCGAGACCGAGACCGGCGACGGCACCGCACCCGGCCGGAGCGCCACCCGCCCCACCTCCCCGTCGGCCGCCCCTTCCACCCCCTCGGCGTCGCCCACCACGGAGAAGCCCTCCGCCGTACCCTCACGGAAGCCGTCGGCCACGCCCTCCGAGCGGCAGCCCGAGCCCACCCCCACCCCGTCGCGCACGGCGACCGCCGAGCCGCCGCGGACCACCGCCCCGGTGACCGTCTCGGAGGCGGCCGCCGTCGAGGCGGAGGTGCTGCAGCTGGTCAACGAGGAGCGGGCGCGGGCCGGCTGCCGCCCGGTCGCCGCGAACAGCGCGCTGGCGAAGCTGGCCCGCGACTTCAGCGAGGACATGGCGGCGCGCGGCTTCTTCGACCACACCGACCCCGACGGGGCGACCCCCTGGGACCGGGCCGAGAAGGCCGGCATAAGCAACCTGGGCGGCGAGAACATAGCCCGCGGCCAGGCCGACGCGGCGACCGTCATGGCGGCCTGGATGGACAGCCCCGGTCACCGCGCCAACATCCTGAACTGCGAGTTCACCACCCTGGGCGTCGGAGTCCACTTCGGCCCGGGCGGCCCGTGGTGGACCCAGGACTTCGGGTACTGAGATAAGCGCAGGTCAGAGCGCTAATACCGCCCCTGGGCCGTCTCCGGGCCGTCTTCCGTGGGTTCACCACCCTGGAAGACGCGATCCACGGCGGCCCGGGTGCGGGTCTCACTGGACGGCATCAGGTGGGTGTACGTCCGCAGCGTGAAGCCGGGGTCATGGTGGCCCAGGTATTCGCTAAGGGCCTTGATGCTCTCCCCGGCGTCCAGGAGCACCGAGGCATAGAAGTGCCTCAGCGCATGCATGCCGTTGTCTCGCCCGGTCTCCACGCCCGCAGCCCGAAGCGCCGGCCGCCAGACGCGGTCATTGAAGCGGTTCCGATCGAGGGCCAGGCCCATGGAGCCGGTGAAGAGCAGCGACGCCGTGACGTGCGGTCCATCGAGCGTCTTCCACGGCAAGGTGACTTCCACGGCCGGATGACGCTTCAAGTGCGCAGCCAACGCGAAGGCCACCGACCCGGGCAGTGGCACGTCACGTTCCCTGCCGCCCTTGGGCGGTGCGAACACCGGCCGATGCCGTTGCAGCAGCTTGACTTGCCGTACGACATGCACCACTTCCCCGAGGAAGTCCACGTCTTCCACGGCCAGGCCGAAGACCTCCCCTTGTCGCAGGCCGCATCCGGCGGCGACATTCACGAGAGCCTGATAGCTCTCCGGTAAAGCCGACCGAACTGCCTTGACGCGCTCGGCTGGCCAGGGCTTGACCTTGCGGGGCTCCAGCCGAGGAGCCCGCACGGACCGAGCGCTGCACGGGTTCGCGCGGATGGTCCGGTCCTCCACGGCCGCCGTGAAGACCGTGGAGACGTGCGCAAAGATCCCTCGCGGTATCCAGCCGACAGTCCCCTGTCCTCCAGGGTGCGCAGCCACAGGCGGAGATGGGACGGAGTGAAGGAGCCCATGGGCCGCGTGCCGAGGTAGGGGATCGCGTGAAGCCGCAACCGGCTCTCGACGGACTCCCGCGTCAGCGGGTCCGTGATCTGTGTTGTCATCCACTCGGTGGCGTACTGCTCGAACGTGACCTTGCCAGCGTCCGGGCTGACGTAGTCGCCACGCGACATGTCCGCCTCGATGTTGGCAAGCCACTGTTCCGCCTTGCGCTTCTGTTTGTCCGGGAAGCTCTTGGACTTCTCGGAGCCGTCCGGACCGATGTACCGCGCACGGTAGCGGAGGCCGACGCCGTGCCGGTCGGTCTTGACCTTGACAGGCTTGCCGTCCGGTCCCGTCTCGGTCTTATACCAGCGATCTTGGATGTGTCCGGCCATCAGGCGGCCCCTTCCATCAGGGACTCAACCCAGACACGCACGTCTTCCGGGTCGAAGCGCAGATGCCGACCAACGCGGAACCCGCGGGGACCGGTGCCTTTTCGCCGCCACTGGTAAACGGTCTCGACCGGGACACCGAGCAGGTCTGCCACGTCTATTGGGGTCATGTAGCGAGGAGGCAAGGGACGCCTCATGCACATACCTCCCAGTCGTCCGGGTCGGGCATGTCTGCGAGGGCTTCGCGTGCTGTCTCTCGGTTCAGTCGGATCTCCTTTGCGATCGAGGCGGCGAGCCAAGACTCGCCAGGCGTGTGGCCCTGTCCGGCGTAGGTCCAGTGGGCGAGGACGAGCGTGGAGCCCTCCGTGTCGTCGAGGTCCTCGGAGAGTCCGCGTTCGCGGCGTTCCTGCCGGGCGCGGTAGTCGGCGCGAACCTGGCGCAGCGCACTGAGCGTGGTGGAGTAGCGGCGGGACTTGGTCGAGAAGTGGCCGCGGAAGCCGAGCATGTGAGCCCAGCGGGCCAGCAGCCGATCCGGGTAGGCAGCGTCGAGGGTCCAGCAGGCTTCGATCAGGCGCCGGGTGTGCTCGGGCACCGGCGACTTGTCCAGCTCGGACAGCTCCCCGATCCGGCGGTCCACGGTGCCCGTTGTCTCGGCCGCTTTGGTGGCGTACTTGGCGACGTAGGAGGCGACGGCCTGTTCGGTCAGTTCTTCGTGTCCGAGGGCACCGATGGGTTGTACGTCGACCTGGGATCCCCACCGCAGCTCGCGTGCGGCGAAAGCGCCGGCGGAAGGCACCGGCACGGCGACCCGGGCGGCAGCGGCACGGATCGCGTCGTCCAGGAGGCCGACCGTCGCCCAGGCCGGGGGCGGGGAGTCGGGGCCGGTCGGGCCGTCGAGGCGCACCACGGCGTGGAAGTGGACGGAGCCGCGTTTCTGGAACTCGGCGACCTTGCCGAAGGAGACCCGGCACACCTCCCGCATCGCGGTCTGGGACAGGCCCGCGCGTGCAGCAATCTCGCGACGCAGGTAGATCGTGAAGCGGCGCCACAGGTCCCCGGCGAAGTTGTTCCACAGCACCGCCCCGGCATAGTCGTACCGCTCCGGGTCCAGGGCAGTGCCAAGCACCGGATCGTCTTCCGCGTGTGGGGTGCCGCAGCGGCAGCGGCCGGAGTCGGGCCGGTTGTGCACGGGGCCGAAGGAGGGGGCGGTGAGGGTCGCGAAGACGCGGGGGTGATCCCGCACGGTGGCGGGAACGTCCTTGCGTTCATCCCCGGTGATCCCGGCGCGGATCAGGTGATAGGTGTCCCCGGCGTAGGTCCAGGCGCAGGCCGGGCAGCGGGAGGCTCGCCGGTTGCCGCAGGCGACCCGGAGCATGCCGCCCGGCTCGTGCTCGGTGCTGTAGGAGTACAGGACATCACCGGTCTTGGCGTCGCGGGTGACGGTCTGGCCCATGAGGCGGATCGGGTTGGAGCAGCCGCCGGTACGGCGTACCTGTTCCTGCCAGCGCTCGAAGCCGGGCGTGTTCGCCACCCGGAGCAGGTCGGCCAGGGTGATCGGGTCGGTGCCCAAAGAGGCCGCAGCGCCAGCCACGGCCTCCGGGGCGACGGGGAAGACCGTCACGCACCCACCTCCCAGCGCGGCAGGCGCAGACCTTCGGGGTTGTGGCCGGGGCAGTTGCGCTCCACGAGCATGGTCGGGTCGTCCGGGTCGTACGACTCACCCAGCCAGCCGGTCCCCCCGCAGCGGCAGGCACCCTCCACCTCCGTGCGGCCACCCCGGTCCAGAGCTTCCCGGGTCATGGGGTAGCCCGCCCACGCGGTGAAGCAGGACGCGAGCCGTTCGGCCCGGTCCCAGCGCCGGGCGTTGGAGAACCGGCGGCGGTGCGCCCGGTCCTGCTCCGGCGTGGTCAGATCGGCCAGCCACAGCAGCCGGTAGCCGTAGGCGCAGGCAGCCGAGTGCTGCACCTCAGCAAGGCCGAGCCGGACAACGCCCTGGATGATCCAGGCTGCCACCGTCGCCTCGGTCCCCCGTCGCATCATGAAGCCGACCGGCATGTCCGAGGCGTACAGCGCGACCGCCCGCTCCATGTTCGACAGGTCCGAAGGCGAGAGGTGCGCCACGGAGGCTAACGAGGTCAAGGGGCCAGACGGCCGCGATGCCGGGTCCACGGACGACGTGTGCTCAACGATCGTCGCAGGC
Organism: Streptomyces glaucescens; assembly: GCF_000761215.1. GTDB lineage: Bacteria > Actinomycetota > Actinomycetes > Streptomycetales > Streptomycetaceae > Streptomyces > Streptomyces glaucescens_B. The sequence continues at coordinate 5,455,377 of NZ_CP009438.1, read as the reverse complement.
ATGATGGAAGCTCCCTTCGAGGGACGAAGGAGGGCGGCGGCATGCTTGGCGGTAGGTGCGTCGCCCTCCGGGTTAGCGCCACATGGCGTGCGACATAGCTTGCTATAGAGCAGACTAGATCACAAGAGGTAGTGCGGCATAGCGTGTGCTAAGTCGCCAATCTCGGTACCCTCGGCGCATGACGGTTGAAGCCCACGACCCCAGGCCGAAGAAAGTGCAGATCGCCGACACCTTGCGTGAGGAGATCGCGGCGCTACCGGCTGGGCATCGGCTCGCCTCCCTGCGCGAGCTTGCCGACCGCTTCAAGGTGACCACGGTGACGGCAGGCAGCGCGCTGAAGGTGCTGGCAGACGAGGGCGTGATCGTCTCGGTTCCGAATCGGGGGTACTTCGTGCAGTCCCCGCCGAGGGCAGGCGAAGCCGGGCAGGACGCCGGCGGGCCGATTAACCGAGATGAGATCAATGCCATCCGCTCCGAGATTCAGCAACTTGCTGCCCGAGTCGCCGAGTTGGAGAAGCGCGCTCAGTTCCCGAGCAGTGCCTGACTGGTGATCCACCATGTGGGACATGTCATGGACGCACTAGGGACAGGCGTGGTGTCACCGGGGGACAACTTCGGTGCCAACCCCCTGTCACCCCCCGTGTCACCAGCTCTTTGAATGCCAGACTCAAGGCAAGCAGCCGATGGGAGGGCAGCACATGAGTGACGAACGGCCCGCATGGGCGCGACGGCTTGCCGCCGAGCGTGAAGCCAGGCAGTGGTCGCAGGCGGAAGTGGTGGCCGCGCTCCGAGCACACGCGCCGAAGCCTCTGCCTGAGGGCTCCAGCATGGTCCGGCAGTGGAAGCGCTGGGAGTCCGGAGAGGTCATGCCGAGCGACTTCTACAAGCCGATCATCGCCGCCACTTTCGGAACCGTCACTCACGCGATCTTTCCCGCAGCCGGGCGGCGAGACGGGGACGCCGAGATCGTCGCTGTCAGCGGCATGGAGACGCTCGACATCATCAGCAGGTTGCAGGCGTCCGACGTCGACAACGCCACGTTGGAGGCTCTCCGGATCACGACGGATCGGCTGTGCTCCGAGTACCCGTATCTGCCGGGTGCCCAGCTGGCCGCCGAGGGCAGGCAGTGGCTCAAGCGGGTCGCGGGACTCCAGTCCCAGCGGCTCACGCTCGCACAGCACCGCGAGATCCTCACCCTGTCCGGATGGCTCGCGCTTCTGATCGGCTGCGTCGAGTACGACATGGGCGACCGGGCCGCAGCCGAGAGCACCCGGAAGGCGGCACTGTCTTTAGCCCATGAGGCAGGCAACACAGAGATCGCCGGTTGGGCACACGAGATGCGGGCTTGGTTCGCGCTGACCACGGGCGACTACCGCGGAATCCTCGCTGCCTCGCAGGCCGGTACGGAGGCCGCTCCCACTCATGGCGTAGCTGTACAGCTCGCCGCCCAGGAGGCGAAGGGGTGGGCGCGGCTGGGGGACCGCCGACAGACAGAGGTGGCACTGGACCGAGGCCGGAAGCTCCTCGAAGGGATGCCGTACCCCGAGAACCTCGATCACCACTTCGTAGTGGACCCGGCGAAGTTCGACTTCTACGCCATGGACTGCTACCGGCTACTCGGTGAAGACCGCTTCGCGGAGAACCTCGCCCATGAGGTGATCCGCGCAGGCACTGATTTCGACGGCTCCGAGCGATCGCCGATGCGGATGGCGGAGGCCAGGATCACGCTTGGTGTCGTCGCGGCTCGCCAGGGCGATTTGGACCAGGCCGTGAACTACGGCGAGTGGGCCTTGCGGGGCGACCGGCAGTCTCTGCCGTCCCTGCTCATGGTCAGCCGCGAGCTTGCGGCCATCGTCAATCGAGACTTCGCGGCCGAACCGGCTGGCCGGGATTACCTCGATCACCTGACCGCACTGAGCCGCGCCAGCTAGGCCGTTACAGGTTTCTCTACCTCATCAAGCACCCGTCGTCGCTTCGCTCCTCCGGGCGGGCGCGGGCGGCCGGCGGCGCCCGCGCTCATGTCTCCGCCCCGCTCGGCACCGCCGGCCGCCCGCTCCCGCCCATGAGGCAGGCACACAGGGCATGAGGTCAGAACACGTCGTGGCTGGGGCGGTCGGCTCCACGACTTTAGCCAGCCACTTTGGCGCGAGCCTCGAAGATCATGGCCCCAACGTCGTGCTTTACCGGGCAGGTCCACAGACTGCCCGACGCGCCGGAAGCTTACGGGGCCATGATCACTCGCACCAAAGCAGCTCCCGGCCAAAGTCGCTACGCCGACCGCGTGGGCACCACAAAGGGCGCGATGGCCCACTCTCACAACCAACAGGAAAACCCGCCACCACATATGAGCAGTGACGGGTTCTCTCAATTCGGCCAACTAGTTGCGCTCATAGACACCCAAGTAAATTCGCTTACGCTGGAAATCCACCGTCACGCCTTCCCTCACAGCAACGCTCCTGGGAAGGATTCCACGGATCCCCTCAGCCTCCTCCAAAGCCCTCATGAGGTCGCCCAGATTGATGCTGAATTCCTGACCTTCCGAGCCCACCGGATGGAACGTAAAGGTCATCCGGCGCTTCAGACGCCAGCGGCGGGCAAGGGAGGGAGCCACTATGGAAAGAGTGGCATCGACCAAACGTACGATCTGCCACCGGTAGGCATAGCCGCGAGTGTTCCAGTGGAGAGCAGGAACCGCCCCAACAACGACACCCATGGCCTTGACCAGCTTGGTCACCTTACCAGGGGTGTCCTCGAGCGCGGCAACCCATTCTTCGGCGTAGCGCTCAGCCAGGGCGGCATCACCGATAAACCTGGCGCCGCCTCGCAACGCCTTACGGGCCAACCACGGAGCGACTTCACTAAACTCAGCGAGCAACACAGGGACCACAACCACGGAGACGATCACCCAAAAGGAACTCACCGCTCCACCCCCAGAATCCGACCCAGGCCCGGAATGGGGAAACGCGAGGTGCGATCCTTGGCCGATTCCTGCTGACGCCGCTCGGCGAGCAGAAGACGCGCTGCGCTAAGACCGTCAGAGCTCAGATGATAGAAGCGCCGCCGCGGCTTACCGAGATTCTCCGTATTTTCAGTTTCCCAATAACTCTCGACCCAGCCCGCCTCCTCCAGGCGCGACAGAATCACGTAGACGCTCCCGGTCGGGCGCTCCGCCTCTTTGGCCAAGGCGAACCCATGAAGGTCCTCCTCGCAGGAGACGAGCACGCCGAGCACATCGAGCGTCGCCGGTGTAACTCGGGACAACTTCCTCATGCGCCTAACTCTACATATGAAGAGATAGGTCGGCAACCTCGTTTCCCAGAGGAGGCGACACGCGAAGCTCGGGCCGCCTCTGGGCCGTGCGAGGGCGCTCAGCGACGACCAACGCTGACAACCACCGACAGCTAAGTCGCAGGTCGCAGCGTTGATCGATTGCACGGCCGCAGATCAGAGCCCCTGGCCCTTCACTTCTTCGGGTACTGAACCCGCTGACTGCCGGTAAGCGCTCACCCTCGGTTTGCGCTGTCATCGCCTAAGCTGGACCGTATGACCACGGTCGAGGAGTGCTCCGCCGCCGAGCAGGAGCTGCCGTACAACGTGTTCTCCAGGGCGTGTCCGTCGCGCGGGACGCTGGAGCACGTCACGGGGCGCTGGGGGGCGCTCACGCTCGGGGCGCTGCACGAGGGTTCGTTCCGGTTCAACGAGCTGCGCCGCCGGGTCGACGGGGTGAGCGAGAAGATGCTGTCCCAGACGCTGCACGCGCTGGAGCGTGACGGCCTGGTGCACCGCGAGGCGCAGCCGACCAACCCGCCCCGGGTCGACTACGAACTGACCCCCCTCGGCCGTGCGGTCACCGAGCGCCTGATGAGCCTCATCCACTTCGTGGAGGGCCGTATGGACGACGTCCTGGCCGCTCGGGAGCGGTACGACTCGGCACGCGCCTCCCGCTGACCCGCCTCCTCACGCCGAGATGCGCGGCGGGCGCTGGCAGCGCGGGCAGTAGTAGCTGGAGCGGTTCATCCAGGGCCGGCGGCGCATCGGCGTGCCGCACCGCTTGCAGGGCTGTCCTTCACGGCCGTACGCATCCAGGGAGCGGTCGAAGTAGCCGGACTCGCCGTTGACGTTGACGTAGAGGCTGTCGAAGCTGGTGCCGCCGACCGCGAGGGCCGCGTTCATGACGTCCCGGACGTGGCCCAGCAGCTCCCGGCTGCGGGGGCGGGTGAAGGTGGAGGTCGGGCGGTCGTAGTGCAGGCGGGCCCGCCACAGTGCCTCGTCCGCGTAGATGTTGCCGACACCGCTGATCAGCGACTGGTCGAGCAGGGCCCGTTTGATGGTGGTGCGCTTGCGGCGCAGCGCCTGGTGGAAGGCCTCCTCGTCGAACAGCGGATCGAGGGGGTCGCGGGCGATGTGCGCGATGACGTCGGGCAGGCCACCGGGACCGGTGTCGTGCAGGGACAGGCCGCCGAAGGTGCGCTGGTCGACGAAGCGGAGTTCGGTGCCCAGCCCGTCGGTGAACCGGACACGGACGCGCAGGTGCTTCTCGTCGGGCGCCTCGTGCGGCTGGACGAGCAGCTGACCGCTCATGCCGAGGTGGGCGAGGACGGCCTGGCCGCTGTCCTCCAGGGGGAGCCACAGGTATTTGCCGCGCCGGCTGGGGACGCCGATCCGGTGGCCCTCCAGCCGGTGCGCGAAGTCGTCGGGCCCCGCGGTGTGGCGGCGTACGGCGCGCGGGTGCAGCACCTCGGCGCCGGCGACGGTCCGGTGGGCGACCCACCGTTCCAGGCCGCGCCGGACGACCTCGACCTCGGGCAGCTCGGGCATGGGGACCCCCGTGGTGGCTGAGGAGAGGGGAAGGAACGAGCGCCCGCCCCGGAAAGGCGGGGCAGGCGTTCGGTCGGGTGGGTCAGGCGGTCGCCGACGAGGTGTCGGTCGCGCTGCCCTCCGTGGCCGGAGCGGCGTCGGCGGCGGTCGCGGCCGCCATGGCCGCGGCCTTGGCCCGCTCGTCCGCGGCGGCGCGGATGGCCCGCCAGGCGGACTCCGCGGCCTGCTGCTCGGCCTCCTTCTTGCTGCGGCCGGTGCCGGTGCCGTACGAGACGCCTCCGACGCGGGCGGCAGCAGTGAAGGTCTTCTCGTGGTCGGGGCCGGTCTCCGTGACCAGGTACTCGGGGACTCCGAGACCCTCGGTCGCGGTCAGCTCCTGGAGCGAGGTCTTCCAGTCCAGGCCGGCGCCCAGGTTGGAGGACTTCTCGATCAGGGGGTCGAACAGGCGGTGCACCAGCTCCGCCGCCGAGTCCAGGCCCTGGTCGAGATAGACGGCGCCGATCACCGCTTCGAGGGTGTCGGCGAGGATGGACGCCTTGTCCCGGCCGCCCGTGCCCTCTTCACCCCGGCCGAGCCGGATGAAGGAGCCGAGGTCCAGCGTTCGTCCCACTTCCGCCAGCGCACGCGAGTTGACCACCGCGGCCCGCAGCTTGGCCAGCTGGCCTTCGGGCAGGTCGGGGTGGGTGCGGTACAGCGTGTCCGTGACGACGAGGCCGAGGACGGAGTCCCCCAGGAACTCCAGCCGCTCGTTCGTCGGCAGACCGCCGTTCTCGTACGCGTAGGAACGGTGGGTCAGCGCTCGCACCAGAAGGGCGGACTCGACCTTGTAGCCGAGCCGCCCTTCCAGAAGCGTGTGGGACGAGGCCTGGTTGTCCGCAGAGTTCTTCTTCGGCGTGGACACAGTGCCTCTCACCAGCCGCTCAGACCTCGAGGACCTGGCGCTTGTTGTAGGTGCCGCACGACGGGCACGCGATGTGCTGCTGCTTGGGCTCGTGGCAGCGCTCGCACGCAACCAGGGTGGGGACCGCAGCCTTCCACTGCGACCGGCGGTGGCGCGTGTTGCTGCGCGACATCTTCCGCTTCGGAACAGCCACGGCTACTTCTCCTGCTTCTCGTCGACGCCCGGTTCGGCGCCGCTCATCTCGTCCTTATCGCCGGATTCGAGCGAACCGGCGATTCCCTGCAATGCCGCCCAACGGATGTCGACGGCGTCATGGTGGTGGTCCGGGTCGTCCGCGAGGCGTGCCCCGCACTGGGAGCACAGGCCCGGGCAGTCTTCCTGGCACACCGGCTGCATCGGCAGTGCGAGCACCACCGCATCGCGCAGCACAGGTTCGAGGTCGAAGAGTCCGTCCTCGAGGAAGAGCCTGTCCTCGTCGTCCTCGGCGTCGTCGGCCGGTTCCGCTTTGACACGGCCCCGGTCGTCGGCGTCAGGGTACGAGAACATCTCCTGGAAGTCCGCTTCGAGCTCCTGCTCCAGCGGCTCCAGACACCTTACGCACTCCCCCTCGGCCGTTGCACGGGCGGTGCCTGTGACGAGCACACCTTCCATGACCGACTCGAGTCGGAGTTCGAGCTCCACCGGCTTGCCCTCCGGCACTCCGATGACTCCCTGGAGACCGAGGTCCCGGGGGGCGTCGATCGTGCGGGTCAGGCGCTGCAGCGCGCCAGGACGCCGCCCCAGCTCGTGCGTGTCGAACACGAGAGGGTTGCGGTGGTCTGGGCGGGCGTGAGAGGCCATTCCTGCTTTCGATCTTCCAAGCTCGGACGGACGCCGCCCTCGGTGTTCCCGGGCAGCGCTGATCGCGAACGTACGCGCGACCGAAGAGCCAGGATACTTGACCTTTCGCTCTCGGCCCAATCCGCGGGGTCAGCCGTTGCCGCGCCCCTGTTCGTACGCCCGCAGCTGCTCCGCGCTGATCATGCTGGTGTCGAAGAGGCTGGTCTCGTCCAGGGCGTATCCCTGGTGGGCCTGCGGGGGCTGCGCGGGCTGCGGCGGGACGGGCTGGGCGGGCTGCTGCGGGTCGTAGGCGGCCTGCTGGTCGTAGCCGCCCTGGTAGGCGTAGGGGTCGGGCTGCCGGTAGCCGTACGGGTCCTCGGGGGCGTACCCCTGCTGGTAGCCGCCGTAGGGGTCGGGCTGCTGCTGGTAGCCGTACGCCGGCTCCGGCTGCTGCGGCGGGGCGGGCTGCCCGGCGCGGGCGTCCTGCTCCGCGAGCGCGGCGAGGTCGGCCAGGTAGTCGGCGTCGCTGGAGTGCTGGACAGTGCTGGTGTCGTCGGCGAGCGCGCCGAGGTCGTCGCTGGCGATCCGGCCGTGCAGCTTCTGCCGGCCGCGCCCGACGGCCTCCAGGGTCTTGGCGAGGACCGCCTCGAAGGCGCCGAGCTTGACGTCCACGTACTCGTCGGCGGTGCGGCGCAGGGTCTCCGGGTCGTGGCTGCGCTCGGGGGCGTCCTCGTCGGCGTAGCCGTGCTCGTCGAGGCCCGGGCCGGTGCCCAGCAGCTTCTCGCGGCCGCGGCCGACCGAGCCGAGGGTCTTGGTGAGGACAACCTCGAAGTTGGCGAGCTTGGAGTCGACGTAGTCGTCGGCCTCGGCGCGGATCTCCTCGGCCTCCTTGCGGGCCTCGGCGAGGATCCGGTCGGCCTCCGCCTGGGAGCGGCGGGCGACCTCGGTGCCGGAGACCAGCGAGCCGCGCTGGGCGTGCGCCTCGGCGATGATCCGCTCGGCCTCCTGGCGGGCCTGCTCGACCATCTGCTCGCGGTCGCCGATGAGTTCCTGCGCCTGGGCGAGCGAGTCGGGCAGCGCCGCGCGCACCTCTTCGAGCATCGAGAGCAGTTCGGCGCGGTTGACCACGCACGAGGCCGACATCGGCATCGACCGGGCACTGGAGACCGCCGCGACGATCTCGTCGAGCTTCTTCTGCACGTCCACCGTGTGCTCGCCACTCTCTACAGCTGTGTTGGAGACGGACGGGACGACTGTACGGCCCTGGGGCGCCTGGTGGACACCGGGTGACGGCCCGTCAGGGGCTCAGTCCTGGCGCAGCCGCCCGGTGAGTGCGTCGAGCACCTCCGGCGGCACCAGGTGGGACACGTCCCCGCCCCAGGCCGCGACCTCCTTGACCAGGGAGGACGACAGGAAGCTGTAGGTGGGGTTGGTGGGCACGAAGAGGGTCTCGACGCCGGTGAGGCCGTTGTTCATCTGGGCCATCTGCAGCTCGTAGTCGAAGTCGCTGACGGCGCGCAGGCCCTTGACGATGGCGGGGATGTCCCGCTCCTTGCAGAAGTCGACGAGGAGGCCGTGGAAGGCCTCGACGCGGACGTTGGCGTACTCCGAGGTGACCTGGCGGATCAGATCGATCCGCTCGTCGATCTCGAACAGGCCCTTCTTGGACTTGTTGATCATGACCGCGACATAGACCTCGTCGTAGAGGCGGGAGGCGCGGGCAATGATGTCGAGGTGTCCGTTGGTGATCGGGTCGAACGACCCGGGACAGACGGCACGGCGCACTTGAGATCCCTCGCTCTCCGGTCCGGTCATGGTGCGTCTTCGCACGTGGCGGCGGCGCGACCGTACCAAAACGTTCCCTCTCCGTAGCGACGGGCCCTCAGCGGCTCGAAGCCGTCCGGCCACCGGAATTCACCGCCCCTGGTGCTGCGCTCCACGGTGACGAGGGCGTCCTCCGCGAGCCAGCCCTCCGCGCGGAGTGTGAGCAGAATCTCGCGAAGATCGTGATCTGTGACTCGGTACGGCGGGTCCAGGAAGACGATGTCGTACGGCTGCTCCGGCGGGCCCGAACGGATGATCTGCTCGGCTTTGCCCGCCCTGACCTCGGCGCCGGGCAGGCCGAGGCTGCGCACGTTCTCCCGGACGATCCGGGCGGCCCGGGCGTCGGCCTCGACCAGCAGGGTGTGGCCCGCGCCGCGCGACAGGGCCTCCAGGCCGACGGCGCCCGACCCGGCGTACAGGTCGAGCACCCGCTCGCCCTCCAGGGGGCCGCCGAGCAGGGACTGCCAGGTCGAGAAAAGGCCCTCGCGCGCGCGGTCGGAGGTGGGACGGGTGCCGGTCCCTGGCGGGACGGCCAGGCGGCGTCCGCCGGCCTTGCCGGCGATCACGCGGGTCATCTGGGGTCCTTGTTCGTGGGTGTCTTACCGGTTCAGTCTGGCAGGCGCCGGCGGGGGTGCGCGATCGCCGTGGGCGGGCGCGGACGCGGGCGCCGGTGCGGGCGCGGAGGCCGGCGCGGGGGCGGCACCGGCGCCGGTGCGGACGCGTGGGGGTGTGCGGGGCCTGGTGACCGGCGGCCGGCCGCGTCCCCCGCGGCGGAGCCGCACGTCGATACGGCCCCGCATCCCCCGATGGTCATCCTCAGCCCTTTTCCAGATACTGCTCCCGCTCCTCGTCCAGGAGGGCGTCCAGCGCGGTGCGCAGGCCCGGCAGGGAGGTCAGCTCGGGGTCCGCCGTCACCACCTTCGCGGCCTCGTCCCGGGCCTGCGCGATGATCTCCTCGTCCTCGATGACGGCGAGGACCTTGAGGCTGGTGCGGGCGCCGGACTGGGCCTGTCCGAGGACGTCACCCTCGCGGCGCTGTTCCAGGTCGATGCGGGACAGCTCGAACCCGTCGAGGGTGGCGGCGACCGCGTTCAGACGCTGGCGGGCCGGGCTCGCCTCGGGCATCTCGGTGACCAGGAGGCACAGACCGGGCGCCGAGCCACGGCCCACCCGGCCGCGCAGCTGGTGCAGCTGGGAGACGCCGAAGCGGTCGGCGTCCATGATGACCATGACGGTGGCGTTCGGCACGTTCACACCGACCTCGATGACCGTCGTGGCGACCAGTACGTCCGTCTCGCCGGCGGCGAAGCGGCGCATGACGGCGTCCTTGTCGTCGGGGTGCATGCGCCCGTGCAGGACCTCCACCCGCAGCCCCTGCAGGGGGCCCTTGGCCAGCTCGTCGGCGACGTCCAGGACGGCGAGCGGGGGACGCTTCTCCGCCTCGTCCTCGGGGGACGGTTTCCTCGTCGCGCTCTTCGGGTCCGACTCCTCGTCACCGATGCGGGGGCAGACGACGTACGCCTGATGGCCGTTGGACGCCTCCTCACGGACCCGTTCCCAGGTGCGGGCGAGGAAGTGGGGCTTGTCGGCGGCGGGCACGACATGGCTGGCGATCGGGGAGCGGCCGGCCGGGAGCTGGTCGAGGACGGAGGTCTCCAGGTCGCCGAAGACGGTCATGGCGACGGTCCGCGGGATGGGCGTGGCCGTCATCACGAGCAGGTGCGGGGGCTGCTTGCCCTTGCCGCGCAGGGCGTCGCGCTGTTCGACGCCGAAGCGGTGCTGTTCGTCGACCACGACCAGGCCGAGGTCGTGGAACTGGACCTTGTCCTCGATCAGCGCGTGTGTCCCGATCACGATGCCGGCCTCGCCGGTGGCCAGGTCGAGCAGGGCCTGCCGGCGGGCCGCGGCGCTCATCGAGCCGGTGAGCAGCACGACCTTGGTGGCGTGCTCGGCGCCGCCGAGCATGCCGCCCTGCGCCAGTTCGCCCATCATCTCCACGATCGACCGGTGGTGCTGCTGGGCGAGCACCTCGGTGGGCGCGAGCATCGCGGCCTGGCCGCCTGCGTCGACGACGGCGAGCATGGCGCGCAGCGCGACCATCGTCTTCCCGGACCCCACCTCGCCCTGGAGCAACCGGTGCATCGGGTGCTCGGCGGCCAGGTCGTCGAAGATCTCCCGGGAGACCTTGCGCTGGCCTTCGGTGAGGGTGAAGGGGAGGCGGTCGTCGAAGGCGGCGAGGAGGCCGTCCGGCCGGGGCCTGCGGGGGACGGCCGGGAGCTGCGCGTCCGCATGGCGGCGGCGGGCCAGGGCGACCTGGAGGACGAAGGCCTCGTCCCACTTGAGGCGGTCGCGGGCGGCGGCGACGTCCGCCTTGGTGTGCGGGCGGTGGATCTTCATCAGGGCTTCCGGGAGCGGCAGCAGGCCGCGGCCCTCGCGCAGGGCGGGTGGCAGCGGGTCGACGGCTTCCTGCGCGCTGGGCAGCACGGTCTGGACCGCTTTGCCGATCTTCCAGGACTCCAGCTTGGCGGTCGCCGGATAGATGGGGATCAGGGCGCCCGCCCAGGTCTCCACCGTCTCCTCGCTGTCGCCGCGCAGCAGTTCGTACGCCGGGTGGGCGAGCTGGAGGCGGCGGTTGAAGAGCGAGACCTTGCCCGAGAACATCGCGGAGGTGCCCGGCAGGAGTTCCTTCAGGGGCTTGTGCACGCCGTTGCCGAAGAAGACGAGCTGGAGCCGGCCGCTGCCGTCGGTGATGGTCACCTCCAGGCGCTGGCCCTTGCCGCGGGGCGCCCGCGTGGAGGCGAAGGTGTGCAGCCGGGCGTCGGCGACCCGGGCGACCACCGTGACGTGCTCGTCCATGGGGAGGTCGGCGAGGTGGGTGAGCTGGCCCCGTTCCTCGTATCTGCGCGGGTAGTGGTGCAGGAGGTCGCCGACGGTGTGCAGGCCGAGGTGCTCGGCCATCACCTTCGCGGTGGCGGGGCCGAGCACCTTCTTCAGGGGTTCGTCCAGTGCGGGCACGAGATCCATTGCACACCACGGCACTGACAACGCGCTGCGCGACCCGGCCCCCGCTGCGGATCCGTCTGGGGAAACCCCTGGTCAGGCGGTTTGCTCCGGCTCTAGGATGGCGCGCTCCCGCCATCCCTCCGCGGTCACCGCACACCGGGGCCGCCCGACCCCGCGCCGTCGCCCCTCCCCCCACCGGCGCCGTGACGATGGACTCCCAGACCCCACAGTCATCCCAGTCATCCCCGGCGTCCTCGGCGCCCCACACGTTCCAGGTCGACCTGCGCGGTCTGGTGGACCTGCTCTCCCATCACCTCTACTCCAGTCCCAAGGTCTACCTGCGGGAACTGCTGCAGAACGCGGTCGACGCCATCACCGCCCGGCGCGCCGAGCAGCCCGGCGCCCCGGCCAGGGTGCGGCTGTCCGCGGAGGGCGGCACGCTGCGCGTGGAGGACTCCGGCGTCGGGCTCACCGAGTCCGACGTGCACACACTGCTGGCGACCATCGGCCGCAGCTCGAAGCGGGCCGACGGCCTCCAGGAGGCACGGTCCGACTTCCTCGGGCAGTTCGGCATCGGGCTGCTGGCGTGCTTCGTGGTCGCCGAGCGGATCCGGGTCGTCAGCCGCAGTGCCCGTACGCCGGACGCCCGGCCCGTGGAGTGGACGGCGTCGGACGACGGGTCGTACACCGTGCGGACCCTGTCCGACGAGGCCCGGCCCGAACCCGGCACCACCGTGCACCTGGTGGCGCGGGCCGGCGCCGGGGAGTGGCTGTCGCGGGAGCGGGTCCTGGCGCTGGCGCGGGACTTCGGCGCGCTGCTGCCGTACGACGTGCGGGTGGACGGGGAGCCGGTCACCGACCTGCCCGCGCCGTGGGACCGGCCGTACCCCTCCCCCGCCGCCCGCCGGGCGGCGCTCGCGCGCCACTGCCACGAGCAGTTCGGGTTCACCCCGCTGGACACGATCGGCCTCGACGTGCCGCTCGCGGGCGTTCGCGGGGTGGCGTACGTCCTGCCCTCCGCCGTCAGCCCCGCCCAGCGCGCCCGGCACCGGGTGCACCTGAAGGGCATGCTGCTGACCGAGCGGGCCGAGCAGTTGCTGCCCGACTGGGCGTTCTTCGTGCGCTGCGTCCTCGACACCGACAGCCTGCGGCCGACCGCCTCGCGCGAGGCGCTGTACGAGGACGGGACACTGGCCGCCGTACGGGAGGCGCTGGGCGAGCGGATCCGGGCGTGGCTGGCCGGGCTCGCGGCCGGTGATCCGCAGCGGCTGACGGCCTTCCTGTCGGTGCACCACCTCGGCGTGAAGTCCCTCGCGCGGCACGACCCCGAGATGCTCGCGACGATGCTGCCGTGGCTGCCGTTCGAGACGACCGACGGGCAGCTCTCCCTGGAGGAGTTCGCGCGGCGGCACCCGGTGGTGCACTACACGCGGACCGTCGAGGAGTTCCGCCAGGTCGCACCGATCGCCTCCGCGCAGGGCATCGGCGTCGTCAACGGCGGTTACACCTACGACAGCGACCTGGTCGAGGCCCTGCCCTCGGTGCGTCCGGGAACGGCGGTCGCGGAGCTGGACGCGGACACGGTGACCGCGCACCTGGATCCGGTGGAGCCCGCCGCGGAGCTGGCCCTCGCCGACTTCCTGGCCACCGCGCGGGCCACCCTGGACCCGCTGGGCTGCGACGTCGTGCTGCGCGCCTTCCACCCGGCGTCGGTGCCCGCGCTGCACCTGGACGACCGCGGGGCCCGGCACGAGCAGGCCCGCGCGCGGGCCGAGGAGGAGGCCGACGCCCTGTGGGCGGGCATCCTCGGTTCGCTGCGCGGCGGCGCCCCGCGCGCGCGGCTGGTGCTGAACCACCTCAATCCGCTGATCCGGCGGATCGGTTCGCTGCCGGGGCGGGAACTGGCCGGCACGGCCACGGAGTCCCTGTACGGCCAGGCCCTGCTGAGGGCGCAGCGCCCGCTGCGGCCCGCCGACTCGGCGCTGCTGAACCGGGCGTTCCTCGATCTTCTGGAATGGGCCACTCACCGCGAGGACGACCACTGATGAACGAGATCACGGACATCGACTCCCTGCGCGAGGCGCTGGCGGAGAACGCGGCGCGGCCCGAGGGACCGGCCCGCAACGCGCGCGCGGAGGAGCTGCTGGCCGCGGCGGAGCGGCTGGAGCTCCCGCTCGCCCTGATCGAGGCGCTGGGGCACCAGCTCACCGTCTACAACTACAGCTCCGAGAAAGCCAAGATGTTCGTCCCGTTCGCGCGGCTGCTGCGCATGTGGGACGAGCGCCCGGAGGATTTCGACGAGCAGGAGGCCCACTCGCTGCACTGGGTCTTCAAGTGGATGACGACCGGCATGCTCGACCAGCCGCACATCCCGCTGGCCTCCATCGAGCAGTGGCTCGGCGAGATGGAGCGGCGCTACCGGCTGGCCGGGCACTCCGAGCGGGCGGTGCGCGGCGCCGAGTTCCATGTCGCCGCGCACGTCGGGGACGTGCCCCGCGCGGAGCGCGCCTACGCGGCGTGGCTGGCCGCCGACCGGGACTCCATGGCCGACTGCCACGCCTGCGAGCTGGACGGGCAGGGCTGGTGGCAGGCGGAGCGGGGCCGGGACGAGGAGGCGTTGCGGGTCTGGCGGCCCGTCCTGGACGGCGAGTTCTCCTGCGCCCACGAGCCGCACTCGGTGCTCGCCGCCTCGCTGCTGCCGCTGGTGCGGCTGGGCCGGACGGACGAGGCGCGCGCCCATCATCTGCGGGGCTTCCGGCTGGTGCGGTCCATGGAGAGCATGCGCGGCGCGTACGCCGAGCACGTGGAGTTCTGCGCGCTGACGGGCAACGAGGCACGTGCGCTGGAGCTGCTGGCGGAGCGGCCGGCGTACTTCACGGACAGCGGGCAGCCGCGCAGCCGGATGGAGTTCCTGAGCGTGGTGGCGCTGCTGATGGACCGGCTGACCGGGCTGGGCCTGGCCGGCCGGCGGGTGCCGGGACCGGCCGGGCGGGACTGGACGGCACGCGAACTCGCGGCGCACGCGCGCGTGGAGGCGCTGGCGCTGGCGGCGCGGTTCGACGAGCGCAACGGTACGGCGTACGTCAGCGACCGCGTCCGGGCCCGTATGGATCAGCCGGCGCTCGTGGAGCGGCTGCCGCTGGGGGTACGCAATCCGCGTTCGGCGCCCACGGCGCTCGCTCCGGCGCCCTCACCGGTCGCGCCACTCACGGTGCGGCCCGGCGCGGACGGCACCGCGGGCGCGGACGGCACCACCGGCGCGGACGGCGCGGACCCCGGCGGGCGGTCCGGCGGGCAGTCCGGTGGGCAGCCCGCCCTCGACGCGCTGCTGGCCGAGGCACGGCGGCTGTCGGACGCGCTCCGGCCGAACGCCGTCGAGGCGTGGGAGGCCGTGGCGCGTGCCGCCGAGGCGACCGGGGGCGCCGGGCTCGGCGTACGCGCCCGCGCGGAACTCGCCGACCACCAGGCGATGGGCCTCGGCCCGCAGGGCGTCCCCCTCTTCGAGCGCGCCGCCGAGCTGTACGCGCAGGCGGGCGACCCCGGCGAGGCCCTTGCCGCACGCGCGCGTGCCGCCTATGTGCGCGCGCTCGCGGGCTCCGTGGACGAGGCCGAGGCCGCGGTCGCCGAGCCGTACGACCGGGTTCTCGCCCTCTTCGCCGAGGAGGGCACAGGCATATCCCAGACCGCGTCGGTGCTGATGGCCCGGGCGCGGATCCTGATGCGGCGGGTGTACGAGGTGGAGGAACCCCCGTGGGACGCCGGGGAAGACGCCGCCGAGGGCGAGGGGATGGCGGCGGGGACGCCGGCGCTCACCGGGGACGAGGACCCGGCGGCACGGGCCGGGGAAGCGTCCGCGGCCCGGGGCACGGCGCGCACCCGGGAGCCCTTCCCGGCGGAGGCCGCGTCCCGCGCGGACGACACCGGGCCGGACGGGCCCGGGGGGCCGTTCCCCGCCGTGCCGGCGTCCCGCCTGGCGCACCCCGTCCTCGCCGCCGCGCAGGGCGCCGTGCGGGAGGTGCTGGCACTGGTGGACGGGCACTGCGGGGGCGATGTCCAGCTGGCCTCGCGGGCCGCCGAGGCGCGGGCGATGCTCGCGGAGCTGGCGGTCCGGGCGGGCGACCCGCGGGCGGCGACGGCACTGTTCGCGCGGGCCGCCGGGGAGTACGTGGCGGCCGGCCTGCCGTGGTTCGCCGTGGAGTACGAGGCCCGGCTGGCCGTGCTGGCCCACCGGCTCGGTGACGGCGCGGAGGCGGCGCGGGCGCTGCGCGCGGCGCTGGCGCACGGCGGCACCGAGCTGGAACCCGTCGGACGGGCGCAGCTGCACCTCCAGCTCGCCGAGGTGCTCGGCGGCGCGGGGCGGGCCGAGGAGGCCGCCGAGCACGCCCTGGAGGCGGCGCACTGGGCCGACGAGGCGGGCGAGGGCCGCACCCTGGGCCCCTGGGCACGGCAGCTGCTCGGCGGCTTCCTGCTGAGGCAGGGGCGCTGGGCCGAGGCGGCGGAGGTGCTGGAGTCCGCGCTGGCCGATCTGACCGAGGCGACGCACGGGGACGGCGCGGTCGTGCAGACACGGTGGTGGCTCGCCGACTGCCTGAGCGAGCTCGGGGAACACCAGGCGGCCGCACAGCGGCGTCTCGAGGCGGCGGAGATCGCCCGGCGCTGGCCGGAACAGCACGACCACGCGACCCTCGCCCACCTCGCCGCCGAATCGCTGGGCCACGCGGGGATGCCGGCCGAGGCCGACCAGGCCTACGCGCGCGCGGGCGAGCTGTGGCGGTCCCTCGGCAACGTCCACGGCCTCATCCGCTCGCTGCGGGCCCGCGCGTGGCTCGCGCTGCGCGCGCAGGACGGACCGGACCGCGCGCGGGAGCTGATGGCGGACGCCGTGCGGGAGTGCGCGGCGGCGCTGGACGCGGCGCCCGACGAGGAGGCCCGGCAGCGGCTCGCCGCCGAACTGGGCCACACCCACCGCCAGTTCGGTGACCTGCTGGCCCGTTCGTGCACGGAGGACGCCGAGGACGGCTGCATCCAGGCCGCGTTCGAGGCGGGCCTGGCCGAGCTGACCGAGGCCGTCGCGGTGTTCGCCGCCCTCGGCGAGGACGCCGTGGACGACCGCACCGGCGCGGAACTCGCCGCCGGCTGGCTGGAGGCCGACCTCGGCCGCCCCGCCGAGGCCGCGCTGCGCGCGCGTGGCGTACTGGCGGCGTACGCCGGTGCGGCGCCGGACGACGAGACGGCGCGGGCCCGGCGGGCGGAGGCGGAGCAGATGCTGCGGGTGGTGGGGGAAGAGGGGGAGGGCTGACCCGCCCGCGGGACGCGCGGGCGCAGGGGGGTGCTCCGACTCGGGCGGGCTCCGGCTCGGGCGGGCTCCGGCTCGGCCAGGCTCCGGCTCGGGCGGGCTCCGGTGCGCGCACGCGGCCCGCGCGGCCGTGCTCCGCGCGGGCCCGCCCCTACTCCACGCCGATCAGCAGCAGCGCCCCCTGCCGCCCGCCGCGGTACACCACCGTGTCCACGGCCAGGTAGGCCTCGCGCACCCGGGACTCCAGGTGCTCGGCGACGGTCTCGGGCACCTCGTCGGCGAGCACGATGGTGACCAGCTCGCCGCCGGCCGCGAGCATCCGGTCCAGGACGGTCCGGGCGGTGGCGGTGACGTCGGAGCCGATCAGGGCCACGTCCCCGTCGATGAGCCCGAGGACGTCGCCGGCCTGGCAGATCCCGGCCGTGGTCCAGGACCGCTCCGCGGCGACGGCGACCTCGGCGTAGCGGGTGGCGCCCGCCGCGGACGTCATCGCCACGACGTCCTCGTCGAAACGGCGCTCCGGCTCGTGCACCGCGAGCGCCGCGATGCCCTGCACCGCGGAGCGGGTGGGGATGAGGGCCACCCGGATGCCGTCCGCGCGGGCCTGCTCGGCCGCCGCCGCGGCGGTGTGCCGCAGCTCGGCGTCGTTGGGGAGCAGGACGACCTCGCGCGCGTGGGCGCGGCGTACCGCGTGCAGCAGTTCTCCGCTGGCGGGCGGTTCCCCGGGGCGCGCGAGCACGGTGGTCGCGCCCGCCTCGGCGTACAGCCCGGCCAGGCCCTCGCCCGGGACCACGGCCACCACCGCGCGCTGGGCCCGCTCCGCGGGCGGGCGTTCGCCGCGCGCGGTGTGCACGTCGTCCGCGCCGAAGTGGGTGATGCGGATCCGGTGGGGCCGGCCTGCCTCGACGCCCGCCTCGACGGCGGCACCGGCGTCGTCCACGTGCACGTGGACGTTCCACAGCCCGTCGCCGCCGACCACCACCAGGGAGTCACCGAGCGCGTCCAGCCGCTGCCGCAGCCGCGCCACGGCGGTGTCGTCGGCCTCCAGCAGGTAGATCACCTCGAAGGCGGGGCCGCCGCCCGCGGGGACCACCGCGCCTTCCGGGCAGGTCTGCCCGTCGTTCCCGGCGGGCTCCTCCACGCCGGCGGGCTCCTCCACGCGCGCGTGCCCCCCGGCCGGAGGGACCGCCACCTCGCCCGGTGCCTCCCCCGTGCAGGTCTCCACCAGTGCCCCGAGCACCGCCACGAGCCCCCGCCCCCCGGCGTCGACCACTCCCGCGCGCTCCAGGACGGCGAGCTGCGCGGGGGTGGCGGCGAGGGCGGCGCGCGCCCCGTCGTAGGCGGCCCGCGCCACGGCGCCGCAGCCGTCCGCGCCCGTCGCCGCTTCCGCCGCTTCCGCGGCGGCCGAGGCGACGGTGAGCACGGTCCCCTCCACGGGGTGGGCGACGGCCTGGCGGGCGGAGTCGGCGGCGCGGCGCAGGGCGAGCCGGAGCCCGGGGCCGTCGGTGTGCGGGGCGGTGTCGTCGGCGGCGAGCACCTGGGCCATGCCGCGCAGCAGCTGGGCGAGGATGGTCCCGGAGTTGCCGCGCGCCCCGATCAGGGCCCCGTGCGCCATCGCGCGCACGGCCTGCGCGAGCGACGGCCGCTCCGCACCGCCCGCGCGCGTCCCCGCGCCGGCCACCCGCGTCCCCGCGCCGGCCACCCGCGTCCCCGTTCCGGCCGCGTGGCCCGCGAACACCGCCTCCACGGCGGCGGCGGCCGACTCGACGGTCAGATACAGGTTCGTGCCGGTGTCGCCGTCCGCCACCGGGTACACGTTGATCGCGTCGATCTCCTCGCGCGCCCGCCCGAGGGCCGTGAGCGCGAGCCCGCACCAGGTGCGCACCGCGAGAGCATCGAAGAATGTCTGCGGCACCTGCGCCACCTGCGCCTCCCTGAGCTCCTGGACTGATCGCAGCGTAGACCGAGGCCCGGCGGCGGCCGGAAGAGGGCCGGGGCGGGCCCCGGACCAGCCATGGTAGTTTCGTTCTACGGGCGCAGCCGTTGTATGCTGCTCCGGTTGCCCGATCCGATCGGGCTTTCCCCCTGGCAGCGCCACTCAGATTTCAGACTGCTCGTAGAGCCTGAGATCTTGATCCCGGCATGCCGGGATCAACCGTAAGTGCATCTGAAGTCTTTGGAGTGACCCGTGGCTGCCAACTGCGACGTCTGCGGCAAGGGGCCGGGCTTCGGCAACAACATCTCGCACTCGCACCGCCGTACGTCCCGCCGCTGGAACCCGAACATCCAGCGTGTGCGTACCGTGGTCGGCGGGACGCCGAAGCGCGTGAACGCTTGCACCTCGTGCATCAAGGCCGGCAAGGTCTCGCGCTGACGCTCAGCTGAGCGCGCGGCCACTGCCGGTTCGCTGTGAGAAGCCGGTCCACCTCGGTGGACCGGCTTTTTGCTGTACCCGCGGGGGCGTGAGCCGGTGCCCCGCCCCCGCGCGGCGCTACTCCCCCGCCCCGGGGGTGCCCTGGGCCCGCGACAGGGCCCAGCCGTGATCCACCGGGCCGATGCCGCCGCCGAGCGCGAAGCCGGCCGCGATGGCCCCGGTGACGTACTCCTTGGCCGCCCTCACCGCCTCCGGCACGGTGTGGCCCAGCGCCAGGTGGGAGGCGATCGCCGAGGCGAGGGTGCAGCCCGTGCCGTGGGTGTGGCGGTTGTCGTGCCGGGGCGCGCGCAGCCAGTGCTCCTCGGAGCCGTCGGTGAGCAGGTCGACGGCCTCCCCGGCCAGGTGGCCGCCCTTGATCACCACCCAGCGGGGACCGTACGCCAGGACGGCCTCGGCGGCCTGGCGCAGCTGCGCCTCGGACTCGACCCGGACGCCGGTGAGCTGGGCGACCTCGTCCAGGTTGGGGGTGGCGACGGTGGCGACCGGCAGCAGCTCGGTGCGCACGGACTCCAGCGCGGAGGCCGCCAGCAGCGGGTCCCCGTGCTTGGAGACGCCCACCGGGTCGACCACCGCCGGGGCGTCCGTCGCGGAGATCAGACCGGCGACCGCCTCGACGAGCTCCGCCGAGGCGAGCATCCCGGTCTTCACGGCCTGGACGCCGATGTCGTCGACGACGCTGCGGTACTGCGCCCGCACCGCCTCCACCGGGAGTTCCCAGGCGCCCTGGACGCCCAGCGAGTTCTGCGCGGTCACCGCGGTGACCACGCTCATCCCGTGGACCCCGAGCGCGAGCATCGTCTTCAGGTCGGCCTGGATGCCGGCGCCGCCGCCGGAGTCCGAGCCGGCCACGGTCAGCACTCTCGGCGGCACGGTCACGACTCCATGTCCCCGAAGTGGTCCCAGCCGCCCTTGCTGGTCCAGGGCGCCCCGTCCACCGTCACCTGCGGCAGCGCGGAGGGGTGCAGCACCTCGCCGATGACCTTCCAGCGGGCGGGCAGCTTCACGTCCGGCGGGAAGGTCGCCACGATCGCGTGGTCCTCGCCGCCGGTCAGCACCCACTGGAGCGGGTCCACGCCGACGGCCTGCCCGATGTCGTTCATCTGGGAGGGGATGTCGATCGCGCCGGAACGGATGTCGATGCGCACCTTGCTGGCCTCCGCGATGTGCCCGAGGTCGGCGATCAGCCCGTCGCTGACGTCGCACATCGCGGTGGCGCCGAGCCCGGCCGCGGCGGGTCCCGCGTGGTAGGGCGGCTCGGGGCGCCGGTGCGCCTCGACGAAGGCGCGCGGCGAGCGGAAGCCGCGGGAGAGCACCGCGTAGCCCGCGGCGGACCAGCCGAGCCAGCCGGTCACCGCGACGAGATCGCCGGGCTGGGCCCCGCCGCGCGTCACGGGCTCCTGGTTGCGCAGATCGCCGAGCGCGGTGATGGACACGGTGATGGTGTCGCCGCGTACGACGTCCCCGCCGACCACGGCGGCGCCCGCGACCTGGCATTCGTCGCGCAGGCCGTCCATGAGCTCGCTGGGCCAGGTCACCGGCAGCTCGGCGGGCACGACCAGGCCGAGCAGCAGCGCGGTCGGCACCGCGCCCATGGCGGCGATGTCCGCGAGGTTCTGCGCGGCGGCCTTGCGGCCGACGTCGTACGCCGTGGACCAGTCGCGGCGGAAGTGCCGGCCCTCCACGAGGATGTCGGTGCTGGCCACGACCCTGCGGTCGGGTGCGGCGACCACCGCGGCGTCGTCGCCGGGGCCGACCCGCACCGCCGGGGTGGTGGTGAGACGGGAGGTGAGCTCCCTGATGAGCCCGAACTCCCCGAGCTCACCAACAGTGCCCTTCATTGCCCTTACGCCCCTTCTGTCCTCGTGCATGCCCGGTCGCGCGTCACCAGTGTCCTCGATCCGGCCGGCGTGGCCGTCGGCGCGGTGCCCGGTACGTCAACCTCCGCGGTGCCGCCACCCCGGCGCGCGCGGCCGGCTTCCCGCAGGTCTCCCCGCGGCGTGCGACGACGCGATACCGTGGCGTTCCTTTCCCCCCGCATGATCCTCGTGGCCGCCCTGGAGGTTCCGTGGTACAGGCGTACATCCTGATCCAGACGGAGGTCGGCAAGGCGTCGACCGTCGCCGAGACGATCAGCAAGATCCCTGGAGTGATCCAGGCCGAGGACGTGACGGGCCCGTACGACGTCATCGTGCGCGCGCAGGCCGACACCGTCGACGACCTGGGCCGCATGGTGGTCGCCAAGGTCCAGCAGGTGGACGGCATCACCCGCACCCTGACCTGCCCGGTCGTCCATCTGTAGCCCCCGTCTACCCTGTGCCGGTGAACTCTTTCCGTCACCGGCTCATCGGCCTGCCCGCGCTCGCCCTGCTGATCGCCACCGCGGGCTGCTCCTCAGCAGACGACAGCGCCTCGGTGGCGGTTCCCAGTCCGGACGCGACGGTGACCGGGCTGTGCCGGAAGCTGGACGAAGCGCTGCCGGGGAAGGTGGCCGGTCTGAGCCGCAAGGACCCTGAGCCCCGTTCCGCGCTGACCGCGGGCTGGGGAAACCCGGAGATCATACTGCGCTGCGGGGTGCCCCGGCCGCCCAAGATGATCGACCCCAAGGTCGCCGAGGGACGGGACCCGGACGCGGTGCCGGGCGGGGTGAACGGGGTCGACTGGCTCCAGGAGAAGGCGGACGGCGGCTTCCGGTTCACCACCGCGAACCGGCGTGCCTACGTCGAGGTCCGCGTGCCGGAGGACGCCGACAGCTCGGGAGCGCTGATCGACCTCGCGCCGGCCGTGAAGTCGGCGATCCCCGCGGGGCTCGCCGACTAGCCAGGGCCTGTCGTTCGGATCACCCCGGCGTCGCGGCGCTCCGGACCTCAAGCCGGGCTGATCCGAACGAAAGGCCCGGGGCCTGCGAGGTTTCCCCGGCCGTCAGGTCACCGCAGTCCCGTGGAACGGCGGAGCGCCGCCTGGATCAGCCGGTCGACCAGCTCGGGGTAGCCGATGCCGCTGGCCTGCCACATCTGCGGGTACATCGAGATGGGCGTGAAGCCGGGCATCGTGTTGATCTCGTTGATCACGAACTCGCCGTCCTCGGTGAGGAAGAAGTCCGCGCGCACCAGGCCCTCGCAGGACGCGGCGTCGAACGCCGCCACCGCGAGCCTCTGCACCTCGGCGGTCTCCTCCGCGGTCAGCGGGGCCGGGACGACACCGGGCGTGGAGTCGATGTACTTGGCCTCGAAGTCGTAGTACGCGTGCGCGTCCGGCGGCGGGATCTCGGCGGGCACGGAGGCGCGCGGCCCGTCCTCGAACTCCAGGACGCCGCACTCGATCTCCCGGCCGCGCAGCGCGGCCTCGACCAGGATCTTCGGGTCGTGGCGGCGGGCCTCGGCGATCGCCTCGTCGAGGCCGGAGAAGTCGTCGACCTTGGTGATGCCGATCGAGGAACCCGCGCGCGCGGGCTTCACGAACAGCGGCCAGCCGTGCTCGCCCGCGAAGTCGGCGATCCGGCGCCGGGCACCGCTCTCGTCCCGCTCCCACTCGCGCGGCCGGATCACCAGGTACGGGCCCACCTTCAGCCCGAACGACTCGAAGACCCGCTTCATGTACTCCTTGTCCTGGCCGACGGCCGAGGAGAGCACACCGGAGCCCACGTACGGCACCCCGGACAGCTCCAGCAGGCCCTGGAGGGTGCCGTCCTCGCCGTACGGGCCGTGCAGCACCGGGAAGACCACGTCGACCTCGCCCAGCGCCTTGGGCACCGAGCCGGGCTCGCTGTAGACGACCTCGCGGCTGGCGGGGTCGACGGGGAGCACCACGCCGCCCTCGGTGGACTCGGCCAGGTCGTCGACGCTCGGCGTGCGGCGGTCGGTGATCGCCATCCGCTCCGGATCGTCGGCGGTGAGCGCCCACCGGCCGTCCTGGGTGATGCCGATCGGCAGGACGTCGTAGCGCGTCCGGTCGACGGCCTTGAGGACGGCGCCGGCGGTGACCACGGAGATCCCGTGTTCGGAGCTGCGCCCGCCGAACACGACGGCCACGCGCGGCTTGCGAGGCGGCTGCTCAGGGCTCTGGGGGAGGTTCTCGGTGCTCATATCGCGATGAGAGTACCCGGAGGCGGGGTCCCGGGGCAGCGTCCGCCCCGCGGGGTCGCTCAGCGTCGCTCGGGCTTCGCACTGCGCGACATCAGCTCCTCGAGGGCGACCACCGGCGGCTTGCCCTCGTGCACGATGCCCACGACGGTCTCGGTGAGGGGCATGTCGACGCCGTGCCGGCGGCCCAGATCCAGCACCGACTGGCAGGACTTGACGCCCTCGGCGGTCTGCCTGGTGACCGCGATGGTCTCCTGGAGGGTCATGCCCTTGCCGAGGTTGGTGCCGAAGGTGTGGTTGCGCGACAGCGGCGAGGAGCAGGTGGCCACCAGGTCACCGAGGCCGGCGAGTCCGGAGAAGGTCAGCGGGTCGGCGCCCATCGCCAGGCCCAGTCGGGTGGTCTCCGCGAGGCCCCGGGTGATCAGCGAGCCCTTGGCGTTGTCGCCGAGACCCATGCCGTCCGCGATGCCGACGGCGAGGCCGATGACGTTCTTCACCGCGCCGCCTAGTTCGCAGCCGACGACGTCGGTGTTGGTGTACGGGCGGAAGTACGGGGTGTGGCAGGCGGCCTGGAGCCGCCGGGCGACGGCCTCGTCGGTGCAGGCGACCACGGAGGCGGCCGGCATCCGGGCGGCGATCTCGCGGGCGAGGTTGGGCCCGGTGACCACGGCGGTCCGGTCCTGGCCGACCTTGGCCACGTCGTCGATGACCTCGCTCATCCGCATGGCGGTGCCGAGTTCGATGCCCTTCATGAGGGAGACCAGCACGGTGTCCGGGGCCAGCAGCGGCACCCAGGCGGCCAGGTTGCCGCGCAGCGTCTGCGACGGGACGGACAGCACCGTGAAGTCGGCGCCGGCGGCGGCCTCGGCGGGGTCGGTGGTGGCCCGCAGGTTCTCCGGGAGCCGGACGCCGGGCAGGTAGTCGGGGTTGGCCCGGGTCGAGTTGATCGCTTCGGCGACCTCCTCGCGGCGGGCCCACACGGTGACCTCGCAGCCCGCGTCGGCGAGCACCATGCCGAAGGCCGTGCCCCACGAACCGGCGCCGAACACCGCCGCCTTGACCGGCTTGCTCACTTGCCCTGCCCTTCCGTCCGCTGCCCCTGCACCTGCTGTGCCCGCGCCTGGGCCCGGGCCTGCGCCTGGGTGCGCCGTCGCTGCTCGACGCGTTCGCGCTTCGGGTCGTAGGGCGTCTCGGGCGCCTTCTCGCCGCGGATCTCCTCCAGCTGGCGGGTGATCGCGGCCATGATGACCTCGGTCGCCTCCCTGAGGACGTCCGCGGTCATGTCCTTGTCGTAGAACCGGGAGAGGTCCACGGGCGGGCCGGCCAGCACCCGGCTGGTCTTGCGCGGGAAGAGGTTCGGCTTCTTGGCGTACGGCGGCAGCAGTTCGTTGCAGCCCCACTGGGCGACCGGGATCACCGGGCACTTGGTGCGCAGGGCGACCCGGGCGGCGCCGGTCTTGCCGGTCATGGGCCAGCCGTCGGGGTCGCGGGTCAGGGTGCCCTCGGGGTAGAAGGCGACGCATTCACCGCGTTCCACGGCGTCGATCGCGGCCCGGAAGGCGCTGAGCGCGTCCGTGCTCTCGCGGTAGACGGGGATCTGCCCGGTGCCACGCATCGCGGCACCGACGAAGCCCTTCTTGAAAAGCCCGCTCTTCGCCAGGAACCGCGGCACACGACCGGTGTTGTACTGGAAATGCGCGTACGCAAAGGGGTCGACGTGCGAATTGTGGTTCACCACGGTGATAAATCCGCCCTCGGCCGGAATGTGCTCCATTCCACGCCAGTCCCGCTTGAGCAGAACCACCAGCGGCGGTTTGCAGATCACCGCGGCGAAGCGGTACCAGAACCCGATTCTGCGGCGGGGCACGCGGACACCTTCCTCTAGGGCTGCCACCAGGCCCGGGGGCCGCACAAGTGTCGCCCCGGACCGCCGGTCTGTCGAGAACACCGTACGCCCCGGCAGCCGGGCCACCCGATGGCCCGGGGGACAATATCGGCGACCGGAGAGGGGCGCGACGCTCGTGCAGTGGACCTTGGTGATACCCCTGAAGCCCTTGGCACGGGCGAAGAGCAGGCTGGCGGACACCGCCGCCGCGGGGCTGCGCCCGGGTCTCGCCCTGGCGTTCGCCCAGGACACGGTGGCCGCGGCGCTGGCCTGCGCGGCGGTGCGGGATGTGGCCGTCGTCACGGACGACGCGCTGGCCGGGCGGGAGCTGGCGGCCCTGGGCGCCCGAATCGTCCCCGACGAACCGGGCGGCGGCCTCAACGCCGCGCTGGAGCACGCGGCGGCGGCGGTCCGCGCGGAGTGCCCGGAAAGCGCCGTGGCCGCCCTGAACGCCGATCTCCCGGCGCTGCGGCCGGCGGAACTGGCCCGGGTCCTGGCGGCGGCCGCGCAATTCCCGCGCGCTTTTCTCCCGGATGCCGCGGAAATCGGAACGACACTGCTGGCCGCCCGGCCCGGCCGGGAATTGCAGCCCGCGTTCGGCCCGGATTCACGGGCCCGGCACCGCGCGACCGGCGCGGTGGAACTGGAGCTCGCCGGGGTGGATTCGGTACGGCAGGACGTGGACACCGGGGCCGATCTGCGGACCGCGCTCGCGCTGGGGGTGGGCGCCCGTACGGCGGCGATGGCCGCGCGCCTGCTGATCCCCGGGCAGTAGGCTGCCGTCATGCAGGCGACCGCATACACGTACGACGCCGAGACGCGCAGCGGACAGGTGCTGCTCGACGACGGCACGCCCGTCCCCTTCGACGCCGCCGCGTTCGACGCGGGGGGACTGCGGCTGCTGCGGCCCGGGCAGCGGGTGCGGATCGAGACCGCGGGCGAGGGCGAGTCCCGCACGATCACACTGGTGACGCTGCAGACCTTCTGACCGGCACGTCGTCCGTGTCCGCACACGCCGCGGGCCGGACTCCCCGGGGAGTCCGGCCCGGCGCGTGAGTGCCCCTGTGGCCTGCCCTTACTTCTTGCGGGCGGTGGCCTTCTTGGCGGTGGTGGTCTTGCGGGCGGACGACTTCTTGGCGGGCGCCTTCTTGGCCGTCGCCTTCTTCGTCGCCGGGGCGGTCTTGGCCGTCGCCTTCGTGGCCGTGGTCTTCTTCGCGGCGGTGGTCTTGGCGGCGGCGCCCGTGGTGGCGGCCTTCTTGGCGGGTGCCTTCTTCGCCGTGGTCTTCTTCGCCGTGGCCGTGGCCGTGGTCTTCTTCGCGGCCGGCGTCGCCTTCTTGGCGGTGGTCTTCTTCGCGGCCGTGGTCTTGGTGGCGCTCGCCGTCTTCTTGGCCGCGGCCTTCTTGCCCGCGGCCTTGGCGATGGTGGGGGGCGGGCCGGAGAGGCTGCCCTTGGGGGCCTTCTTGACCGCGATGTCACCCTTGGGCAGCTTCTTCGAGCCGCTGACCAGGTCCTTGAAGCCCTGGCCGGCGCGGAAGCGCGGCACCGAGGTCTTCTTCACCCGAACCCGCTCGCCGGTCTGGGGGTTCCGGGCGTAGCGCGCCGGACGGTCGACCTTCTCGAACGAACCGAAGCCGGTGACAGAGACCCGCTCACCTGCGACGACCGCGCGGACGATGGCGTCCAGTACGTGGTCGACGGCATCGGCGGCCTGCTGGCGGCCGCCCATCTTGTCGGCAATCGCTTCTACGAGCTGCGCCTTGTTCACGTCTTCCCCTTCGGAGACATCGCCAGAACGAAAGTGTTCAAGCTTTTTCGCACGTTAGGCAGATATATACCGCAAATCAAACACGAAACGGGCTAATCACCCTCGTGCCGCAACCGACTCGGCAGTCCCGGACGTGCTCAGCCGTCCCCTTCGGGGAATCGCCCCTCGTCGAGGTCGGCGGTGAACCGCTCCAGACGCCTTGTCGCATCGGCGAGATCGTGCTTGGCCGCGGCCGTGATGACCAGCAGCTTCCGGGTCAGCGCCACCCGTACGCCCTCCGGGACTTGCAGTGCGCGCACCCTTGCGTGCGCTCTCTTGAGTTGGTCCGCGACTGCCGCATAGAGCTCGAGTTGGCCGTCGTGTTCCATGCACAGATTGTGCCATCTGGGGCGAGTTGTCGCCTGCCCGGGGGGCAACTGCCGCCTCGAACGGCCCTCCCGGCGGCCGGCCCCGCCGCGCCGCCATCGACCGCCTACCCCTGCAACCACCGCTCTAACGTGGGAAGTTGAGGCCGGGCCGCGGCCCGGGCGACGCTCCGCGAGCACAAAAACGGCTGTACCCCCGATCGGGCCGATCGGGGGTACAGCCGGGGTGTTGGGTGGCCGAAACTCGACCTTGCGGAGGACCTGGCGGCCTCCAGGAGATCACACCTGGAGCGTCCGCGGCTTGTAGGCGGGGCGCTTCGCCTCGTACGCCGCGATGTCCTCCTCGTTCCGGAGGGTGATGGAGATGTCGTCCAGCCCGTTCAGCAGCCGCCAGCGGGAGTTCTCGTCCAGCTCGAAGGCGGCGGTGATGCCCTCGGCGCGCACCTCGCGCGCGACCAGGTCGACGGTGATCTCCGCCTGCGGGTCCGCCTCGGTCAGCTCCCACAGCGCGTCCACGGTCTGCTGCTCCAGGACCACGGTGAGCAGGCCGTTCTTGAGCGAGTTGCCGCGGAAGATGTCGGCGAAGCGGGACGAGATCACGGCCTTGAAGCCGTAGTTCTGCAGCGCCCACACCGCGTGCTCGCGGGAGGAGCCGGTGCCGAAGTCCGGGCCGGCGACCAGCACCGTGGCGCCCTGCCGCTCGGGCCGGTTGAGCACGAACGCGGGGTCCTTGCGCCAGGCCTCGAACAGTCCGTCCTCGAACCCGTCCCGGGTCACCTTCTTGAGCCAGTGGGCGGGGATGATCTGGTCGGTGTCGACGTTGCTGCGGCGCAGCGGGACGGCCCGGCCGGTGTGCGTGGTGAAAGCTTCCATGAGTGATCAGACTCCAGCGGGCGTACGGGTCTCGGCGTCGGACAGGTCGGCCGGGGAGGCGAGGTGTCCCAGGACGGCCGTCGCGGCCGCGACCTGCGGTGACACCAGGTGGGTGCGGCCGCCCTTGCCCTGCCTGCCCTCGAAGTTGCGGTTGGAGGTGGAGGCGGAGCGCTCGCCCGGGGCCAGCTGGTCCGGGTTCATGCCCAGGCACATCGAGCAGCCCGCGTGCCGCCACTCGGCGCCGGCCTCCTTGAAGACCACGTCCAGACCCTCGGAGACGGCCTGCAGACCCACCCGCGCGGAGCCCGGGACGACCAGCATCCGTACCCCGTCGGCGATTTTGCGGCCGCGCAGGATCTCGGCGGCGTTGCGCAGGTCCTCGATGCGGCCGTTGGTGCAGGAGCCTACGAAGACGGTGTCCACCCTGATGGAGCGCAGCGGCTGGCCGGCCTCCAACCCCATGTACTCCAGGGCCTTTTCGGCGGCGAGGCGCTCCGAGGCGTCTTCGTACGAAGCCGGGTCGGGGACGGACGCCGAAAGCGGCGCGCCCTGGCCCGGGTTGGTGCCCCAGGTGACGAACGGGGACAGCTCGGCGGCCTCGATGACCACCTCGGCGTCGAACTCGGCGTCGTCGTCGGTCCGCAGCGTCTTCCAGTACGCGACCGCGGCGTCCCAGTCGGCGCCCTCGGGGGCGTGCGGACGGCCCTTGAGGTACGCGAAGGTGGTCTCGTCGGGGGCGATCATGCCGGCGCGGGCGCCGGCCTCGATCGACATGTTGCAGATGGTCATCCGGGCTTCCATCGAGAGCTTCTCGATGGCGGAGCCGCGGTACTCCAGGACGTAGCCCTGGCCGCCGCCGGTGCCGATCCTCGCGATGATCGCGAGGATCAGGTCCTTGGCGGTGACGCCGTCGGGCAGCTCCCCGTTCACCGTGATCGCCATGGTCTTCGGGCGGGCCATGGGCAGCGTCTGGGTGGCCAGCACGTGCTCGACCTGCGAGGTGCCGATGCCGAACGCCAGCGCGCCGAAGGCGCCGTGGGTCGAGGTGTGGCTGTCGCCGCAGACGACGGTCGTGCCGGGCTGGGTCAGGCCGAGCTGCGGGCCGACGACGTGCACGACGCCCTGCTCGACGTCGCCCAGCGGGTGCAGCCGGACACCGAACTCCGCGCAGTTTTTGCGCAGCGTCTCCAGCTGGGCCCGGGAGACCGGGTCGGCGATGGGCTTGTCGATGTCGAGGGTCGGGGTGTTGTGATCCTCGGTCGCGATGGTGAGGTCGAGCCGGCGCACGGTGCGCCCGCTCTTGCGGAGGCCGTCGAAGGCCTGCGGGCTGGTCACCTCGTGCAGCAGGTGCAGATCGATGTAGAGGAGGTCGGGCTCGCCCTCGGCGCGCCGGACGACGTGGTCGTCCCAGACCTTCTCCGCGAGTGTCCTACCCATCGCTTTCCCTCCGGCCGGCAAAGGTGCGCCGACCCAACTAGAGATCTTGAGGAAGCGGCGCCCGCGCCCCTGGATACGGGCGTCCGCCGCCAGGCCCGTCACCTGTGCGGGCCGCTGTGCCTTCGTGACATCCAGGGTGGCGTGTTCCACGGAAAATTGAACTTGCGTTTCACAGAGTGAGACGCAAGTATCGTTGCATGGACAACAGTAGCGGCGTCGGCGTTCTGGACAAGGCGGCCCTCGTCCTGAGCGCCCTGGAGTCCGGTCCGGCCACCCTCGCGGGTCTGGTCGCGGCCACCGGACTGGCACGACCCACGGCCCACCGCCTGGCCGTGGCTCTGGAACACCACCGCATGGTGGCGCGTGACATGCAGGGCCGGTTCATCCTCGGGCCCCGCCTGGCGGAACTGGCCGCGGCGGCCGGCGAGGACCGCCTCCTCGCGACGGCCGGCCCGGTGCTCACCCACCTCCGGGACGTCACCGGCGAGAGCGCGCAGCTCTACCGCCGCCAGGGCGACATGCGCATCTGCGTCGCCGCGGCGGAGCGTCTGTCCGGTCTGCGGGACACCGTCCCGGTCGGCTCGACGCTGACCATGAAGGCGGGCTCGTCCGCGCAGATCCTCATGGCCTGGGAGGAGCCCGAGCGCCTGCACCGCGGTCTGCAGGGCGCCCGCTTCACGGCGACGGCCCTGTCGGGCGTGCGGCGCCGCGGCTGGGCCCAGTCGATCGGCGAGCGGGAGCCGGGCGTCGCGTCCGTCTCCGCGCCCGTGCGCGGCCCCTCCAACCGCGTGGTGGCCGCCGTCTCGGTCTCCGGCCCCATCGAGCGCCTGACCCGCCACCCGGGCCGGATGCACGCCCAGGCGGTCATCGACGCCGCCGCCCGCCTCTCCGAGGCCCTGCGCCGCTCGGGCTGACGCCCGCGGGGACCGGTGGGAGAGCGCGCCCCAACGCCGCGGCACGCTCTTCCGCCGGCACCACCGGCCCGCAGGGACACCGAACACGAACGGTGACGGGGCGCATCCGGGGGGTGTGCGTACGGCGCGTCCCCGGGCCGCGCCCGGCATGCCGAAGTCCTGGCACCGCGCGCCCACTTGATATCCGCCGTGGACGCCGAAAGGGGCCCTCGCCGAAGCGAGGGCCCCTGGGGACTCGTACCCCCGACCGGATTCGAACCGGCGCTACCGCCTTGAGAGGGCGGCGTGCTAGGCCGCTACACAACGGGGGCGTGGACTCTGCGTTTCCGCAGGTCCGAGCTGGTCTACCTGGACTCGAACCAAGACTAACTGAACCAGAATCAGTCGTGCTGCCAATTACACCATAGACCAATGTGGTTTAGACCAGTCAGTACCCCCGACCGGATTCGAACCGGCGCTACCGCCTTGAGAGGGCGGCGTGCTAGGCCGCTACACAACGGGGGCCCTAGCGATCATCTCGTGAGAGATCACCGTACCCCCGACCGGATTCGAACCGGCGCTACTGCCTTGAGAGGGCAGCGTGCTAGGCCGCTACACAACGGGGGCTTTGTGGATCAGATCCACGGTTGCGGATGAAGCTCCGCGAGCTGGCCTACCTGGACTCGAACCAAGACTAACTGAACCAGAATCAGTCGTGCTGCCAATTACACCATAGGCCACTGGAACGCAAGCCCCCTAGGGGGATCTTGTTCTAGTTCGCTCCTCCGGTTCCCGGCCTTTCGGCCCGTCCCCGGCGGCGCAGAAAGAACATTACCCGAAGGTGGACGGGGCTCCAAAACGGCTTTCCGCGCGGAGCAGCGCCGGGAGTTCCGAGAGGGACACGATCCGGTGCGGACCGGACGGAACCACCACGGCGGCGGAGCCGCCCGGCCGGTCGATCCAGACCGACAGCAGCCCGGCCTCGGCCGCGCCCCGGCCGTCGATCTCCGGGTGGTCGCCGACGTAGGCGACCTGCTCCGGAGGCAGCGACAGCGCCTCGCAGGCGGCGAGGAAGGCGCCTGCCTCGGGCTTGGAGACGCCCAGTTCGGCGGCGCACAGGACGGCCTCGAAGCGGTGGCGGACGCCGAGCGCGCGCAGCTTGCGGTCCTGGACGGTGAGGCTGGAGTTGGAGAGCACCGCGTGGCGGTGGCTGGCGGCCAGGGCGTCGAGGACGGGCAGCACGTCCGGGAACAGGGCCCAGACGGCCTCGTAGTGGGCGAGGTAGCGCTCGAACCAGGCGTCGGCCTCCGCGTCCGTCAACGGCCGTTCCAGGAAGTCGCGGACCCGGTCGCGGCGCTGGCCCTCGAAGGAGACCCGGCCCGCCGCGAAGCGCGCCCAGTGCCGCGCGGTGAGGTCCTTCCAGCGCGCAAGGGCCCGCTCCGGGCCGCCGTGCCGGTCCGGCAGGCCCTCGGCCGCCAGGTGGGCGCGCATGCCCTCGCGGTCCGCGGTCGCATAGTCGAAGAGCGTGTCGTCCACGTCCCAGACCACGGCACGGATGCTCATGCCCCGACGGTAACGCCCGGGTACCGGACCCGTCAGCCGGTTGCCGCGGTCCCGCGGCCCGGGCCGGGGCGGGTGTGACGGACGCGACAGGGGCGGCACCCGGAGACCGGGTGCCGCCCCTTCAGGCGCCGTGGGTCCTACGCGGCGAGCTTCGCCAGCGCCGCGTCGATGCGGGCCAGGGTCTTCTCCTTGCCCAGGATCTCCAGGGACTCGAAGAGCGGCAGGCCGACCGTGCGGCCGGTGACGGCGACCCGGACCGGGGCCTGGGCCTTGCCGAGCTTGAGGCCGTGGGCCTCGCCGGCGGCCAGGACGGCCTCCTTCAGGGATTCGGCGGAGGTCCAGTCGGCGGCCTCCAGCTTCTCCCGGGCGGTGCGCAGCAGGGCGTCGCTGCCCTCCTTCATCGCCTTGGTCCAGCTCGGCTCGTCGAAGACCGGCTCGGGCAGGAAGAGGAAGTCGACGTTGTCGGTGATCTCCGACAGGACCTTGAGGCGGGTCTGGGCGTGCGGGGCGATCGCCTGCCACCGGTCCTCGTCGAAGTCCTCCGGCGCCCAGGGCGCGAAGGGGGCCTTCAGCCAGGGGCGGCAGCGCTCCGTGAAGTCCTTCACGTCCAGCAGGCGGATGTGGTCGCCGTTGATCGCCTCGCACTTCTTGAGGTCGAAACGGGCCGGGTTGGGGTTCACGTCCTGCACGTCGAAGGCCGCGACCATCTCGTCCATCGTGAAGATGTCCTGGTCGGCCGAGAGGGACCAGCCCAGCAGGGAGAGGTAGTTGAGCAGGCCCTCGGGGAGGAAGCCGCGCTCGCGGTAGAGGTTGAGCGAGGACTGCGGGTCGCGCTTGGAGAGCTTCTTGTTGCCCTCCCCCATGACGTACGGCAGGTGGCCGAACTGCGGGATGCCCTTGGCGACGCCCAGCTCGATCAGCGCCTTGTACAGCGCGATCTGGCGGGGGGTGGAGGAGAGCAGGTCCTCGCCGCGCAGGACGTGGGTGATCTCCATCAGGGCGTCGTCGACCGGGTTGACCAGGGTGTACAGCGGGGCGCCGTTGGCGCGGACGATGCCGTAGTCCGGGACGTTCTCCGGGGTGAAGGTCAGCTCGCCGCGGACCAGGTCGGTGAAGGTGATGGTCTCGTCCGGCATGCGGAAGCGGACGATCGGCTCGCGGCCCTGGGCCTTGTACTCCTCGACCCGGGCGGCGGACAGCTCGCGGCAGTGGCCGTCGTAGCCGGACGGCCTGCCGGCGGCGCGGGCGGCCTCGCGGCGGGTGTCCAGCTCCTCCTGGGAGCAGTAGCAGTGGTACGCGTGACCGGCGTCCAGCAGCTTTCGCGCGACGTCCTTGTAGAGGTCCATGCGCTGCGACTGGCGGTAGGGCGCGTGCGGGCCGCCGACCTCGGGGCCCTCGTCCCAGTCGAAGCCGAGCCAGCGCATCGAGTCGAGCAGCTGATGGTACGACTCCTCCGAGTCGCGGGCCGCGTCGGTGTCCTCGATGCGGAAGACCAGGGTGCCGCCGTGGTGCCGGGCGAAGGCCCAGTTGAACAGGGCGGTGCGGACCAGGCCCACGTGGGGGTTACCGGTGGGCGAGGGACAGAAACGGACGCGTACGGAGCCGGGTGCGCTAGCCACGCTTGACAACCTTGTTGGTGAGAGTGCCGATGCCTTCGATGGTGACGGCGACCTCGTCGCCGACGTTCAGGGGTCCGACCCCAGCCGGGGTGCCGGTGAGGATCACGTCGCCGGGGAGCAGCGTCATGGCCTCGGAGATGTTGACGATCAGCTCCTCGATGGAGTGGATCATCTCGCTGGTCCGGCCGAGCTGGCGCTGTTCGCCGTTGACCGTGAGCTGGACGGTCAGGTCGGAAGCCGCCTCGAGGTCCAGCCCGGTCTCCACCCAGGGGCCGAGCGGGCAGGAGGTGTCGAAGCCCTTGGCCCGCGCCCACTGCTTCTCGCGCTTCTGCACGTCCCGCGCGGTGATGTCGTTGGCGCAGGTGAAGCCGAAGATCACGTCCTTGACGCGCTCGCGGGGCACCTCGCGGCACATCCGGCCGATCACGACGGCCAGCTCGGCCTCGTGGTGCAGTTCCTCGGTGAAGGAGGGGTACTGGATGTCGTCTCCGGGGCCGATGACGGAGGTCGACGGCTTGAAGAAGGCGAAGGGGGCGTCGGGGACCTCGTTGCCCAGCTCGCGCGCGTGCTCCGCGTAGTTGCGGCCGAAGGCCACGACCTTGTTGGGGAGCACCGGCGGCAGCAGCCTGACCTTGCTCAGCGGCACCTTGGTGCCGGAGAGCTCGAAGTCCGTGAACGGGATGCCCTTGATGATGTCGAGGACGAGCTCGTCCGGCTTGTCGCCCTCGACCGCGCCGAAGGCGACGTTCCCGTCGATGGAGAACCTGGCGATGCGCACGGGATGCTTTGCCCCTTGACTGAGCTGGCGGGAGTCTGACGCTCCAGGCTAGCGCGGTACGCAGCGGGCGCCCCGCGCATCGTGCGCGGGGCGCCCGGGTGGATCGGTCTCCGGTGCGGCTACTGGGCCGAGGAGGCGCCCACCGGGATCTCCATGAGGACCGTACGCTTGGGGTTGGCCGTCTGGGACGGCAGCTCGACGGGGTGCTCCGGCTGCACCGGGGTCTGCAGTTCGTCGGCGCCCTTCAGGTGCGCCAGCGTCGTGCGCCGCGGGTTGGCGATCTTGTGGAACATCGTCGTCGTCTTCACGGGTGTCCTCGGTCGGTGGTGGTCGGAATGCCGCTCTTGTCAGAACCCTGACTCCTGTAAAGCGTCAGGCTAAACATGCGGATTCCCGTCAAACGGCGGAAGCGCTCATGAACCGCGTGTGAGTTTGCTCACGAACTCACCCACAAAACGGTCAATCCAGGCAGGCAGCTCATGCCAACGAAACGGACATTCGGCATTTGAAGCGACCATTCCGCTCCTGATCATGGCGACTGGGACACCGTGAACGCCTCGACGACTCGTAGGCAAATGTCCGTTATAAGGCGGAGCCAGCTGCACATCTCGTGACGCGCCCCTCA
Source organism: Streptomyces glaucescens (assembly GCF_000761215.1). GTDB lineage: Bacteria > Actinomycetota > Actinomycetes > Streptomycetales > Streptomycetaceae > Streptomyces > Streptomyces glaucescens_B. The sequence continues at coordinate 5,420,400 of NZ_CP009438.1, read as the reverse complement.
CGAGCTGTCACGGAGGTCACAGCATGACCCACTGGCCTTGTTGGAGATCCTGCACTGTGCTGGAATTCCACGGACCGCCGCGGGAACGAGCCGGCGCGCAGGGGGCGCGACACGCGCCGAGTGGCGGCGAGAAGGGGGAAGCGGTCACTCACGACCACCCGGGGACGTATTCAGGGCGTCCCCGACGACGCCGACACCGTCCTTCCGTTCCGGAAGGACGCCTGGTCCAGAGGTTGCGACGCTAGTGCAGGGACGTTTCAAGAGGGATGGCAGCGGTTCGGCGGAGCCGGAGCCGCACGGCGGGACTGGCCCCATGGCCGGCAGCTCCTCGCCCCAGCACGCCCAGGGCCAGGGCCCGTCCGCCGAGGGCGGCACCCGCCCCGGGCGCCCCGGCACGTCCGCTTCCGCGGGCCCGGCGGCCCCCGTGCCGACCGTGAAGCCGCCGCAGGGCCCGACCGGTCCCGGCCCCCGAATAGCCCTGCGCAACTGGCGGATCTCCACCCGTCTGGTCGCGCTGCTCACCCTCCCCGTGGTCGCGGCGACCTCGCTGGGCGCGCTGCGCATCACCCAGTCGATGGAGGACATGCAGCAGCTCGACAACATGAAGCTGCTGACGGACATGACCAAGCAGGCCACCGAGCTGGCCGCGGCGCTCCAGGAGGAGCGCGACAAGTCCGCCGGTCCGCTGGCGCACGGCTCGACCTCCAGCGCCATCACAGTCAAGGGCTACCGGGACAAGACCGACCGCGCCCTGAAGAACTTCCTCGACTCCTCCGAGGAGATCGACACCGCCAGCCGGGACGGCAACCTCCAGGGCGTCCGGGACAGCGTCGTCGGCCTGGCGCGCGACCTGATGACCCTCAACAAGGTCCGCAGCACGGCCTACGAGGCCAAGAACAACAACATGCAGACCGTCGAGGCCTACCACCGGCTGATCGAGCACCTGCTCGACCTCTCCCAGGACATGGCCGAGGCGACGAGCAACCCGGAGATGATCCAGCGCACGCGCGCCCTGGCGGCCTTCTCCTCCGCCAAGGAGTACGCCTCCATCCAGCGCGCGGTCCTCGCGGCGGCCCTGCCGGCCAACAAGGACACCTACGGCAACCTCTCCGCGAACGACCGCCTGTACGCCGAGTCGGCGCTGCAGAGCCAGAAGTCCGACATCAGCAGCTTCCGGAGCATCTACGGCGACGAGAACGCCGCCGAACTGCTGGAGCCCATCGAAGAGGGCAACTCCACCATCGAGGCGACCGACCTCTACGCCTCGCGCGCGTTCGGCCGGCCCGAGGGTCTGGAGGGCCTGGACAAGCGCTCGTACCAGGACTGGCTGGACGACAGCTCGGCGAAGATCGAGCAGATGAAGAAGATCGAGCGCACGCTGCTCGAGGAGATGGAGCAGAAGGCCCGCGAGCTGCGCAGCGAGTCGGAGCAGGAAGCGATCATCTCCGGTGCGCTGATCCTGATCGTGCTCGGCGTGTCGCTGGTCGGCGCCTTCGTGGTGGCCCGCTCCATGATCCGCTCGCTGCGCCGGCTGGAGGACACCGCGACCAAGGTCGCCTCCGAGCGCCTGCCCGAGCTGGTCAAGCAGCTGTCCGAGACCGACCCCCAGGACGTCGACACGTCCGTCGAGTCGGTCGGCGTCCACTCCCGGGACGAGATCGGCCGGGTGGCCGCGGCCTTCGACGACGTGCACCGCGAGGCGGTCCGCCTCGCCGCCGAGCAGGCCCTGCTGCGGGGCAACGTCAACGCGATGTTCACCAACCTCTCGCGCCGCTCCCAGGGTCTGATCCAGCGCCAGCTCTCGCTGATCTCCGAGCTGGAGTCCCGCGAGGCCGACCCGGACCAGCTCGCCTCGCTGTTCAAGCTGGACCACCTCGCCACCCGCATGCGCCGTAACGGTGAGAACCTCCTCGTCCTCGCGGGCGAGGAGCCCGGCCGTCGCTGGACCCGCCCGGTCCCGCTGGTCGACGTGCTGCGCGCCGCCGCGTCCGAGGTGGAGCAGTACGAGCGCATCGAGCTGGCCGCCGTGCCGACCACGCAGGTCGCCGGCCGGGTCGTCAACGACCTCGTGCACCTGCTCGCCGAGCTGCTGGAGAACGCCACCTCGTTCTCCTCGCCGCAGACCAAGGTCAAGGTCACCGGTCACGCCCTGCCCGACGGCCGGGTGCTGATCGAGATCCACGACACCGGCATCGGTCTGTCGCCGGAGGACCTGGCCGCGATCAACGAGCGGCTCGCCTCGCCGCCCACCGTGGACGTGTCGGTCTCCCGCCGCATGGGTCTGTTCGTGGTCGGCCGGCTGTCCCAGCGGCACGGCATCCGCATCCAGCTCCGCCCGTCCGACTCCGGCGGTACGACCGCGCTGGTCATGCTGCCCGTCGACGTCGCCCAGGGCGGCAAGAAGCCGCAGCCCAAGCAGGGGCAGGGTCCCGGTGTCTCCGGCGGTCCGGCCGCCGCGCAGGCCGCCGCGGGCGCGGCCGCGGCCCGTCGCCAGAACGGCGGCGGGAACGGCGGTGCGCTCGGTGGCGGCGGTGTCGGCGGCGGACTGCTCGGGGCCGGTCAGGGTCCGCGCGCCGCGCTGCCGGGCCGCGACGGCGGCGGTCGTCCGGGGGCTCCCGGCGGGCTCGGTGCTCCCGGTGGCCTCGGCGGTCCCGGTGGCGCGCGCGGACCGCAGGCTCCCGGACCGCAGCTGGGCCGCCCGGCTCCGGCCGGTTCCGGTGCCCCGCAGGGCCTCCAGGCCGCCGGTCCGGCAGGCCCGGCCGGTGCGCCGCAGGGCCAGGACTCCCGTGGCCCGGGGTCGCAGCAGCGTGGCGGCCAGGACGGCGAGCGCGGCGGCCGGCGGGGCCGGCAGGCACAGCAGCCGCAGCTCCCGCCGCGTGGTGGCCCGCGGGCCGAGCTGCCGGGGGGCAACCCGCAGCAGCCGCGCGTGCCGAGCTGGGGCGACGACAACGCCCGGCCGCCGGTGCCGCGCGCCTCGCTGGACACCCCGCGCGGGCACGAGGAGCCGGACGTCGCGCAGACCTCCCGGATGCCGCGGGCCGACGACCGCCAGGGTCCCGGCGCCACCGCGGAGATGCCCGCCATCGGCAGGGCGGAGGAGCGCCAGGTCCCGCCCGCCGGTGCCGACTTCGGCCACCCGGGCGCGCAGGAGCAGCAGCAGACCGGCCCGTTCGTCCGTCCGGACGTCTTCGGCACGCCGGCCGGGGGCGACCCGTCGAACACGGGCGGGTTCCCGGTCGCGCAGGGCTACGACAACGGCTCCACCGGCCAGTTCGCCGCGCCCCAGGGCTACGACGGCAGCAGCACGGGCCAGTCCCGCGCGCCGCAGCCGTACGACGGCGGCGCCACCGGCCAGTACCCGGCCGTCCAGCAGCAGGGCTACGACAACGGCGCCACGGGCCAGTACCCGGCCGCCCAGCAGCAGGGCTACGACAACGGCTCCACCGGTCAGTACCCGGTGCCCGCCGAGGACGGCTCGGCCACCGGCCGGCACGCCCTGCCCGGCGGCCGGCACACCGGCCGGTCCGACGACTTCGGCGCCCAGCGCGCCGCGCAGCGTCCGCAGCAGCGGCGCCCGGAGCCGGAGGCACTGCCGCCGGCGTCCGGTCCCGGTGACGGGCGTACGCCGCTGTACGACACGCTGGAGACCAACTGGTTCCACGGCCAGCAGGCGCAGCAGGGCCAGCAGGCGCAGGAGGGCCAGCAGGGCCGGCCGGCCCCGCAGACCCGGGCCGAACGGCCGGCGGGCAACGGCTCGGCGCCCGACCGGGCGCCGCAGCAGCCGCAGGCTCCCACCGGACCGCAGCGGGCGGCCTCGGCCGCCTGGCGCAGCTCGCCGAACGACGACCTCGTGAAGCAGGCCGAGCGCGTCCGCCAGCCCGCCGCGGGCGGGGTCACCACGTCCGGCCTGCCGCGCCGGGTCCCCCGGGCGAACCTCGTCCCGGGCACCGCGCAGCAGCAGCCGAACCAGAGCGGTCCGCAGGTCTCGCGTGCTCCCCAGGACGTACGCGGCCGGCTGACCAACCTCCGTCGGGGTATCGCACAGGGCCGTCAGGCCGGTTCGGGCCAGACGGGCAGTTTCCCGAGCCCCACTCACCCGCAGGAGCGTTAGTTGAGCCCGATGAGCCAGGCCGCACAGAACCTCAACTGGTTGATCACCAACTTCGTGGACAACACCCCCGGGGTGTCCCACACCGTCGTCGTGTCCGCCGACGGTCTTCTGCTGGCGCTGTCCGAGGGCTTCCCGCGCGACCGTGCCGACCAGCTGGCGGCCGTCGCGTCCGGACTCACCTCGCTGACGGCCGGGGCCTCCCGGATCTTCGAGGGCGGCACCGTCGCGCAGACCGTCGTCGAGATGGAGCGGGGATTCCTCTTCCTCATGTCCATCTCGGACGGCTCGTCGCTGGCCGTCCTGGCGCACCCGGAGGCGGACATCGGCCTCGTCGGCTACGAGATGGCTCTGCTCGTGGACCGGGCGGGCGCGGTGCTCACACCGGACCTGCGCGCCGAACTGCAAGGCAGTCTGCTCCACTGACCGTTAGAAGATCCACCCGTCTCACCAAATCACCGTCCGGCCGACACAATCCCCCCACCGGCCCCCGTCAGACGGCTTGACTGACCGACTTGCTGTCCCGCCCGGAGGATTCATGACCCCGCCCACCGCCTCTCATGATCCGTACAGTGATCCGTACGGGGACGAGGGCGACCAGCCGCTGGTGCGTCCCTACGCGATGACCGGCGGCCGGACCCGGCCGCGCTACCAACTGGCCCTCGAGGCTCTGATCAGCACCACGGCCGACCCGGCAGCGCTCATGGGGCTGCTCCCCGAGCACCAGCGCATCTGCCACCTGTGCCGCGAGGTGAAGTCGGTCGCCGAGGTGTCGGCGCTGCTGAACATGCCGCTCGGTGTGGCCCGGATCCTGGTCGCGGACCTCGCCGAGGCCGGACTGGTCGCCGTACACCAGCCGGGCGGCGACGAGAACAACGGCGGTGCGCCGGACGTGACACTGCTCGAAAGGGTGCTCAGTGGACTTCGCAAGCTCTAGCGGGGCGGCTGCTCCGGGGCGTTCCACCACCTCCGCGAAGATCGTGGTGGCGGGTGGTTTCGGCGTGGGCAAGACCACGTTCGTCGGCGCCGTCTCGGAGATCAACCCGCTGCGCACGGAGGCCGTCATGACGTCCGCCTCGGCGGGCATCGACGACCTCACCCACACCGGGGACAAGACCACGACGACCGTGGCGATGGACTTCGGCCGTATCACGCTGGACCAGGACCTGATCCTGTACCTGTTCGGTACGCCGGGCCAGGACCGCTTCTGGTTCATGTGGGACGACCTGGTGCGCGGCGCGATCGGCGCGGTCGTGCTGGTCGACACCCGGCGGCTGGCCGACTGCTTCCCCGCGGTCGACTACTTCGAGAACAGCGGGCTGCCGTTCGTCGTCGCCCTCAACGGCTTCGACGGCCACCAGCCGTACAGCCCGGACGAGGTGCGCGAGGCGCTGCAGATCGGGCCCGACACCCCGATCATCACCACCGACGCCCGGCACCGCGCGGATGCCAAGTCCGCGCTGATCACGCTGGTCGAGCACGCGCTGATGGCCCGGCTGAAGTAGTACTCAAGTGAAGCGTGCGCCGCGGTAGTTGCCGCAGGCACTCGCACCCGTGCGGCGGAGCCGGCTGTGGCCTTAGACACGGTCGGCTCCGCTGTTCATAACGTTTCGGCAGAGGAATCGGATGGTACCGCCACGCGTCGCGGTCAGGTGGTCTCGCTGCGCGCACGGAAGCCCCGTCTTTTGGCGGGGCTCGTTCTTTATGACCGTTTTATCTGCGGCCTTCCTCACGCGGTTTCACCGCATTCCCATGTTTGGAAGAGCACTGGTCCACGTGCTGGAATGCCTGAACTGCCCAATAGTCAAAGACGTACTCGATGGTCGATGGCGAGCTGGGCTCTGAGAAACTGCGGCACGACGTAGGTGCCGACCGCCGAGAGGTTGTTGGTCGAGTGAGGCGAAGCAAGAACGGTCCCGAGCCGCCCGCCCGGGGCAACTTCACCCCGCCGCCGCGCGGAGCGGCATCCGCCCCTGTGGTGCCCGGCTCGGAGCCGACGCCCGCTCCCGCTCCGAGCGGCGGTCGTTTCTCCCCGCGCAACTGGCGGGTGACGACCCGGCTGAACGCGATCCTGCTCATCCCCGTGCTGGTCGGCCTCGTCATGGGCGGCTTCCAGGTGAAGAGCTCGATCGACACCTGGCAGGAGGCCGAGGACGCGGAGAACACCGCGCGCCTGGTGCGGGCCTCCCTCACCTACGCAGATGCCCTCTACAACGAGCGCGACACCACCGTCTCCCCGCTGCTCCAGGGCAAGGGGCCGGACGACAAGGCCGTCCTCGACGCCCGCGCGAAGACCGACGAGGCCGCCGACGCCTTCGACGAGGCCGCCCAGAGCATGCCCGGCAAGGCCGGCCTGGAGCGCCGCCTGGAGCTGTTCCGCCAGGTCGAGCCCCAGCTCGAGGCGCTGCGCCAGGCCGCGTACACCTCGCGGCTGAAGGGGGTGGAGACCGAGGAGGGCTACGTCCAGGTCGCCCACCCGCTGATGGAGTTCGCCAACGAGCTGGGTCTGGGCACCGGAAACATCACCAGCTACGGGCGTACCGTCTACGCCATCTCGCTGACCAAGGCCGCGCTGTCGCTCCAGCGGTCCATCGGCATGCACCTGCTGGTCAAGCCGGGTCCCGGCAAGGGCGACTTCGCCTCCCAGCGGGTCTCCCTGTCGTCGTACGCCTACCTCGAGCGCATCGCCATCGAGGAGTACCGCGGCGGTGGCACCGAGGCCGACTCCGACAAGCTGGACAAGGCGACGGCGCAGATCAAGGCCGACGCCGCGGCCATGGCCAAGGAGTCCCTGGCCACGGACCCGAACTACAAGGCGCCGCCGTCCGACCCCACGAAGATGGTCGCCGCGATCGCGGGTCTGCCCGACACCTCCCAGGGCGCGCGGGACGCGCTCGCCGCGCAGGGCATCACCCCCGCCAACTGGTGGGCGGTCAACACCCTCAAGTACGACGCGTACCGGCAGATCGAGGCCGACCTCGCCGACACGGCGGTGGCCGAGGCCGCCGACATCGCCGGTGACGCCAAGACCGACGCCTTCATCACCGGTGCCGCGGTCGTGGTCGCGCTGCTCGCCGCGTTCATCCTGGCCGGCATGGTGGCCCGCCAGATGAGCCGCTCCATGCGCCAGCTGCGCAACGCCGCCTTCGGGATCGCCGAGCAGCGCCTGCCGATGCTGGTCGACCAGCTCTCCCGCACCGACCCCGGCCGGGTCGACACCCGGGTCGCGCCCATCCCGATCTCCTCCACCGACGAGATCGGCGAGGTCGCGCGCGCCTTCGACCAGGTCCACCGCGAGGCCGTGCGGCTCGCCGCCGAGCAGGCCCTGCTGCGGGGCAACATCAACGCGATCTTCACCAACCTCTCGCGCCGGAACCAGTCGCTGATCGAGGGCCAGCTGACCCTCATCACCGACCTGGAGAACAACGAGGCCGACCCGGATCAGCTGGAGAACCTCTTCAAGCTGGACCACCTGGCCACCCGTATGCGCCGCAACGGCGAGAACCTGCTGGTCCTCGCCGGCGAGGAGCCCGGCCGCCGCTGGGACCAGCCGGTGCCGCTGGTGGACGTGCTGCGCGCCGCCTCCTCCGAGGTGGAGCAGTACGAGCGCATCGAGATATCCGGTGTCCCCGAGGCCGACATCCACGGCCGCGCCGTGACCGACCTGGTGCACCTGCTGGCCGAGCTGCTGGAGAACGCCACCACGTTCTCCTCGCCGCAGACCAAGGTGCGGGTCACCGCGACCCGGCTGCCCGACGGCCGCGTGATGATCGAGATCCACGACAAGGGCATCGGCCTCACCGCCGAGGACTTCGCGGACATCAACCACAAGCTGGCCAACCCGCCGACCGTGGACGCCGCGATCTCCCAGCGCATGGGCCTGTTCGTGGTCGGCCGGCTCTCCGACCGGCACGGCATCCGCGTCCAGCTGCGCCCCTCCGGCGAGCAGGCGGGCACCACCTCGCTGGTCATGCTGCCGGACGCCATCACCCATGGTGGCGGTGGCGAAGGCGCCCCGGACCGCGAGGAGTTCACGGTCTCGCAGATCATCCCGGAGCAGCAGTTCCAGGGCGAGGACTTCGGCGAGCCGATGCGCACCGCGGCGGAGCTGGGCTTCGACGACAGCCGCTACGAGGTGCCGGACGACATCCGCGAGCTGGACCCGGTCGGCCGCTCCCTGATGCGTGAGGAGCGCCGCGCGGCGCTGGAGGCGCAGACCCACGGCCAGCACCCCGGCCAGGAGCAGCACGGCGAGGCGCAGAACTACGCCGACGGGTTCGACCAGAACTCCGGGCAGGGACAGCAGCAGGGACAGCAGCCGCAGCACGGCTACGACAACGCCCAGGGCGGCTATCCGGAGCAGTCCGGCTACCCGGAGCAGTCCGGCTACGGCGGGCAGCAGGCGTACGAGGAGCAGCAGCGGCCGTCGTACGACGAGCAGTACTTCGCGCAGGACGGCGGGCTGCCGTCCGGTGACGGCTTCCACTCGCCCGGCGGCTACCCCGAGCCGGCCTATACGGAGCCTGCCCAGCAGGAGCACGCGGCGGCGCCGGCCGCTGCCCAGGAGACCTACTCGGGCTTCGATGAGCAGTCCTACCAGGCAGACTGGCAGCAGCAGGACGGTTACCGGAACGGATACCCGGACCAGTACGCTCCCGAAGCGGAATCTGCGCAGGCCGCTGACGCGAGCGAGCAGGACCGCGTAGGCTTCGACCGTCCGGGACCGGCCGACTCCGCCGGTCACGCGCTGACCGACGCCGGACTTCCGCGCCGCGGTTCCACCGCGAGCGGCACGAGCGGCGGTTCGCAGCACGTGCACCAGGAAGCGCCGGCCCCCTCCCCGGAGAACGACGGCGGCAGCGGCTGGCGCTCGGCGAACGACGAGCGGTGGCAGCAGGCCGCGCAGCTCCGGAAGCCCAAGGCGGGCGGAGTGACCTCCTCCGGCCTGCCGCGGCGGGTGCCCAAGGCCAATCTGGTCGAGGGCTCCGCGGAGTCGACCCCGCAGGGAGGCCCACAGGTCTCCCGCGCCCCCGAGGACGTCCGGGGCAGGCTGAGCAACCTGCGCCGGGGAGTGCAGCGGGGACGCACCGCAGGAAGTGAAACGAACGGCCAGGGCTTCGGTCCTGACAGCACCTACAACCAGGAGCGTTAGTGTGAGCCCGATGAGCCAGGCGGCACAGAACCTGAACTGGTTGATCACCAACTTCGTGGACAACACCCCCGGGGTGTCCCACACCGTGGTGGTCTCCGCCGACGGACTCCTTCTGGCGATGTCCGAAGGCTTTCCCCGCGACCGCGCCGACCAGCTCGCGGCCGTCGCCTCCGGTCTGACCTCGCTGACCGCCGGTGCCTCGCGCATCTTCGAGGGCGGCAGCGTGAACCAGACGGTTGTGGAGATGGAGCGAGGATTCCTCTTCATCATGTCCATCTCGGACGGTTCGTCCCTCGCGGTCCTGGCCCACCCCGAAGCGGACATCGGCCTCATCGGGTACGAGATGGCGCTTCTGGTGGACCGAGCGGGCACGGTTCTCACCCCGGATCTCCGCGCGGAGCTCCAGGGAAGCCTTCTCAACTAACAGACAACGGTGCGTTCTCGCGTCCCGTGGCCGTAAGGTTTCGGGACGCGGCTCCACAGTGATGGATGCCCGGCGCAGTCGGAGGAGGAGAAAGTGGCAACACCCCCAGGCGGTTCGCCTTCGGGCAACTGGTCGTACGGCCCTGCCCAGGGCCAGAACGACGGTTCCCAGAACCGGTACGGCTTCCCCTCCGCCCCGAACCACCGGCAGCCGTACGCGCCGCAGGGTCCCGGCCCCGCGCCCTACGACCAGCCGCAGGCTCCGCGTATCCAGCCCGTGCAGCCGCAGCGCCGCACCCATGAGCCGGCGCCCGCCGGGGCGTCGAACAACCCCCTGGTGCGTCCGTACGCCATGACGGGCGGACGTACCCGGCCGCGATACCAGCTCGCCATCGAGGCGCTGGTGCACACCACCGCGGCTCCGCACCAGATGCAGGGCCAGCTGCCCGAGCATCAGCGGATCTGCAACCTCTGCCGTGAGATCAAGTCGGTGGCCGAGATCTCGGCCCTTCTGACCATCCCTCTCGGCGTGGCCAGGATCCTCGTCGCCGACTTGGCGGAGGCGGGACTGGTCGCCATCCATCAGCCCGGCGGCGACGAGAACGCCGGTGGCCAGCCAGACGTGACACTGCTCGAAAGGGTGCTCAGTGGACTTCGCAAGCTCTAGCGGCGGTCCTTCCCGCTCCACCACCTCCGCGAAGATCGTGGTGGCGGGCGGCTTCGGCGTGGGCAAGACCACGTTCGTCGGCGCCGTCTCGGAGATCAACCCGCTGCGCACGGAGGCCGTCATGACGTCTGCTTCGGCAGGCATCGACGACCTCACCCACACCGGAGACAAGACCACGACGACCGTGGCCATGGACTTCGGCCGTATCACCCTCGACCAGGACCTGATCCTGTACCTGTTCGGTACGCCCGGCCAGGACCGCTTCTGGTTCATGTGGGACGACCTGGTGCGCGGCGCGATCGGCGCGGTCGTGCTGGTCGACACCCGGCGGCTGGCCGACTGCTTCCCCGCCGTCGACTACTTCGAGAACAGCGGGCTGCCGTTCGTCATCGCCCTCAACGGCTTCGACGGCAACCAGCCGTACTCCCCCGACGAGGTCCGCGAGGCCCTGCAGATCGGCCCCGACACCCCGATCATCACCACCGACGCCCGGCACCGCGCGGATGCCAAGTCGACGCTGATCACGCTGGTCGAGCACGCGCTGATGGCGCGCCTGCGGTAATCCGACCGGTCCGGATCGCCTGCGGCCCCCGTTCCTCCTGCGGGAGGGACGGGGGCACGGTTCTTTCCCGGGGGTGCTGCCCGCGGAGTGCTGTGAGGGGGAACCGCGTGCTGCCCGGGGGCGGCCCGGACTTCCCCGGCGTGGACGGGCGGGTCCACCGAACGCACCACGGCCCCGCCTCCCGGAGGAGTGCGGGGCCGTGGGTGTCGCGTAGGGGTCAGCGCCAGCTGTGCGGGGCGCGGAAGCCGGGCTCGCGTTCCAGGCGGCGCCAGCCGGCGCGGACCCGGCCGTGGCGGGCGGGGACGGTCTCGGCGGGCCGGGCCGCGGCGCGGGCCAGCAGGAGGGCCGTGATGGCGGCGACTTCCTCGGGCTCGGCGTGGCCCTTCTCGACGCGGATGTCAGGCATGGACATACGACAGGCTCCTCAGGGTCACTGCGGGGGGTTGCCGTGCTTGCGGGAAGGCAGGTCGGCGTGCTTGGTGTGCAGCATCGCCAGGGACTTGATCAGCACCTCGCGGGTCTCGGCGGGGTCGATGACGTCGTCGACCAGGCCGCGCTCGGCCGCGTAGTACGGGTGCATCAGCTCGGACTTGTACTCCTTGACCATCCGCGCCCGCATGGCCTCCGGGTCGTCGGCCTCCGCGATCTGACGACGGAAGATCACGTTGGCGGCGCCCTCGGCGCCCATCACGGCGATCTCGTTCGTCGGCCAGGCGTAGGTGAGGTCGGCGCCGATGGACTGGCTGTCCATGACGATGTAGGCGCCGCCGTAGGCCTTGCGCAGGATCAGCGAGATCCGCGGCACGGTGGCGTTGCAGTAGGCGTAGAGCAGCTTGGCGCCGTGGCGGATGATGCCGCCGTGCTCCTGGTCGACGCCCGGCAGGAAGCCGGGGACGTCGAGGAAGGTGATGATCGGGATGTTGAAGGCGTCGCACATCTGGACGAAGCGTGCGGCCTTCTCGCTGGCCTCGATGTCCAGGACGCCGGCGAGGGTCTGCGGCTGGTTGGCGACGATGCCCACGACCTGGCCGTCCAGGCGGGCCAGCGCGCAGATGATGTTGCGGGCCCAGCGCTCGTGGACCTCCAGGTACTCGCCGTCGTCGACGATCTCCTCGATGACCTTGGCCATGTCGTACGGCCGGTTGCCGTCGGCCGGGACGAGGTCCAGGAGCAGGTCGCTGCGGCGGTCGACGGGGTCGGACGTCTCCACGCGGGGCGGGTTCTCGCGGTTGTTCTGCGGGAGGAGGGAGAGGAGGTAGCGGACCTCCGCGATGCAGGTCTCCTCGTCGTCGTAGGCGAAGTGGGCCACGCCGCTGGTCTCCGCGTGGACGTCCGCGCCGCCGAGCCCGTTCTGCGTGATCTCCTCGCCGGTGACGGCCTTGACCACGTCGGGGCCGGTGATGAACATCTGCGAGGTGTCACGGACCATGAAGACGAAGTCCGTCAGGGCGGGGCTGTAGGCCGCGCCGCCCGCGCACGGGCCGAGCATCACGGAGATCTGCGGGATGACCCCGGAGGCCTTGGTGTTGCGCTGGAAGATGCCGCCGTAGCCGGCGAGGGCGGAGACGCCCTCCTGGATGCGGGCGCCCGCGCCGTCGTTGAGGGACACCAGGGGCGCGCCGGCCGCGATGGCCATGTCCATGATCTTGTGGATCTTCGTGGCGTGGGCCTCGCCCAGCGCGCCGCCGAAGATGCGGAAGTCATGGGCGTAGACGAAGACCGTCCGGCCCTCCACCGTGCCCCAGCCGGTGATCACACCGTCGGTGTACGGCTTCTTGGCCTCCAGGCCGAACCCGGTCGCCCGGTGCCTGCGCAGCTGCTCGACCTCCCGGAAGGACCCCGGGTCCAGCAGCAGCTCGATACGCTCCCGGGCGGTCAGCTTGCCCTTGGCGTGCTGCGCCTCGGTCGCCTTCTCGCTCGGGCCGGCCAGTGCCTGCGCACGGATCTCGTGCAGCTCGGCCACCCGGCCGCGCGCGTCCGTCGGCTCACCCGTCGCCTCATCCAAAACGGTCATGTAGCGACCTTACGAAGGAGACCGAGGAAAGCGAGCCGTCGACTCCGTACAGTCTCCGGCTCGTTTTCCTGGTACCCCTGAACAGAACCCACGTCTTGTGCAGGCTTTCCGACTGCTCAAGGGGCCCTGCCGTTGTAGGGGTCGCACAAACTCGTCAACCGAGAGTCACCTCACATTCATGGGTGGCACATGCCATCCCCGGAGTGACGCGCAGCCTCAGACGGCGGCCGGTGGCGAGGACCTCGACCGTATCGCCGGCCCGGACCACCCCGCGCACCGGGTGGTCCCAGACGAGGTCCAGCGGGGCGCCGGTGCGGGGCGGCTCGCTGATGTGGAGGCGGGCCGTCCGGCCGTGGCGGCGCAGCAGCACGCTCGCGCCGGCCGACGCGCCGAGCGGGCCGGCCGTGCCGGACTCCCAGAAGTTGGCGGCGGTCAGCCCGAGCGAGGGCACGGTCACCGCCTGGCGGCCGGCGTCGTTGGCGAGCACCGTCAGCCAGTGGCGGTCGGCGGCGCGGGCGGCGACGGCACGGCGGGCGGCGCCCGGCATGAGCACGTAGTGATAGTCCGCGTCCACGGGGTCCGTGCCGTGGTCGAGCCAGAGGGTCTGCCAGCGCCGGGTGCGCCGCTCGGTGGTGCCGCCGGTGTTGATGTCGGACCAGGCGCCGGTGCGGTCCTCGCGCAGGGTGCGCAGCGCGCCGCGGGGGACGAGCCAGCCGCCGTGGCCCGCCAGGTGGGCCCAGCCGGGGCCGCGGGTGAAGGGCTGGGTACCGCCCTCCCCCAGGTTGCGGTTGTCGACGACCGTCTCGACCGGGACACCGTCCGCGCAGCTGATCCCGGCGCCCAGGCAGACGACCGCGTCCGCGAGGAAGAACCAGGACTTGCGGGCCCGGAGGGTGGAACCGAGGCCCTTCAGGTGCTGGCCGACGGCCGCGAACTCGCCGTCGGTGGTGCCGCCGACCCAGCGGACGTCCGGTCTGGGCGCGCCCCACTCCCCGCCGGCGCGGTCGGGCAGCCGTCTGGTGGAGACGGTGGTGCCGGGCAGCCGGTACCAGTCGACGGTGGGCCAGTACCAGTCGGTGTACTGGCCGCCGAGACCCGGCGCCCACCAGGAGAGCATCCCGGCCCCGGTGTGCCAGCCGCGCGGGTTCTCGCCGTTGCCGCACTCGTAGTGCGCGATGCGGTCGCTGGCCATGGCGAGGCCCGCGGTGAAGGCGGGGCGCCGGTGCACCGCGCGGTCCATGGCCGGGAAGAGGCGGTGCCCGACGGGCTCGGGGGCGGCCGGGACGGGCGCGGCGGCGACGGCGTGCAGCCGGGCGAGGTCGGCCACGTCGAACTGACGGGCCGTCAGAACGGGGCTGACCGTGCTGCGCCGGATCCAGCCCTTGACGGCGGCGTGCCAGCGGTCGCGCTCGGCGGGACCCGCGCCGAGGGCGAGGAGCGCCACGGCCGCGATGACGGCCTGCCCGTGGAAGTGGTCGCCGCGCAGCACGCGCCGTTCGTCGGCGGCGAGGTACCCCCGGCTGATGGCCCGCCCGTTGACCATGTCCATCACCAGGCCGTCGTGGATCAGCGGGGCGTAGGCGCGTTCGACGCTGTCGAGGACGATGCTCCGGTTCGGGTCGGTCACCTCCCACTCCGATCCGGCGAGCAGCGCGAAGAGGCGGCCGAGCCCGTCGAGCAGGACCTGTCCGTAGGTGCCGGAGTAGGCGACCCAGGTGTGCTGGACGAACGAGCCGTCGGCGTAGAGACCGTCGCCGCGGGTGACGTACGGGAAGACGGGCGAGAGGGCGTCCCTGGCGAGGGCGATGCGGTCCGGGGCGCGCCCGACCACGCCGCGCAGGGCGACCGAGCGGCACAGGTCGACGCGGTTGGCGCCGGTGGAGGTGCCGGAGTAGTCGCGGAGCACGGCGTCGGGGACGAAGTGGTCGACGGCGGCGCAGGCGGCGGCGATCCGGGCGGCGCCGAGGTGGTCGTGGAGCGCGGCCGTGATGTCCATCAGGAGGCGGGGGCTGCCGATCTGCCATTCCCACCAGTTGCCGTGGCGGGTGGTGCCGGGGTGGTAGACGGTCGCGGCGAGGTGGTCGAGGCCGCGCAGGACGGCCGCGAGGAGGCCGGGGTCGCCGGTGGAGCCGGTGGCGGGCTGGAGGTAGGCCCGGGTCATGGTCCACAGGCGGCCGTAGGCGCGGGTGATGCCGGCCGGCGGGTCGTAGGGGGTGTCCGGCCACAGCGCGGTGGACGGCGGGGTGCCGGGCAGGGCGGCGTGGAAGGCGCGGGCGAGGTCGCCGGTCTCCTTCAGCCGGGACGCGTACGGTTCGGCGGCCGGGTCGTAGCCGGTGCCCAGGGCGAGGTCCAGCCAGCGGCGGCGCAGGAGGTCGTACGGGTCGGCGGCGGCGTGGGCCGTGGACGGGGAGGGTGCGGCGGCGGCGAGGGCGAGGGCGGTGGCGCGCAGGACGCCTCTGCGGCTGAGCGGGGCGCGGGCGGGCCGGGGTGCGCGTTCGGAGGTCATGTCCTTGCCGTCTAGCAGGAGGGCGGGCCCGGGGGAACCGGCCGGAGCCGGCCCGTACGGAGGGGCCCGGTCAGCCGAAGCGGTGCAGCAGCCGCCGGTAGAGCCCGGGCGCGATGCCGCGGACCCGGCCCGGGAGGGTCAGCCAGCCGGGGACGTAGACCTCGTCCCGCGGGCGGGTGACCGCCTCCCAGACGGTGCGGGCGACCGTGTCCGGCGAGGTGGGGCGGGGGCGGGCGCGGCGGTAGGGGACACCGCGGCGGGCGAAGAACTCCGTGTCCACCGGGCCGGGCACCACGAGGGTGACGCCGACGCCGGTGCCGCGCAGTTCCTGCCGCAGCGCCTCCGCGAACGCGGCCACCCCCGCCTTGGCGGCCGAGTACACCGCCTCCTCGCGCACCCCGACGCAGCCGGCCACCGACCCGATCAGCACCACCCGGCCCCGGCCCGCCGCGACCATCGCGGGCAGCACCTCCCGGACCAGGTGCACGGTGGCGGCGAGGTCCACACCGAGGACGCCGTCGATCGCGTCGTGCGGCATCGACGCGAACGGGCCCGCCCAGCCGATGCCCGCCCCCGCGACCAGCAGGTCGATCCGCCCGGCCGACGCCAGCGCCGAGCGCGCCAGCAGGCGCGGCCCGTCCGGGGCGGCGAGGTCCGCGGGCAGGACGGCGGCGGAGGTGCCGGCCGCCGTCCGCGCCAGGCGGTCCCGGTCCCGGCCGCTGAGCAGCAGGTGCCAGCCGCCCTCCGCGAGCCGGCGGGCGACGGCCGCGCCGATGCCCGAGGACGCGCCGGTGACCAGCGCCACCGGCCGTGCGGTGCGCGCGGGCCGGGGGGCCCGGGCCGCGGCCGGGACGGGCCCGGCGCCCGCCCGGGAATCGGAGGTGGAGCCGGTGTGGGTCACGGGTCGGTCTCCCTGCGCTGTCGGTCCGGTTGTCCGGACTCGCTTTCCAGGACACCGCCGAAGCGGTGCCCGGCGCCAGTTCTGCCGCCCGTCCGCCGCCCCGGCTCACCCGAACCGACGCGCGCGGTCCCGCCCGGCGCGCGGGCCCCGTGGGTCCCCTCCGCGCCCGTCCGGGCCACTCCTGGGGGCCGCGGGGTGCCGCCAGGCGGCGGTACGGGCGGTGCGGCGCCGCGCGGGCCGGGATACCAAGAGGAGGTCCCCGGAGGTGTTCATGCGACTGCTGCTCGTCCACCCGAGCGCCCTGATGTACTCGGAGATCTTCCTGCGCCTGGAACCGCTCGGCCTCGAACGGGTGGCGGGCGCCGCGCGCGAGGCCGGGCACGAGGTCCGGGTGGTGGACCTCCAGGTGCTCGGCCGGGACCGGCTGCGCGCCGAGGTGCGGTCCTTCCGGCCCGAGGCGCTGGGGATCTCCCTGAACTACCTGGCCAACATCCCCGAGGCGATCGAGCTGGCCGGGCAGGTGAAGTGGGAACTGCCGGACTGCTTCGTCTTCCTCGGCGGGCACAGTGTGTCCTTCGTCGCCGAGGAGGTGCTGGAGCAGGCGGCCGGGGTGGTGGACGCGGTGGTGCGCGGCGAGGGCGAACCGGCGGTCGGCCCGCTGCTGGAGGCCGTGCGCGACGGCGGGGCCGACGGCGTGCCGGGGGTCGTGACCGCGGCGGGGCGCGGTCCCGCGCCGCTGATGCTGCACGGCATCGACGGTCCGCGGCCCGCCCGCGACCTGATGCGCAACCGGCGGCGCTACTTCATCGGCGAGCTCGACCCGTGCGCCTCCATCGAGTTCACCCGCGGCTGCCCCTGGGACTGCTCATTCTGCTCCGCCTGGACGTTCTACGGCCGCAGCTACCGCAAGGCCTCCCCCGAGGCGGCCGCCGCCGAACTGGCGTCGATCCGCGAGCCGAACGTGTTCATCGTCGACGACGTCGCCTTCATCCGGCCCGAACACGGCCACGCCATCGCCGCCGAGGTGGAACGGCGGCGGATCCGCAAGCGCTACTACCTGGAGACCCGCAGCGATGTGCTGCTGCGCCACCCGGAGGTCTTCGAGCGGTGGGCGCGGCTCGGCCTGAAGTACATGTTCCTCGGCATGGAGGCGATCGACGCGGAGGGTCTCGACCTGTTCCGCAAGCGGATCAGCCCGGACGAGAACTTCAGGGCGCTCGAGACCGCGCGGCACCTCGGCATCGCCGTCGCCATCAACCTGATCGTCGACCCGGCCTGGGACGAGGAACGCTTCCGGGTGGTGCGGGAGTTCGCGCTGTCGGTGCCGGAGATCGTGCACTTCACGGTGATGACGCCGTACCCCGGCACGGAGATCTGGCACACCGAGTCGCGCCGTCTGACCACCCGCGACTACCGCCTCTTCGACATCCAGCACGCGGTCGTCCCCACGACCCTGCCGCTGGAGCGGTTCTACGAGGAGCTGGTGCGCACCCAGGCGGTCATCAACCGCAAGCACCTGGGGCTGCGGACGGCGTTCGGCGCGGCGCGCGTGCTCGGCCGCAACCTGCTGCACGGGCAGACCAACTTCGCGCGGATGCTGTGGAAGTTCAACCAGGTGTACAACCCGCGGCGGCAGCTCGCCGACCACGCGAGGCCGGTGCGCTACGAGCTGCCGCTGCCGCAGCGGCTCGACGTCGGGGACCGGCGCAGGCTGTATGTGCACACGCGGGGCCGGGAGCGGACCGAGTAGGCCGCGGCGCGCCGCGGGGAGGGGCCGGTCCACGATGCCCGTCGCCGTGCTCGCCTCGCTGGCCGCGGGGGCGTGCTTCGCGCTCGCCGGGCTGCTCCAGCAGTGGGCCGCGGGGGCCCGCCCCGACGCGGAGGCGCTGCGGCTGCGGCTGCTCGGCGGGCTGGCCCGTGATCCGCTGTGGCTGTGCGGGATCGCGCTGGCCGTGCTGGCGTACGGCTTCCAGTCGCTGGCCCTGGCGTTCGGCCCGCTCAGCCTGGTGCAGCCGCTGATCGTCGCGGAGCTGGTCTTCGCGGTGCCGCTGTCGGCCCGGCTGCACCGGATGCGGCTGGGCCGCCGGGAGTGGTGGGGCACGGGCGCGGTGGCCGCCGGGCTGGCCGTGGCGCTGGCCTCGGCCCGGCCGCACGGGGGCAGCCCGGCGGCGGCGAGCGTGCCGCAGTGGCTGCTGCTGCTCGGCGCCACGGCGGCCGTCGCCGGTGCCGCGCTGGCCGGCGCCCGGCGGCTGTCCGGTCCCTGGCGGGCCTCGGCGACCGCGCTGGCGGCGGGGACGGTCATGGGCATCCAGTCGGTGCTGCTCGCCGCGACCGTGGACCGCCTGCGGCACGGCCCCGGCGCGGCGCTCACCGCCTGGCAGACCTACGCGCTGGTGGCGGTGTCCCTCGCCGGTCTGCTGCTCATCCAGACCGCCTTCCAGCAGGGGCCGCTCGCCGCGAGCATGACGGTCCTCGACGCGTCCGAGCCGGTAGTCGCGGTGACCGCGGGCACGCTGGTCCTCGGCGAGTCCCTCACCACCGGCTGGCCGGTCAGCGCGCTCACCGTGGCGGGCCTGGCCCTGGTGGGCGCCGGCATCGTGGCACTGGACACCTCTCCGGTGGTGGCGGCCCTGCACGAACGCAGGGGCCGGGCCGCGCCCGGGACCCGCAGCGGCTCGTGAGGCCGGCGCGGCGGCCTAGGGAACGTCGTCACGGGCGGGCCGGTCCGGCAGCCACACCGGGAGCAGGTCCTCGGCCAGGACCCGGTCCCACGAGGGGTGGGCCTCGCGGGCCGTGGCCGCCGCGCGCCGGCGTACGGCCCGCAGGCGGTGCGGATCGTCGAGGAGGGCGGCCAGCGCGGTGGCCCAGGCCTCGGGGGTGTCGTGGGGTACGACGACACCGTCCTCGCCGGGGGCGGCCAGCCACGCGGTGGTGCGCGCGCCCTCGGGGAGGAGGACGGCGAGGCCGCCGGCCATGGCCTCGGCGACGGCGTTGCCGCAGGTCTCCGTGCGGGAGGGGAAGGCGAACAGGTCGCAGCCGGCGTAGACGTGCGCCAGGCGGTCCTGCGGGAGCGGGCCGAGCAGGGTGACGTCGGGGGCGAGGAGGCGGCGTACGGGTTCGGCCTCCGCGCCCGCGCCCGCCAGCACCAGGTGCGCGGGCCGCCCCTGCGCGCGCAGCCGGCGCACGCTCTCGGCCAGCAGGGGCAGGCCCTTGGAGGCGTCGAGCCGCCCGGCGAACAGGATCAGGGGGCGGTCGGCCGGGAGGCCGTAGGCCCGGGTGAGGCGGGTGCGGGCGGTGGGGTCGGGGCGGAAGCGGGTGTGGTCGACGCCGCGGCGCAGCAGGCCGACGCGGTCGGCGCCGAGGACGGCGGCCAGTTCGGCGCGGCCCGCCGGGGTGGGGGCGAGGACGCGTTCGCAGGCGCCGAGCAGCCGGTCGCGGCGTCGTCGCAGCCAGTGCTCGGCGCCGCGGGCCAGCGCCGGGCCGGCCCGCGGCAGCCGGCGGTCGGCGAGGTAGCGGGCGTAGACGGCGGCGAGGGCGGGGACGTCGGTGTGCACGGAGGCGACCAGGCGCGGCCGGGGTCCGCCGGTGCGGGCGGTGCGGCGGGCCAGCCGGACGGCGGTGCCGGCGTAGGCGAAGCCGTGGGTGAGGTGCCAGACGTCGTGGCGGGGCAGCAGGGCGGCGAGCCGGGGGTGGTACGGGGCGAGGTCGGTCACGTCCTCGGCGCCGCGGGCGGAGGTGAGGAGACCGGAGCCGAGCACCGGGCGGAGCATCACGAGGCGGACGCGGGGCGAGAGGGCCTCGACGTGCTCGCGGGTGCCGAGGAAGTAGACGGTGAGGTCGAGGGCGGGCGCGGGGGCGGGCAGCCGGGCCGCGCTCTCCGCGAAGCGCTCCCAGCATTTGACGTGGCCGCCCGAGGTGTCGGCCCGGATCAGCTCGGCCAGGACGGCGACCGACAGCACGGGCGCCGGGTACCACTCACGCGAGTGGTCCAATCGCGACACCCCGCGGAAGATGTTGAAACCCGAACGGAATAGGTCTACGGTGGGTCGCGTTCACCTAGTTGAACATTCAACGTTCCGACCCGAGGAGAACGCCATGACCCTGGACCTGGCCACCCTGACCGGCGACTACACCATCGACGCCGCCCACACGACCATCGGCTTCACCGCCCGCCACGCCATGGTCACCAACGTCAAGGGCAAGTTCCTCGACTTCAGCGGCTCGCTGCACCTCGACGGCACCGACCCGTCCAGGTCCAGCGCGACCATCGACGTCAAGATGGACAGCATCGACACCGGCAACGCCGACCGCGACGGCCACCTCAGGAGCGCCGACTTCTTCAAGACCGACGAGTTCCCGACGATGACGTTCCGCTCCACCAAGGCCGAGTCCCTGGGCGGCGACGACTACCGGGTCACCGGTGACCTGTCGATCCTCGGCGTCACCAAGCCGATCACCATCGACCTGGAGTTCAACGGCGCCGCCAAGGACCCGTTCGGCAACGAGCGCGTCGGCTTCGAGGGCACGGCCACCATCCTGCGCTCCGAGTTCGGCCTGACCTGGAACGCGGCCCTGGAGACCGGCGGCTTCCTGGTCTCCGACAAGATCAAGCTGAACTTCGACATCTCGGCGATCAAGAACGCCTGAGCCGGGCCCGCCCGCTCAGGTGACCGGCCGAGCGCGCCCGCGTCCGAGCTTGGCCACGGCCGCCGCCAGCCGGGCGGCCCGCCGCTCGGGCGTCCGGGCGCGCAGCAGGTCCAGCACGACGAGGTACCGGTCCGTCCGGCCGAGCGCGTCGAAGGCCGCCTTCGCCGCGGGACTCCGCTCCAGCGCCGCGGCGAGGTCGTCCGGCACGGTCGCCTCCCGCTGGGACGCGTAGGCCGCCGCCCAGCGTCCGTCGGCCCTGGCGGCATCCACCTCGGCCAGCCCCGCGGGCCGCATCCGCCCGGCGGCGGTCAGCTCCGCCACCCGCCGCACGTTGACCGCGGACCAGAGGCTGCCCGGGCGGCGCGGGGTGATCCGCTGGAGGTAGCGGGTGGCGTCGAGCGCCTTGCGCTGCCCGGTGATCCAGCCGTGGCAGAGCGCCACGTCGTTCACCTCGGCGGCGGTGACGGAGGGCAGCCCCGATCCCTTCCTGGCCACCTCGACCCACAGCCCCGGGTGCGGGGCGGGATGGCGGGAGAGCCAGGCGTCGAGGTCGGCGGCGGTCTCGAAGGGCAGGGACTCCTGACGGGTCATACACGCAGCGTAGGACGGCTGTAGGACAGGTGCCGTCCTAGGGGCCGCCATGCGGCGAGCGGCGTACGCGAGCGCCGGCAGAGCGGCCAATTGCCGTGCGCGGTGGGCGGGCCGCGTGGTTGGCTCACCGGCATGACCTGGCTGCCTGACGACTTCGTCCATCCCCAGCACGTCGAGATACCCGGCGGCGGGGGCCATCGGCTGCGGCCGATCAGCGGTGCGGACGCCCCGCTCGACTACCCGGCCGTGATGGGCTCGCGGGAGCGGCTGTGGTCGACCTTCGGCCCCGCCTGGGGCTGGCCGCCGGCCACCATGTCGTACGAGGCGAACCTCGCGGACCTGGAGCGGCACGCCGCCGAGATCGAGGCCCACCAGTCGTTCAACTACACCGTGGAGAGCCCGGACCGCGCCGCCCTGCGCGGCTGCGTCTACATCGACCCGCCGGAGAAGCAGGGCGCCGACGCGGAGATCTCCTGGTGGGTGGTGGACGAGGAGGCCGGCGGCCCGCTGGAACGGGCGCTGGACGCGTTCGTGCCGCGCTGGATCACGCGGGACTGGCCGTTCCGGGCACCGCGGTTCATCGGACGGGACCTGTCCTGGGAGGACTGGCTCGGGCTGCCGGACCACGCGTGAACGGCTGAGCGGGACGAGCGGCCGGCCGTGCGGGGCGGGACGAGCGGCCGGCCGTGCGGGGCGGGACGAGCGGCCGTGGGGGGCGGGGCGGACCGGTCCCTGCCCGGGTGCGCCGGTGCTCAGAAGCCGCCGCCGAAGTCCCCTCCCCCGCCGAAGCCGCCGCCGCCGAAGTCACCGCCCCCGAAGCCGCCGCCGAAGTCACCGCCGAAGTCACCGGTGTCGAAGTCCGCGCCGGAGACGTCGCCGCCCTCGAACCCGTCGTAGCCGGCGCCGTAGTCGGCCGCGTAGGACGGGGTGGCCATCATGCCGCCGAGCATGGTGCCGATCAGCAGGCCGGGCAGGATGCCGCCGCCGAAGTAGCCGCCCGCCCACGGGCCGTAGGCCGGCCCCGCGTCCCAGTAGGGGCGGCGGCCGTAGCCGGTGTCGACCTCCCGGATCATGGGGTCGAGGCCGTCGGCGAGCCGTGCCCGGTCGGCCGCGCACACCGGGACCTCGCGGGTGGCGCCGCCCTCCGGCGTCCAGGTGACGTCGGCGACGGACGGGCCGTGCCGGGGGTCGAAGAAGCACGGCGGCCGGCGCTCCGGCAGCGGCCGGCCCTCCCGGCGGGCGGCGAGCCGGGCGAGGGCGAAGCGGCCGTCCTCCAGCGCCTCGGTGACCGGCCGCACGTCCTCCGGTCTGCGCGCGGCCGCCATCCGCGTCTTCGCCGTCTCGTAGGCGTCCAGGGCGTGCTCGTAGTCGGCGCGCATCGCGTCGTCGGCGCCGGGTTCGCCGGGCCTGAAGTCCAGGCGGTCCAGTTCCTCGCCGTACGCGGTGATGTCCTCGTCGACGACCACGCGCAGCTGCTCCAGGGCCGCCCGCTGCTCCGCCTGGTGGCGACGCCGGTTGCGGCGGGCGAGGGCGTACGCGCCCGCGCCGCCCGCCGCGAGGACCGCGCCGGTGGTGACGAGCGCGGTGGCGGAGACACCGGTGTCACCGCCGGACCAGGAGGCGGGTGCGGTGCCGCCGACGCCGCCGCGCAGGGCGTCGTCGACGAAGTCGTTGAGCTGGGCCTTGGGGTCGCCCGCGTCCTGCACGGCCGTGACCAGGTTGGACACGCCCTGCCGGCTCAGCACGGTGCTGTCGGCGCGCGCGTCGAAGCGGTCGCCGAGCAGCACGCCGTAGAGGCCGGTGATGCCGGTCTCGGTGCGGAGGTTGCGGAACAGGTTCGCGGTCGGCTGGTCGGCGGGGAGGACGGCGATGAAGACGGGCTTGTCCGCGTCCTCGATCTTGTCCGCGAGCGCTTCGGCGTCCGCCGCCGACAGCGCGCCGGAGGCGGCCGGGTCGACGTAGACGGGGCTCTCCCGCAGGGCTTGGGCGACCCGGGTCAGGTCGGTGGCCGCGTGCGCTCCGGGCGCACCGGCCGACAGCACCGCCAGTGCGGCGATGACCGGCACGATCAGCAGGCGTACCACGGTACGCGTCCTCGCGGCCCTCATATCATCGAAGCTACCTGAATCGGGCAAACAAGGATATAGAGCCTGGGTGCCGGAGGGAGGCGAGGGCCGCGGCCCGGCGGGCGGCACGCTGCCGCGGCCGGTTGGGCCCGCCCCCGCACGCGGTGCGCACCGTGCGGGTGCCGCCCGCCGGGAGCGGGCCCGGTGGCCCGGCTATTCCGCCGGCCGCACCCCCGCGCGCAGCAGCCCGTACGTGTACGCGTCCTCCAGCGCCTGCCAGGACGCGGCGATGACGTTCTCCGCCACGCCGACCGTGGACCACTCGCCGGTGCCGTCGGAGGTGGAGATCAGGACGCGGGTCGTGGACTGGGTGCCGTGCTTGCCCTCCAGGATGCGGACCTTGTAGTCGACCAGCTCCAGCTGGGCGAGCTGCGGGTAGATCTTCTCCAGGGCGACGCGCAGGGCCCGGTCGAGGGCGTTGACCGGGCCGTTGCCCTCCGCGGTGGCGACGATCCGCTCGCCCTTGGCCCACAGCTTGACGGTGGCCTCGTTGGCGTGGGTGCCGTCGGGGCGGTCCTCGACGATGGCCCGCCAGGACTCGACCTCGAAGTAGCGCAGCGGCTTGCCCTGGACCTCGGTGCGCAGCAGGAGTTCGAAGGAGGCGTCCGCGGCCTCGTAGGTGTAGCCCTTCAGTTCGCGTTCCTTGACGCGTTCCACGACCCGGCCGACCAGTTCGCGGTCGCCGCCGAGGTCGATGCCGAGCTCCTTGCCCTTCAGCTCCACCGACGCCCGGCCCGCCATGTCGGAGACCAGCATCCGCATGGTGTTGCCGACCTGCTCGGGGTCGATGTGCTGGTAGAGGTCGGGGTCGACCTTGATGGCGGAGGCGTGCAGGCCCGCCTTGTGCGCGAACGCGGAGAGCCCGACGTAGGGCTGGTGCGTGGACGGGGTGAGGTTGACGACCTCGGCGATGGCGTGCGAGATCCGGGTCATCTCGCGCAGCTTGCCCTCGGGCAGCACCCGCTTGCCGTACTTCAGCTCCAGCGCGGCCACGACGGGGAACAGGTTGGCGTTGCCGACGCGCTCGCCGTAGCCGTTGGCGGTGCACTGGACGTGGGTGGCGCCCGCGTCGACGGCGGCGAGGGTGTTGGCGACGGCGCAGCCGGTGTCGTCCTGGGCGTGGATGCCGAGCCGGGCGCCGGTGTCGGCGAGGACGGTGGCGACGACTGCCTGGATCTGGGCGGGGAGCATGCCGCCGTTGGTGTCGCACAGGACGACGACGTCGGCGCCGGCCTGGGACGCCGCGCGGACGACCGACTTGGCGTACTCGGGGTTCGCCCGGTACCCGTCGAAGAAGTGCTCGCAGTCGACGAAGACGCGGCGGCCCTGGGCCTTGAGGTGGGCGACGGTGTCGCGGACCATCTCCAGGTTCTCGTCGAGCGTGGTGCGCAGGGCCAGTTCGACGTGCCGGTCATGGGACTTCGCGACCAGGGTGATCACCGGGGCGCCGGCGTCGAGGAGCGCCTTGACCTGCGGGTCCTCGGCGGCGGTGGTGCCGGCCCGGCGGGTGGAGCCGAAGGCGACGAGCTGGGCGTGCCGGAAGTCGATCTCCTGCTGGGCCCGGGCGAAGAACTCGGTGTCCCGCGGGTTGGCGCCGGGCCAGCCGCCCTCGATGAAGCCCACGCCGAACTCGTCCAGGTGCCGTGCGATGGCCAGCTTGTCCGCGACCGTGAGGTTGATGCCCTCGCGCTGGGCGCCGTCGCGCAGGGTGGTGTCGAAGACGTGGAACGAGTCGTCGAGCTCGCTGGTTTCCGTCATGGTCGTGAAGGCTCCTGTGTTGGATCTCGGTCTACCGGAATGACCGGCTCCACCGTCCTTCTATGATCCCTCGCGCTCTCCTCCCGGCTGCGGGTGGGCCGGGAAAACGAAAAACCTCTCGCGGGTGCGAGAGGTCTGCGCGCGGGTCGAGGACGACGGTGTCCGCCCGTACCGGGTCGTACGAGGCGGTCACTGCGGACCGGCGCGCCTGCTGCCAATAATCATGGCGAACGAGAGCACGGGGGCAGTCTGGCACAGCCGCGCCCGCGTGCTCACGGGTGTCTCAGTATGCGAGCCCGTGATCACGCGTCGCAGTCGGGGTCCGCGGACGACCCGGGCCGGGTTCGGCCGTCCGCGAGGAGGTTCTGGTCGAGGAACTCGCGCACGTGGCCGAGGACCTGTGCCCGGTCGGTGCCGCGCAGCCCGATGGCGACGTGGATGGAGAAGCCGTCGAGCAGCGCCCGCAGCCGGGCCGCGAAGCGGTCGGGGTCGACGCGGCGGAACTCGCCGCGCGAGACGCCTTCCGCGAGCAGGGCCACCAGGTCGCGGTGCCAGGCGCCCTCGATGGCGGCCTGCCGGTCGCGGGCGTCGTCGTCGGCGTTCTGCGAGCGGTTCCAGACCTCCAGCCAGAGCGTCCAGTGCGGGTCGCGGTGGCCGTCGGGGACGTACAGGTCCACGTACGCGTCGAGGCGGGCGCGGGCCGGTACCGGCCGGGCGAGCAGCCGGCCGCGTTCGGCGCCGAGGCGGCCCTCGCTCCACTCCAGGGTCTGCAGCAGCAGTTCGTCCTTGGTGCGGAAGTAGTACAGCAGGTGGCCGCTGCTCATCCCGACCTCGCGGCCGAGCGCGGCCATGGTCAGTTTCTCCAGACCGCGCTCGGCGATCATCTCCATGGCCGCGGCGAGCAGTTCCTCGCGGGGCGGTGCCGGGGTGCGGCGGCGGGTGCTCACGGGGCGGCCTCGACCCGGACGGCGCCGGGCAGGAAGTGCGTCTCGTACGGGCCCGAGCACTCGCTGAACTCGGTGGCCACGGGGATGCCGCAGCCGCCGCACACCTCGTTCGGCCCTTCACGCCCCGGCCTTCCGCAGCATCCCATCTCATGGACACCGGGGTGGCTCAGGAGGTGGTCGCGGGTGTCCTCGGGGTGGACGACCAGGGTGCCGCGCGGCCCGGCGGACATCAGGCAGCCCGGCCCGTCGGGGTCCAGCACGCAGACCCCGGGGACGGCGCTCCCGAACCACTGGGGGTCGGGGTGCGGCACGAACGGCGCCCCGGACGGCTCCGGGTCCACCGCGTACGTGCCGCGCGGCACGGTCGACGGGGCGTGCCGCGACCCGTCGGCGTCCGGCAGGCCGTCGCAGGCCGGGCGCTCGGGCAGCTCGGGCAGCGGCCGCACCGGCTCGGTGAGGGGGCGGCCGCATGCCGCGCAGACCAGGACGTTCACCCGTATGTTCTACCCGACGCGGGTCGTCACCGGGTCCTCGGCTGCTGCTGGGTGATGCAGTGGATGCCGCCCCCGCCCGCGAAGATCGGCCGGGCGTCCACCAGGGTCACCGTCCGCTCGGGGAAGAGGCGCCGGAAGATGTCCGCCGCGATCTCGTCGTTCGGGTCGCCGAAACCGCAGAGCACCACGCCGCCGTTGCACAGGTAGTGGTTGATGTACGAGTAGTCGACCCAGTCGCCCTCCTCGTCCCTGAGGACGGTCGGGGCGGGGACCTCCACGACCTCCAGGGGGCGGCCCCGGGCGTCGGTCTCGCCGCGCAGGATCTCCAGGTACGTCCGGGAGCGCGCGTGGTCCGGGTGGGCCGGGTCGCGCTGGCTGTGCACGACGACGGTGCCCGGCCGTGCGAAGGCCGCGACGATGTCGACGTGGCCCTGGGTGCCGTACACGCCGTAGTCGCCGGCCAGGCCGTGCGGGAGCCAGATCGCCTTGGTGGTGCCGAGCCTGGCGTGGATCTCCGCCTCGACCTGCTCGCGGGTCCAGCCGGGGTTGCGCCCGGAGCCGAGCTGGACGGTCTCGGTCAGCAGGACGGTGCCCTCGCCGTCGACGTGGATCGCGCCGCCCTCGTTGACGAGGGTGCTGCTCAGCACCGGGACCCCGGCGAGGTCCGCGACATGCCGGGCGATCTTGGAGTCGTGCTCCCAGCGGGCCCAGTCCTGCGCGCCCCAGCCGTTGAACACCCAGTCCACGGCCGCGAGCCGGCCTTCCTCGTCGGTCACGAAGGTGGGGCCGATGTCGCGCATCCACGCGTCGTCCAGTTCGCACTCCACCAGGTCGACGTCCGGGCCGAGCAGTTCGCGCGCGAGGTCGCCCTGGCCGGGCCCGTGCACCATCGTCACCGGCTCGAAGCGGCGCACCGCGCGGGCCACGGACGCCCAGGCGGCGCGCGCCTCGGCCAGCTCCCCGTCGGTGGCGAAGGTCGGGTTGGGGCCGGGCCAGGCCATCCAGGTGCGCTCGTGCGGGGCCCATTCGGGGGGCATGCGGAAGGTCATCGGGAGTCCTAGCGGGATCAGAGGAAGTAGAGGCGGTTGAGGGAGACCGAGTCGGCGGGCCGGGAGCGCAGCGGCTCCCCGTCCAGCGTCACCAGGCCCGTGCGCTGGTCGACGTCGACGGCGCCGGTACGGGAGTTCAGGCGCAGGTCGGCCGGTCCGATGCCGCGGGTGCCGCGCACGGCGACCCGGCGGCGGCGGGTGGGCATGGTGTCGCCGCCCTGGTCGAGGGCGGCCCGGGCGACGAAGGCGACGGAGATGTCGGCGGGGGTGGCGCCGTGCGCGCCGAACTGCGGGCCCAGCACGAGGGGTTCGCAGGTGTCGGTGGCGGCGTTGGGGTCGCCGACCACACCGTAGGCGGGGAATCCCGCCTTGAGCACGAGCTGCGGCTTGGCGCCGAAGTACTCCGGCCGCCACAGCACGATGTCGGCGAGCTTGCCGGTCTCGATGGAGCCGACCTCGTGGGCCAGGCCGTGCGCGATGGCCGGGTTGATGGTCAGCTTGGCCATGTAGCGCAGCACGCGTTCGTTGTCGTGGCCGGTGTCCGGGGCGCCGAGTTCGGCCTTCATCTTCCCGGCCATGGCGAAGGTGCGGCGGACGGTCTCGCCCGCGCGGCCCATGCCCTGCGCGTCCGACGAGGTGATGCCGATCGCGCCCAGGTCGTGCAGGACGTCCTCGGCTCCCATGGTCCCGGCGCGGATGCGGTCGCGGGCCATGGCGGCGTCGCCGGGCAGGTCGGTCTTGAGGTCGTGGACGGAGACGATCATGCCGTAGTGCTCGGCGACCGCGTCCCGGCCGAACGGCAGGGTGGGGTTGGTGGAGGAGCCGATGACGTTCGGCACGCCCGCCATCTTCAGCACGTTGGGCACGTGTCCGCCGCCGCAGCCCTCGATGTGGAAGGCGTGGATCGTACGGCCCTCCAGGACGCGGAGGGTGTCCTCGACGGACAGGCACTCGTTCAGGCCGTCGCTGTGCAGGGCGACCTGCACGTCGTGCTCCTCGGCGACGCGCAGCGCGGTGTCCAGGGCGCGGGTGTGGGCGCCCATGTCCTCGTGCACCTTGAAGCCGCAGGCGCCGCCCTCGGCCAGCGCCTCGATCAGCGGTGCCCGGTGGGAGGACGAACCGCGGCCCAGGAAGCCGATGTTGACCGGCCAGGCGTCGAACGCGCCGAACGCGTGCTTCAGCGCCCAGGGCGAGTTGACGCCCACGCCCCACACCGGCCCGAACTCCTGGCCGATGATCGTGGTGACGCCGGAGGCGAGGGACGCCTCCATGACGCGCGGCGACAGCAGGTGCACATGGGTGTCGACGGCTCCGGCGGTGGCGATCAGCCCTTCGCCGGAGACGATCGAGGTGCCGGTGCCGACGACGACGTCCACGCCGTCGAGCGTGTCGGGGTTGCCGGCCCGGCCGATGGCGCAGATCCGCCCCTCGCGGATGCCGATCGACACCTTGCGGACGCCCTGCACCGCGTCGATCACGACGACGTTGCTGATCACGACGTCGCAGGTGTCGCGGACGGCGGCGGCCTTCAGGTGCAGTCCGTCCCGGGCGGTCTTGCCGAATCCGGCCAGGAACTCGTCGCCGTGGCGCTGGGAGTCGGACTCGACCTCGACGGTCAGCCCGGAGTCGCCCAGCCGGATGCGGTCGCCGGCGCGGGGGCCGTGGGTGGCGGCGTACTCGTACGGGGTGAGGCGGCGGGCCTCGGCGGGGTGGCCTCCGGGGCGGCTCATCGTCCGGTCTCCTGCTCGGTGTCGTCCGGTACGCCGAGGTAGCCGCAGGCGGCGGCGCGGCGCAGGGCCTCCTCGCGGGCGCCGGGTGCGTCCAGCGGTCCGTCGACCAGGCCGGCGAAGCCGATCGCGATCCGGGCGCCGCCGATCGGCACGAGGCCCACGTCGGCGCTCTCGCCGGGGCCGAACCGCACGGACGATCCGGCGGGCACGGCGAGCCGCATGCCATAGGCGGCCGCGCGGTCGAAGCGGAGCCGCGGGTTGGCCTCGAAGAAGTGGAAGTGCGAGGTCACCGAGATGGGGACGCCCGCGGTGTTGGTGACGGTCAGCCGGACGGCCGGCTCGGGCTCGGCGTGTTCCGGTCCGGGCAGCAGCGCGCCGGGGGCGTCCGCGCCCAGCCCGCCCCTGAGGGGTTCGGAGACGACCGCCAGCCGGGAGCCGTCGTCGAAGACCGCCTCGACGTGCACCTCCGTCACCACGTCCGCGACACCGGGCAGCACGTCGTCCGGACCGAGCAC
Source organism: Streptomyces glaucescens (assembly GCF_000761215.1). GTDB lineage: Bacteria > Actinomycetota > Actinomycetes > Streptomycetales > Streptomycetaceae > Streptomyces > Streptomyces glaucescens_B. The sequence goes on along the minus strand of NZ_CP009438.1, from coordinate 5,390,210 downwards.
GGACCGGGCCGCCTCGACGGCCTCGGCGAGGCGCTTTCCGTCGCGGGCGGCCTCGCAGACGGTGTCCGCGATGAGCGCCGTGGCCTCCGGCACGTTGAGCTTCAGACCGCGGGCCCGGCGGGCGCGGGCCAGCTCGGCGGCTCCGAAGAGCAGCAGCCGGTCACGTTCCGTGGGGGTCAGTCTCATGACGCGGGCACCTCCTTGCCTTCCCCAGGTTTAGAGCATCACTCTAAACCTGATGTCCTGGCAACCGAAGCAGGGGCGGAGGAGCTTGAGCCACGTCACATTGAGCGCCGCTCGAAACCGTCGGCGCGTGGAAGGGGATCAGCCATGCCGATGGAACAGCGTGGAGTCGACACCGCCGCCGGGGACCGGGGTTCCCCCGGCTCGAAGAGCTCGGAGGAGCTCGGCACTCCCCCGCGATCCGGTGGCGATCCCGCTCGGCTCCGGCCTCCGCCCCGGAGTGACCGCCTTCGGCCGGCCGCCGTCCACCGGACCCGGCCGGTGGGCCTCGGTCCGCCGCCGTCGGCACCGCCCGGCGGTCCTCGCCCTCATCGGCTTCGTGCGCTGCCGTGGCGTCCTCGACATCGAAGCGCTCCGGGTGGTCAACCGCCGGACGCGCGGCGGGGCCCGCTGGTTCACGGCGGCCCGTGTCCGGCACATCCCGGCCACCGGGGCATGGGTGTGGGCGCCGGGCGCGGTGGCCGGCGTGCCGGCGGTGACCCTGCCGTCGTCCGAGGGCCCGCTGCTCACGCCGACCCGGGGGGCCGCGGCTTCCCGCTGTCGGAGCGGCGGGGGGAAATGGTCCAGTGTGCTGCTCCCGCAGCAGAAAGGGCCGCCGGGGAGCGGAGCTCCACGACGGCCCGGGCCCCAGCGGGCCTTCAGGGGGTGTGCTCGAACGGCGGCTCGGCCGCGCGGGCGCGATCAGGCGCGACGGGCCCGCGGCCGGCCGGCGGCCTCAGCCGAGCGGGTGCATCCACCCGTGCTTGTCCTCGGCCGTGCCGCGCTGGATGTCGAGCAGGGCCTGGCGGAGCCGCAGCGTGACCTCGCCGGGTTCGCCGCCGCCCTGCTTCCACTCCGCGCCCGCCCGCTTGACGGTGCCGACCGGCGTGATCACCGCGGCCGTGCCGCAGGCGAACACCTCGGTGAGGCTGCCGTTCTCGGAGTCGCGCTGCCACTGGTCGACGGAGACCCGGCCCTCCTCCGCCTCGTAGCCGAGGTCGCGGGCGACGGACAGGAGGCTGTCACGGGTGACGCCTTCGAGGATGGAGCCGGTGAGGGTGGGGGTGACGATCTTGTTCCCGTACACGAAGTACAGGTTCATGCCGCCCAGTTCCTCGACCCACTGGTGCTCGACGGCGTCGAGGTAGCACACCTGGTCGCAGCCCTTGGCCGCCGCCTCGGCCTGCGCGAGCAGGGACGCCGCGTAGTTGCCGCCGGTCTTGGCGTCGCCCATGCCGCCGGGGACGGCGCGCACGCGGTCCTCGGAGACCCAGATGGAGACCGGCTTCACGCCGCCCGGGAAGTAGGCGCCGGCCGGGGAGGCGATCACCAGGAACAGGTACTCGTTGGCGGGCTTCACTCCGAGCCCGACCTCGGTGGCGATCATGAACGGGCGCAGGTAGAGGGACTCCTCGCCGCCGTGCGCCGGCACCCACGCCTTGTCCTGCCGCACCAGCGCGTCACACGCCTCGACGAAGGTCTCGACCGGCAGCTCCGGCATCGCGAGCCGGCGCGCGGAGCGCTGGAAGCGCAGGGCGTTCTGGTCCGGGCGAAAGGTGGCGACGGAGCCGTCGGGCTGGCGGTAGGCCTTGAGGCCCTCGAAGATCTCCTGCGCGTAGTGCAGGACCGTCGTGGCCGGGTCGAGGGGGATCGGCGCGTACGGCACGAGCTGCCCGTCATGCCAGCCGCGGCCTTCCGTCCACTTGATCGTCACCATGTGGTCGGTGAAGTGGCGGCCGAAACCGGGGCTGGCGAGGATCGCCTCGCGCTCCGCGTCGGAGAGCGGGTGGGCCGAGGGCTTCAGCTCGATCGTGGGCGTCGTCATGAGTGGTTGTCCTTCACCGGTTGTAGTGACGGGCCGCTTGTCCGCTGATCCGCCCGACCGGCGGCCGTTTCCGGCCAGTGGTAGGACGTCCGAGCTTTCCCTCATTCCGCGGCTCCGCGTTCGATTATCGCGCGCGGGGGTCGGCGGGAGGAACGGGGTGCAGGCGGCCCAGGGGTCGATGGTGACACCCGGCGGGGACACGCGGAAGCCGCCGGGCACCCTGGGGAACCCGGCGGCTTCGAAAACGTTCGAACGGCGCGCCGGGGTCAGCCGGCTACGCGCACGGCGAGCGCGTCGCCGATCTCCGAGGTGGAGCGGGCGGGGTTGCCGACGCGTTCGGCGAGGTCGGCGGCGACGGCCTCCTCGATCCGGGCGGCCTCCGCCTCCAGGCCGAGGTGGCGCAGCAGCAGGGCGACGGACAGCACCGTGGCGGTGGGGTCGGCCTTGCCCTGGCCGGCGATGTCCGGGGCCGAGCCGTGCACGGGCTCGAACATCGACGGGAACTCGCCACTGGGGTTGATGTTGCCGCTGGCGGCGACGCCGATGCCGCCGGAGACGGCCGCGGCGAGGTCGGTGATGATGTCGCCGAAGAGGTTGTCGGTGACGATCACGTCGAACCGCTCGGGCTGGGTGACCAGGAAGATGGTCGCCGCGTCGACGTGGATGTACTCGGTGGTGACCTCCGGGTACTCCTCGGCCACCTTGTTGAAGATGTTCGTCCACAGGTGACCGGCGAAGGTCAGCACGTTGTTCTTGTGGACGAGGGTGAGCTTCTTGCGCGGGCGGGCCTGGGCGCGGGCGAAGGCGTCCCGGACGACGCGCTCGACACCGAAGGCCGTGTTCACGGAGACCTCGGTGGCGACCTCGTGCTCGGTGCCCTTCCTGATGGTGCCGCCGTTGCCCGTGTACGGGCCCTCGGTGCCCTCGCGCACCACGATGAAGTCGATCTGCGGCTGTCCGGCGAGCGGGGTGGCGACACCCGGCAGCAGCTTGGACGGCCGCAGGTTGACGTGGTGGTCGAAGGCGAAGCGGAGCTTGAGCAGGAAGCCGCGCTCCAGGACGCCGGAGGGGACCGACGGGTCGCCGATGGCGCCGAGCAGGATCGCGTCGTGCTGCTTCAGGGCGTCGAGGTCGGCGTCGGTGAGGGTCTCACCGGTGGCGTGGTACCGCTGGGCGCCGAAGTCGTACTCCTTGGTCTCCAGCTTCACATCCTGCGGGAGGACGGCGGAGAGGACCTTCAGGCCTTCGGCCACGACCTCCTGGCCGATGCCGTCACCGGGGATCACTGCGAGATCGATGCTGCGAGACATGCGGGCACCCTACTCCTCGTCCCATGGGATGACACACGTTGTCCGCGATGCGGACATGCGCGTCGGCGGAGGGGGCGGACGGCGGACCGGTCAGTGGCCGGTCTCGCCACCGTTGTCCCGGCGGTCGAGGGCGCGCTGGAGGGCGGCGGCGGCGTTCTTGCGGTCGGCCTCCGTCGTACGGGAGAGGTGGCGGACGCGGCGGCGGACGGTCGTCTCGGCCATGGGGAATCGACTCCTTCGACACAGCGGGAGCGCGGAAAGGGGGTCCATGAGACGCCGGTCGGGCGGGAGCCGCGGGCCGCAGGGGTTGCCTGCACGGGCCCGGCTCACGAGCGCCCATCGCTTGGTCGAGCGAGACGTTCGGCTCCTACAAAAGTAGGTGAGAACGGAGCGTCTGTCTCCACAATTACTCGGACTTCCTACTATCTGAGACGGGCGAGGTCAGAGCACGTCTCCGTCCCGCCAGTCGAAGACCAGCCCGGCCTGCGGGCCGGACGCCGCCGGCGGCGCCGGCCACACGTAGGTGGAGCCCTCCTCCTCGGGCAGCCGCACGATGCCGTCCGGCCCGAGCGCGCTGATCGGGCCCCGCCACGCCCGCCAGCCGCGCGCGGTGTACAGCGCGGCGCCGGCGTCGCTGGCGGAGAGGGCACCGAGGTCGTACGCGCGGGCGATGACGCCTTCCAGGGCGGCCATCACCGCGCCGCCGAGGCCCTGCCGCCGGACGTCGCGCCGGACGGCGACCCCTTCCACGTATCCCACGCGCAGCCATCGCCCCCCGCACCGCACCCGCCGCATCACCACCGCCCCGTGCGCGGCGAGCCCCCGCTCGTCATGGACCAGGGCGTGCACGCCGCCCAGGGTGTGGTCCCAGTCCTCGTCCGAGAAGTCGCCGTCGAAGGCGTCGCGCAACAGAGTGCGCACGGCGCCGAGTCCGGCGGGTGTGAGGTCGGCGGTGTGGGCGGTGCGCGCGGTGGTCATGGCGCCAGTATCGCGAAGCGGCGGAGCCGGTTTCCCCCGGTTTATTTCGGTCGCCGGCACGATCCGGGCGGCCTACGGTGCGCCCATGGCCGAACTGCGCACCGAACGTCTGCTGCTCCGCTCCTGGCGGGAGTCCGACCTGGCCCCGTGGGCCGCTCTCAACTCCGACCCGGAGGTGCGCCGGTACCTGGCCGGCACCCCCAGCCGGGAGCGCACCGACGCCGGCGCCGCCCGCTTCCAGGCGGACCTGGACGCGCGGGGCTGGGGGTTCTGGGCGGTCGAGGTGCGCGCGACCGGTGAGTTCATCGGGTTCACCGGCCTGGATCCGGTGGAGGAGGGCCAGCCGTTCACCGGGGTGGAGGCGGGCTGGCGGCTGGCCCGGCCGGCCTGGGGCCACGGCTACGCCACGGAGGCCGCCCGCGCGGTCCTGGACTTCGGCTTCGCCGAGCTGGACCTGCCGGAGGTCCTCGCCGTCACCGTGCCGGCCAACCGGCGCTCGCGGGCCGTGATGGAGCGGCTGGGCATGACGTACGACCCGGCGGACGACTTCGACGACCCGCAGGTGCCCGAGGGCCCGCTGCGCCGCTGCGTCCTGTACCGCCTGCCGCGGCCGCGCGGTGCGGGCGGCTGAGACGGCGAACGGGCCGGGCCCCGTGGAGGGGACCCGGCCCGTCAGTGCCCGGCGGGCGCTCAGCCCATGTGCGGGTAGGCGTAGTCGGTCGGCGGGACCAGCGTCTCCTTGATGGCGCGGGTCAGCGTCCAGCGCGTCAGGTTCTGCGGGGCGCCGGCCTTGTCGTTGGTGCCGGAGGCACGGCCGCCGCCGAAGGGCTGCTGGCCGACGACGGCGCCGGTCGACTTGTCGTTGATGTAGAAGTTGCCGGCCGCGTAGCGCAGCTTCTCCATGGTGTACGCCGCCGCCGCGCGGTCGTTGGCGATGACCGAACCGGTGAGGGCGTAGTCGGAGACCGACTCCATCTGGGTCAGCATCTCGTCGTACTTGTCGTCCTCGTAGACGTACACGGCGAGGATCGGGCCGAAGTACTCGGTAGTGAACACCTCGTTCTCCGGGTCGGTGCACTCGATGACGGTCGGCCGGACGAAGTAGCCCACCGAGTCGTCGTACGAGCCGCCCGCGACGATCGTGCACGACGGGTCGTTCTTGGCGCGGTCGATGGCGGCCTTGTTCTTGGCGAAGGCGCGCTCGTCGATGACGGCGCCGATGAAGTTCGACAGGTCGGTGACGTCGCCCATGGTGAGGTAGTCCACCTCGGCGGCGAACTCCTCCTTGAAGCCGTCGTTCCAGATGGACGCCGGGATGTACGCGCGGGAGGTCGCGGAGCACTTCTGGCCCTGGTACTCGAACGCGCCGCGGGTCAGGGCGGTCTTCAGGATCGCGCGGTCGGCGCTCGGGTGGGCGACGACGAAGTCCTTGCCGCCGGTCTCGCCGACCAGGCGCGGGTAGGCGCGGTACTTCTCGATGTTCTGGCCGACCGTCTTCCACAGGTACTGGAAGGTCTTGGTCGAGCCGGTGAAGTGGATGCCGGCCAGGTCGCGGTGGTTCAGGGCGACCTCGGAGACCTCCAGGCCGTCACCGGTGACCAGGTTGATGACGCCCTTGGGCAGGCCCGCCTCCTCCAGGAGCTGCATCAGCAGCACGGCGGCGTGGGTCTGCGTCGGGGACGGCTTCCACACGACGACGTTGCCCATGAGGGCCGGGGCGGTGGGCAGGTTGCCCGCGATGGCCGTGAAGTTGAACGGCGTGATCGCGTAGACGAAGCCCTCCAGCGGGCGGTGGTCCAGGCGGTTCCACACGCCCGGCGAGTTCGCCGGCGGCTGCTCGGCCAGGATCTGGCGGGCGTAGTGGACGTTGAAGCGCCAGAAGTCGACCAGCTCGCAGGGGGTGTCGATCTCGGCCTGCTGGGCGGTCTTGGACTGGCCCAGCATGGTGGAGGCGGCCAGTGTCTCGCGCCACGGGCCGGCCAGCAGCTCGGCGGCGCGCAGGATGATCGCCGCGCGGTCGTCGAAGGACAGCGCGCGCCACGCCGGGGCCGCCGCGAGGGCCGCGTCGATGGCGTCCTGCGCGTCCTGCCTGGTGGCGTTGCGGTAGGTGCCGAGGACGGCCTTGTGGTTGTGCGGCTGCACGACCTGGAAGGCCTCGCCGCCGCCCATGCGCTTCTCACCGTTGATCGTGCAGGGCAGGTCGATCGGGTTCTCGGCCAGCTCCTTGAGCTTGACCTCCAGGCGGGCCCGCTCGGGCGAGCCGGGGGCGTAGCCGTGCACCGGCTCGTTGACGGGGGTGGGGACCTGGGTCACAGCGTCCATGAGATCCGTAACTCCTTGAACTTGAGCGGGTGGTGGGCTCAGCCCTTGCTGACCATCGACCGGAGGAAGAAGCGCAGGTTGGCGGGCTTCTCCGCCAGGCGGCGCATGAAGTAGCCGTACCAGTCCGTGCCGTACGCGGTGTAGACCCGCATCCGGTGGCCCTCGGCGGCCAGCCGCAGGTGCTCCTCGCCGCGGATGCCGTACAGCATCTGGAACTCGTACTCGTCGAGCTTGCGCCCGGCCTTGCGGGCCAGCTCCTGGGCGATGGAGATCAGGCGCGGGTCGTGGGACCCGATCATCGGGTAGCCGTCGCCGTCCATCAGCGTCTTCAGGATGCGGACGTACGCCTTGTCGATCTCGTGCCGGTCCTGGTGGGCGACCGACGCGGGCTCCTTGTAGGCGCCCTTCACGATCCGCACCCGGCTGCCGTTCGCGGCGAGGCGGCGGGCGTCGGCCTCGGTGCGGAAGAGGTAGGCCTGGATGACGCAGCCGGTCTGCGGGAAGTCCTTCCGCAGCTCCTCGTGGATGGCGAACATCGAGTCCAGGGTGGTGTGGTCCTCGGCGTCCAGGGTGACCGTCGTGCCGATGGCGGCCGCTGCCTCGACGACCGGGCGGACGTTGGCGAGGGCCAGCTCGTGGCCGCCCTCCAGCGCCTGGCCGAACATGGACAGCTTGACCGACATCTCGACGCGCTCGCCGAGCCCGAGCGGCTCGATCTGCTCGATCAGCTCCAGGTAGGCGTCGCGGGCGGCGGTGGCCTGCTCGGGGGTGGTGATGTCCTCGCCGACGACGTCCATCGTCAGCTCCAGGCCCTTGGCCGTGAGGTCCTCGACGATCGGCACGATGTCGCCGACGGTCTCCCCGGGGATGAAGCGGTCGACGACCTGCTTGGTCACCGGGGCCGCCGAGATCAGGCGACGCATCCGGTCGCTGCGCGACGCGGCGAGAATCACGGGACCCAGCACGGGGCACCTCCACATACAACCAGCCATGGGCCATTACCCGACGATTCGGGTACGGCACGGAGAACCACCGTGAAACCTAAGGATCCCTCCGATCTTCTGCCATCGACAGCTGTCACGCATCCGTGCCACAGATCTCAGACAGATGTATGAAGGCGCCGGGGAATGCGGCAGAATGCCCGGGTGACGTCGGATGCCGGATCCTTCAGGAACGTGGGCGACTACCAGGAGCTGGTCGACGAGATCTCGGAGCTGCTGGGCGCCCCGGCGACGCTGGAGAACCGCGACTTCGAGCTGATCGCCTTCGGTGCCTACGACAGCGAGGGCGAGCTGGACGCCTCCGCCCTGGACCCGGTGCGCACCCGCTCGATCCTCACCCGGCGCTCCACCGCCGCCGTGCGGGCCTGGTTCGAGGGGTTCGGCATCACACGGGCGACCGGCCCGGTCCGCATCCCCCCGACCCCCGAGGCGGGCGTGTACCGGGGACGGATCTGCCTGCCGGTACGGCACCGGGGTGTCGTCCTCGGCTACGTCTGGCTGCTGGAGGACGAGTCCGGGCCCAGCGAGCGGCAGCTGGCGGCGGCCATGGAGGTGACCGCGCGGATCGGCGCGCTGCTCGCCGACGAGGTCCAGCACGGCGCCGACCTCACCCGGGAACTGCGGGCGGTGCTGACCGCCGAGCGCGGCTGGCAGCGCGACATGGCGGTGGCCGCGCTGCGGACCGCGCTGGGCCCGCGCGGTGACGGTCCGCACGCCGTGGTGTGCGTGGCGCCGTGGCCGTCGGCGGACCCGGACGAGGCCCCCTCGGCCCGTACGGTGCCGCACACCACCGCCCTGTGCACGGTGCCCTGGGGCACCACCGGCCAGTGTCTCGCGGCGCTGGTCCGGCTGCGCGCGGCGGACGTCGTCGGGCCGGCGCTCAGCACGGCGTCCCGGCTGCTGCGCGAGGGCGCCGGGGCGGCCGGGGTGAGCGAGCCGCGCGCCGGCCTCGCCGAGCTGGGCACGTCCTGGCAGGAGGCCGCGGCGGCGGCCCGCGCGGCCCTGGCGGAGCCCCGGCTCGGCCCGGTCGCCCGGTGGGCGGGCGTCGGACCGTACCGGCTGCTCACGGCGCTGCCCCCGGAGGCCGTCCACGATCCGGCGGTCGCCCCGCTGCTCTCCCCCGCCCACCGGGAACTGGCCCGTACCGCCGAGGTGTACCTGGACCGCGCGGGGCAGGCCGGGCGGGCCGCCGCCGAGCTGGGCATCCACCGGCAGACCCTCTACTACCGGCTCTCGCGCGTGGAGCAGCTGACGGGGCTGGACCTGGACGACGGGGAGGACCGGCTGCTGCTGCACATGGCGCTGAAGGGGGCGCGGCTGTGAGCCCGCCGGCGGACCGGGGGCGGTGGTCCCGGCGCGGGTGACGCTGCGCCGGCTGCGGGCGCGGGTCCCGTCCGGGTGCGGGTCAGTCCGGCTCCGGCTCCGGGTGCGGGTCCGGGGTGGGATGCGGGCGCGGGTCCTCGTCCGGGTGCGGGCGCGGGTCCGGGGTGGGGTGCGGGCGCGGGTCCGGCTCCGGGTGCGGGTCAGTCCGGCTCCGGCTCCGGGTGCGGGGTGGGATGCGGGCGCGGGTCCGGCTCCGGGTGCGGGTCCGGGGAGGGATGCGGGCACGACGACGCCGGACGGGCTGGACGTCCCAGCCCGTCCGGCGTGTGCGGGACGAGGTGTCGGGCGAGCCGTCAGGCGAGGTTGACCGAACGCGCCGACGTCGCGCCGATCTCCGCCGCCAGCTCCGTCAGCACCGCGGCGGACACCGTGTCGTCCACCGTCAGCACGGCCAGCGCCTCACCGCCGGCCGCCGCGCGGGCGACCTGCATGCCGGCGATGTTGATGCCCGCCTCGCCGAGGATGCGGCCCACGGTGCCGACGACACCCGGACGGTCCTCGTACTTGAGCACGGCCATGTGGTCGGCGAGCGCCAGGTCCACGTCGTAGTCGCCGACTGCGACGAGCTTCTGGAGGTGCTTGGGACCGGCCAGGGTGCCGGAGACCGACACCTCCTCGCCACCCGCGAGGGTGCCGCGCACGGTGACCACGTTGCGGTGGTCGGGCGACTCGGAGCTGGTGGTCAGCCGCACCTCGACACCGCGCTCCTGGGCGAACAGGGGGGCGTTGACGTACGACACCGTCTCGTCGACGACGTCCTCGAAGACGCCCTTGAGCGCCGACAGCTCCAGCACCTTCACGTCGTGCTGGGTGATCTCGCCGTAGACCTCCACGTCGAGGCGGACCGCGACCTCGCCCGCGAGGGCGGTGAAGATGCGGCCCAGGCGCTCGGCGAGCGGCAGGCCCGGCTTGACGTCCTCGGCGATGACGCCGCCCTGGACGTTCACCGCGTCCGGGACCAGCTCACCGGCGAGCGCGAGGCGCACCGAGCGGGCGACGGCGATACCGGCCTTCTCCTGCGCCTCGTCGGTGGACGCCCCCAGGTGCGGGGTGGCGACGACCTGGTCGAACTCGAAGAGCGGGGAGTCCGTGCAGGGCTCCTTCGCGTACACGTCGAGACCGGCACCGGCGACCCGGCCCTCCTTGAGGGCGGAGTACAGCGCCTCCTCGTCGACGATGCCGCCGCGCGCGGCGTTGACGATGCGCACGCTCGGCTTGACCTTGCGCAGCGCCTCGTCGCCGATCAGGCCGACCGTCTCCGGGGTCTTGGGCAGGTGGACGGTGATGAAGTCGGAGACCTCGAGCAGCTCGTCCAGCGACAGCACCTTGACGCCCATCTGAGCGGCCCGCGCGGGCTGCACGTAGGGGTCGTAGGCGACGACCTTCATGCCGAAGGCGGACATGCGCTGGGCGACCAGCGCGCCGATGCGGCCGAGGCCGACGACGCCGAGGGTCTTCTCGGCCAGCTCGACACCCGTGTACTTGCTGCGCTTCCATTCGCCGTTCTTCAGCGCGGCGTTGGCCTGCGGGATGTTGCGGGCGGTGGCGAGGATGAGACCGCAGGCCAGCTCGGCGGCGGTCACGATGTTCGAGGTGGGCGCGTTGACGACCATCACGCCGGCCTTGGTGGCGGCGGAGACGTCGACGTTGTCCAGGCCGACGCCGGCTCGCGCGACGACCTTCAGCTTGTTCGCGGCGGCGATCGCCTCGGCGTCCACCTTGGTGGCGGAGCGGATCAGGATCGCGTCCACGTCGGCGATGGCCGGCAGCAGCTCCGCCCGGTCCGCGCCGTTGCAGTGCCGGATCTCGAAGTCCGGGCCGAGCGCGTCCACGGTCGCGGGCGACAGCTCTTCAGCGATGAGTACGACAGGTTTCGAGCTCACGTGAGTCCTCACATGTCCAATGCGGACGGCCGTCCCGACGGCCGCAGGCGGTGGAGGGGGGCTTGCCGCGTGGAAGACGCACGACGCTGTGGGCCTGAACGCGTATGTTGTGCAGCAGTGTAGTGGCGCGACGCAGGACGTCTTGCGCCTCTGCGGAAGATCACCCGTCCGTGGCTGGACGGGATGGACAACGCCTTCCCCTCCGACGTTACCCCGGGTTCGCCGAAGGGGCTGCCGTCCTACGACGACAGCCCCTCGGAACGAGGCTTACGCCTCCTCGTTCACCCAGCTCATGAGCTTGCGCAGCTCCTTGCCGGTGGTCTCCAGCAGGTGCTCGGCGTCCTGCTGCTTGTACTCGTTGTACTTCTTCAGACCGCCGTGGTACTCGTCCATCCAGGTCTGGGCGAAGGTGCCGTCCTGGATCTCGGCGAGGACCTTCTTCATCTCGGCCTTGGTGGCGTCGGTGATGATCCGCGGACCGGTGACGTAGTCGCCCCACTCGGCGGTCTCGGAGATCGACCAGCGCATCTTCTCCAGGCCGCCCTCGTACATGAGGTCCACGATCAGCTTCAGCTCGTGCAGGCACTCGAAGTACGCGATCTCCGGCTGGTAGCCCGCCTCGGTCAGCGTCTCGAAGCCGGCCTTCACCAGGGCGGCGGTACCACCGCACAGGACGGCCTGCTCACCGAACAGGTCGGTCTCGGTCTCCTCGGTGAAGGTGGTCTTGATGACGCCGGCCCGGGTGCCGCCGATGCCCTTGGCGTACGACAGGGCGAGCGCGAAGGCGTTGCCGGTGGCGTCCTGCTCGACGGCCGCGATGCACGGGACGCCGCGGCCCTCCTCGTACTGACGGCGCACCAGGTGGCCCGGGCCCTTCGGGGCGACCATGCAGACGTCCACGCCGGCCGGGGGCTTGATGAAGCCGAAGCGGATGTTGAAGCCGTGGCCGAAGAACAGCGCGTCGCCGTCCTTCAGGTTGTCCTTGACGGACTCCTCGTAGACCTGGGCCTGGATGGGGTCCGGCACCAGGATCATGATGACGTCGGCCTCGGCGGCGGCCTCGGACGGCGTCACCACGCGCAGACCCTGCTCCTCGGCCTTCGCCTTGGACTTGGAGCCCTCGTGCAGACCGACACGGACGTCGACACCCGAGTCACGCAGGGACAGGGCGTGCGCGTGGCCCTGGCTGCCGTAACCGATGACCGCGACCTTGCGGCCCTGGATGATGGACAGGTCGGCGTCGGCGTCGTAGAACAGCTCGGCCACTTTGGGTTCTCTCCTTGAGTGCAGGTGTTGCGTCCCACCGTATGACGGCGGGGTGAGGGGAAGTCCGGGGGTCTCGGTATGCGGGCGGCCCCGGTGGGCCGGAGCCGCCCGCTGGACGGATCAGGCGCTTCGGTCGAGGGCGCGCAGCGACCGGTCCGTGATCGAACGCGCACCGCGGCCGATCGCGATCGTGCCGGACTGCACGAGTTCCTTGATGCCGTACGGCTCCAGCATCTTGAGCATCGCGGACAGCTTGTCGCTGCTGCCGGTGGCCTCGATGGTGACGGCCTCCGGGGAGACGTCGACGGTCTTGGCGCGGAACAGCTGGACGATCTCCACGATCTGGGAGCGCGTCTCGTTGTCGGCGCGCACCTTCACCAGAACGAGTTCCCGCTGAACGGCCGAACCCGGCTCCAGTTCGACGATCTTGAGCACGTTGACCAGCTTGTTGAGCTGCTTGGTCACCTGCTCCAGCGGCAGGTCCTCCACGTTCACCACGATGGTGATGCGGGAGATGTCGGGGTGCTCGGTGACGCCCACGGCGAGCGAGTCGATGTTGAAGCCGCGGCGGGAGAACAGGGCGGCGATCCGGGCGAGGATGCCCGGCGTGTTCTCCACCAGGACGGAGAGCGTGTGCTTGGACATGTCGTGTTGCTCTTCCTCGCTCAGTCGTCTTCGTTGTCGCCGAAGTCCGGGCGGACGTCCCGGGCGGCCATGATCTCGTCGTTCGAGGTGCCGGCGGCGACCATCGGCCACACCATCGCGTCCTCGTGGACGATGAAGTCGATGACGACCGGGCGGTCGTTGATCGAGTTCGCCTCCTCGATGACCTTGTCGAGGTCGGCGGGGTCCTCGCAGCGGATCGCGTAGCAGCCCATGGCCTCCGACAGCTTCACGAAGTCGGGGATCCGGGTGCCCTGGCCGGGCGCCTTGCCGTCGTGGTCCGGGCCGGAGTGCAGGACGGTGTTGGAGTACCGCTGGTTGTAGAAGAGGGTCTGCCACTGGCGGACCATCCCGAGGGCGCCGTTGTTGATGACGGCGACCTTGATCGGGATGTTGTTCAGGGCGCAGGTGGTCAGTTCCTGGTTGGTCATCTGGAAGCAGCCGTCGCCGTCGATCGCCCAGACCGTCCGGTCCGGCGCGCCGGCCTTGGCACCCATCGCGGCCGGGACCGCGTAGCCCATGGTCCCGGCGCCGCCGGAGTTCAGCCAGGTGGCGGGCTTCTCGTAGCCGATGAAGTGGGCGGCCCACATCTGGTGCTGGCCGACGCCCGCGGCGAAGATCGTGCCCTCCGGGGCGAGCTGTCCGATGCGCTCGATGACCTGCTGCGGGGCGAGCGAGCCGTCCTCGGGCTGGTCGTAGCCGAGCGGGTAGGTGTCGCGCCAGCGGTTCAGGTCGTTCCACCAGGCGCTGTAGTCGCCCCGGTGGCCCTCGGCGTGCTCCTTCTGGACGGCCTGGACGAGGTCGGCGATGACCTCGCGGGCGTCACCGACGATCGGCACGTCCGCCGCCCGGTTCTTGCCGATCTCGGCCGGGTCGACGTCGGCGTGGACGATCTTGGCGTACGGGGCGAAGCTGTCCAGCTTGCCGGTGACGCGGTCGTCGAAGCGGGCGCCGAGGGCGACGATCAGGTCGGCCTTCTGCAGCGCGGTGACGGCGGTGACCGCACCGTGCATGCCCGGCATTCCCACGTGCAGCGGGTGGCTGTCGGGGAACGCGCCGAGCGCCATCAGGGTGGTGGTGACGGGCGCTCCGGTGAGTTCGGCGAGGACCTTCAGCTCGGCGGTGGCCTTGGCCTTCAGCACGCCGCCGCCGACGTAGAGCACGGGCCGCCGGGCGGCGGTGATCAGCTTGGCGGCCTCGCGGATCTGCTTGGCGTGCGGCTTGGTCACCGGGCGGTAGCCGGGCAGGTCCATGGCGGGCGGCCAGGAGAAGGTGGTCTTCGCCTGGAGGGCGTCCTTGGCGATGTCGACCAGGACCGGGCCGGGACGGCCGGTGGAGGCGATGTGGAACGCCTCGGCGATCACCCGGGGGATGTCCTCGGCCTTGGTGACCAGGAAGTTGTGCTTGGTGATCGGCATGGTGATGCCGACGATGTCCGCCTCCTGGAAGGCGTCCGTGCCGATCGCCTTGGACGCGACCTGGCCGGTGATCGCGACCAGCGGCACCGAGTCCATGTGGGCGTCGGCGATCGGCGTGACCAGGTTGGTGGCACCGGGCCCCGAGGTCGCCATGCAGACGCCGACCTTGCCGGTGGCCTGCGCGTAGCCGGTGGCCGCGTGGCCGGCGCCCTGCTCGTGGCGGACGAGGACGTGGCGCACCTTGGAGGAGTCCATCAGCGGGTCGTACGCGGGCAGGATCGCGCCGCCGGGAATGCCGAATACCGTGTCGGCCCCGACCTCCTCGAGGGAGCGGATGAGGGACTGCGCACCCGTGACGTGCTCGGGGGCGGAGTGCTGCTGTCCTCCGGATCGGGGCCGCGGCTGCGGATGGGCCCCGGTGGCCTGCTCGGTCATCGGCATTCTCTTCTCGATGCTGAGGGTTTTTGCGAGTTTTGTGCGGTGTACGACTGCTGTACGGCAGGTGCCCGTGCAACAAAAAACCCCTCGTGCCATAAGGCAAGCGAGGGGAGCGCGCCGGTGAGGTCGCTGGGGATTCCGGATCGTCCTCCGGTGGGTCCCAGCTCAGCCGACGCGCTGTCCAAGTACGAGAATTCGGGTGCGCATGGCACTGACCCTCCCCCCGGCACGCACCCGGTGTCAAGTGGGTGGGACGGGAGTCTCATTATGTGAGCGAAGGGCCGTCCCACCGCCGAAGACGGCGGTCATGCCGCCCGTGTACACGCCCCCGCCGCCGCCCGCCAGCGCGGGCTCCGCCGGCCCGTGCGGCACCGGGTAGTGGCCGGATGCGAGCGCCCGGCGCAGCCGGTACTCGTCCAGCGGGCCCGAGAACGCCCTGCCCTGCCCGTGCGTGCAGCCCATCTCGCGCAGTGCGATCACCTGCTCGGGCGAATCCACTCCCTCGGCCACCGACTGGAGACCGAGGTCCCCGGCGATCCGCAGCAGCCCACTGGTGATCTTGTGCAGCCGCGCGGACTCGACGACGCCCTCGACCAGACCGCGGTCGAGCCTGAGCATGTCCAGCGGGAGCCGTCGCAGCGCCGTGACGGCCGGGCAGCCGGTGCCGAACCCGTCCAGCGCGATCCGCACACCCAGCCGCCTGAGGCCGTTCAGCCGCCGTTCCAGCTCGTCCAGCGGCACGCGCGGGTCGACGTCCGTCAGCTCGACGATCAGCGAACCGGAGGGCAGCCCGTGCCGCGCCAGCAGGGCCTCCACGGAGCCCAGGGGCATCGAGCGGTCCAGCAGCCGGCGGGCGGCCGTGCGGACGGCCACCGGCATGACGAGCCCGGACGCCGCGCGCTCCGCGGCCTGCTCCACGGCCTCCTGGATCAGCCAGCGGCCCAGTTCGGCGGTCCGGTCGCTGTCCTCGGCCACTCTCAGGAACTCCGCGGGCGTGAACAGCACCCCCTGGGAGGAGCGCCAGCGCGCCTGCGCGGTGACCGACGAGATCCGGCCGTCCGCCAGCCGCACCACCGGCTGGTGGAGCAGGGTGAACTCGCCGTCGTGGAGCGCCGCCCGCAGGCGGGTCGCCAGCTCCGCCTTGCGGACCACGTCCTGCTGCATCTGCGGCTTGTACAGCACCACGCGGCCCTTGCCCGCCGCCTTGGCCCGGTACATCGCCAGGTCGGCGTTGCGCAGCAGCTCGCCCGCTCCGAGGCCCGGCTCGGCGAAGGCGACCCCGATGGAGGCGGCCACCCGGACATCGTTGCCGTCGATGACGTACGGCTGCGACAGCTTCAGCCTGAGGCGGTCGGCGAGCTCCAGGATGTTGCGTTCGCGGGCGGCCCGGTCCCGGGTGGTGCCGTCGCCGACGATCAGGGCCGCGAACTCGTCGCCGCCCAGCCGGGATGCGGTGTCGCCCTGGCGGACCGCGTCCTGGAGTCTGCGGGCGGCCTGCACGAGGAGTTCGTCCCCGGCCTGGTGCCCGATGGTGTCGTTGACGGCCTTGAAGCCGTCCAGGTCGATGAAGAGCACGGCCGTGCCCCGCAGGGCGGCACCCCGGTCGGAGGCGCGGCGGCCGGACAGCGCCTGCTGGACGCGCTTGGTGAACAGCGCGCGGTTGGGCAGGTCGGTGAGCGGGTCGTGTTCGGCGTTGTGCTGCAGCTGCGCCTGGAGGCGCACCCTCTCGGTCACGTCCCGGCTGTTGAAGATCAGGCCGCCGTGGTGGCGGTTGACGGTCGACTCGACGTTCAGCCAGCCGCCGTCACCGGACCGGAAGCGGCACTCGATGCGGGTGGTGGGTTCCTCCAGCGGGCTGGCGGCGAGGAAGCGGCGCACCTCGTGCACCACGCAGCCGAGGTCCTCCGGGTGGATGAGGTCGGCGAGTTCGGAGCCGACCAGGTCCTCGGCGGGGCGTCCGTAGACGCCCGCCGCGGCCGGGGAGACGTACCGCAGGATGCCGCTCGGCGCGGCGATCATGATGACGTCGCTGGAGCCCTGCACCAGGGAGCGGAAGTGGTTCTCCTTCTGCGCCAGCTCCTGGGTGAGGGTGATGTTGTCCAGCAGCATGATCCCCTGGCGCGTCACCAGGGCGAGCACCACCGTCCCGCCGGTGAGCAGCACCACGCGGTCGACGCTGCGGCCGTTGAGCACGTTGTACAGGATGCCCAGCGTGCACACGGCGGCCGCGAGGTACGGCGTGAGGGCGGCCAGCGAGCCGGTGAGCGGCCGGGTGGCCGCGTAGCGGGTGTGCTCGCCGGGCGGCGGCACCGGCCCGTGCGGGTGGTGGACGGGGCCGCGCTGGCCGGGCACGTGCTCGTGCACCACGCGCGTGTGCTACTCCTCGGGCTGCCGGGGCGCCACCCAGGGGGCGTACGCCAGCAGCAGCGACCCCGCGAACCAGCCCGCGTCCAGCAGCTGGCCCGAGCGGTAGCTGTAATGCAGCAGCGGAGAGGTGAACAGGGCGTCGCACATCACGGTCAGGGCGAGCGCGCCGATCGCCGTGTTCACCGCCGGGCGGTGCGCTCCCGAGCGCCGGAAGTGCAGCGCCAGCACCATGCTGACCAGGGCGATGTCGAGCAGTGGGTAGGCGAGCGAGAGCGCCGCGTGGGCCACCCCCGGGCCGCCGCCCTTGGCCGCCTGCGCCAGCGCCAGGCTCCACGACAGGGTGAGCAGCGAGCCGCCGATCAGCCAGGCGTCCAGGGCCAGGCAGACCCAGCCCGCCTTGGTCACCGGCCGCTTGGCGAGGACCAGCAGGCCCACGATGGCGGGCGGCGCGAAGCACAGGAAGAACAGGTCGGCGTAGGAGGGGCTGGGCACGGGCCGCCCCAGGACGACCTCGTACCAGCCCCAGACCAGGTTGCCCATCGCCGCCATAGCGGAGGACAGCCCGAACAGCAGCCAGGCGGGCCGGAAGCGCACCCGGCGGCTGCGGGCGTAGAGGAAGCAGGAGACCGCGGCGGCCGCGGCGGCGGCACTCAGTCCGAAGTCGCCCATGACCAGCGCCAGTTGGCGCGAACCCCAGCCGAGGGCGGCGCCGATGGCGTAGGCCCCGCACACCAGGGCCAGCAGCAGCTGGTGGACGGCGGTCGGTCCGCGGCGCGGGACGGACGGACGCGGGCGCGGCACCCCGGCGGCGCGCGGGGCGCGCGGCCGGGCGTCGAGGATCGTGGAGGGCGAGGGCGCGTTCACCGGTCCCTCCCGGTCCGCGGCGTCGCTCCGGCGTCACGCTGCACCGGGTGCGCGTAACGCCTGCGGCCGCTGAATCGGCGCTGGTGAGGAGTGTGGTCGTGGTTGCCGTGGCGGCCGCCGTGGCCGGCGTGGTGCCCACGCCCGCGTGTGGCCGTGCGCCAGGGTCGCCGCCGGCGGCCCCGCCGAGTCGGATCGTTGGTCCAAAGGCCGTGCATCGCCCGTCGCCCCCCTCGCAGTCTGAAATGTCCGTCCCCGGCGCCGACGGTGCGCGGCGCAGCCCCTGTCCGGACGATACACCAGTCTCGTCACTCAGGGACATAGCTTCTCTACGCTCCGTGACCACCAGCGGTAACGCGGGTACCCACTGCGTCCGAGAGGTTGCGGAGGGTGCCCGGAACGGATTACACGCCCGTCGAGCCGGATGCGCCAGCCCCGCCGCCGCCGGTTGTGAGGATCACGTTGCGCAGCGGCTCCCGGTTCACGAAACGGCTCAACTGGTCCGCGAGGAGCCGCTTGGCGCGCGGCAGGAACGCGGAGGTGGGCCCTCCGGCGTGGGGACTGATCAGTACGCCCGGCGCACGCCACAGCGGATGGGCGGGCGGCAGCGGCTCGGGATCGGTGACGTCGAGTGCGGCGGTGATCCGGCCGCCGGCCAGCTCGCGCAGCAGCGCCTCGGTGTCGACGACGGGTCCGCGGGCCACGTTGACGAGCAGCGCGCCGTCCTTCATCCGCGCCAGGAACCCGGCGTCCACCAGGCCCCGGGTGGTCTCGGTGAGCGGGGTGGAGAGCACGACGACGTCCGCGTCCGGGAGCAGGGCGGGCAGGTCGGTGAGCGGGTGCACGGGACCGCGCGCCGTGGTGCGCCCCGAGCGCGCGACGCGCGCCACGCGCGCGAGTTCGAACGGTTCGAGCCGGTCCTCGATCGCCGCTCCGATCGAGCCGTATCCCACGATGAGGACGCTCTTGTCGGCCAGCGCGGGGCGGAACCCGCCGAGCCACTCGCCCCGGTCCTGGGCCCGCACGAAGTCGGGAACGCCGCGCAGCGAGGCGAGGATCAGGGTGAGCGTCAGCTCCGCGGTGCTGGCCTCGTGCACCCCGCGCGCGTTGCACAGGCGCACCCCCGCGCGGACCCGGCGCAGCCCGGGCTCCACGTGGTCGGTGCCGGCCGACAGCGTCTGCACCACCTGAAGGGACGTCATCTGCGGCAGCGGGCGCTGCCCCAGTCCGGCCGGCTTCATGTAGGGGACGACGTAGAAGACGCAGTCGGCGGGGTCCGAGGGAAAGGTTTCCGCACCGTCCCAGAAACGGTACGCGGGCCCCTTCGGAAGACCCTCGATCTCCTCCGGCGGAATGGGCAGCCACACATCAGCAGTCATGCTCCGGAGGCTATGTCAGGGGCGCGCGGGCGCAGAGGTTAGGTTGGGGTGCCAGGAGAGGGAGGGTCACGACCACGTGGAGCGCAGGACGATCGGGGCGGGGGCACTCGCGGTGGGGGCCGTCGGACTCGGGTGCATGCCGATGAGCTGGGCGTACAGCACGTCCCGGCAGCGGGGCGACGAATCGCTCAGGGCGGTGCACCGGGCGCTCGACCTCGGCGCGACGCTGCTCGACACCGCCGACATGTACGGCCCCTTCACCAACGAGCTGCTGCTCGGCCGGGTGCTCAAGGAGCGGCGCTCCGACGCCTTCGTCTCCACCAAGGTCGGGCTGCTGGTGGGCGAGCAGCACATCGTGGCCAACGGCCGCCCCGGATACGTGCGGCGCGCGTGCGACGCGTCCCTGCGCCGGCTCCAGACGGACGTCATCGACCTCTACCAGCTGCACCGCGCCGACCCGGAGGTCCCGGTCGAGGAGACCTGGGGGGCGATGGCGGAGCTGGTCCGGGCCGGGAAGGTGCGCGCGCTGGGCTTCTGCGCGGTCGGCGCGCGCGGCGGGCGCCGGTCCGGGAACCGCCTGTACGACGCGACGATCCGCCAGCTCCAGCGGATCCAGCAGGTGTTCCCGGTCAGCGCGGTGGAGGCCGAGCTGTCGGTGTGGTCCCCGGAGGCCCTGGACACCCTGCTGCCCTGGTGCGAGACCCGGGGCATCGGCTTCCTCGCGGCGATGCCGCTCGGCAACGGCTTCCTCACCGGCACGCTCACCCCGGGCCAGGGCTTCGAGCGCGACGACCTGCGGGCCCGCCACCCCCGCTTCACGGCGGAGATGATGGCCGCCAACCAGCCGATCGTGGTGGGGCTGCGCCGCGTCGCGGCCCGGCACGGCGACCACGTCACCCCGGCCCAGGTGGCGCTGGCCTGGACCCTCGCCCAGGGACGCCACGTCGTCCCGGTCCCCGGCACCAAACACGAACGCTGGGTCGTGGAGAACGCCGCCGCGGCACGGCTGCGGCTGTCGCCACAGGACCTGGCGGAGGTGGCGCGGCTGCCGGGGGCGCAGGGGTCCTGGGAATAGTGGGGCGCGGGAATGCCGCGGGCCGGGGCGCGAGTCCCGGCGAACCGGGGGCGTAGGACTCCTGGAAGCAGGGGGCGCGGGAATGCCGCGAACCGGGGCGCGAGTCCCGGCGAACCGGGGGCGTAGGACTCCTGGAAGCAGGGGGCGCGGGAATGCCGCGAACCGGGGCGCGAGTCCCGGCGAACCGGGGGCGTAGGACTGTTGGAAGCAGGGGGCGCGAGGATTCCGCGGACAGGGCGCGCGGGACTCCTGGGAGCAGGGAGCGCCGGAGCGGGCGGTTCGGCGAGGGCCGGTGTGGTTCGGGGTATCCGGATCGGGAACCTGTGCGGCGCGAGCGGTGTATGAAGAGCAGAAGCCCGGGCTGGGGACGCCGCGTCGAAGGGACCGAGATCGTGCAACGTCGAGCTGTGCCGGCCGTGCTGGCCGCGGCCGTCCTCGTGCTGACGGCCGCCTGTTCCTCCGGGGGCGGCGGATCCCCGGACGGAACCGGCAGCGCCGCCGCCCCGAGCCGTCCGGCCGCGCAGTCGCCGTCTCCGGGTGCCGCGGCGGAGACGGCCCCGCCCGCGACCGGCACCGTCGAGGTGGTGCGCACCGTCGCCGAGGGCCTGGACAGCCCGTGGGGTCTCGCCCCGCTGCCGGACGGCGACCTGCTCGTTTCCTCCCGCGACGAGGGCACGATCCTCCGTGTCGACGGCAGGACCGGCGAGAAGACCGAGCTGGGCGAGGTGCCCGGAGTCTCCGCGGCCGGCGAGGGCGGCCTGCTCGGCATCGCGCTCTCCCCCGACTACGCGTCGGACCACACGGTCTATGCGTACTTCACGTCCGCCTCCGACAACCGCGTCGTCCGCATGCTCCACGACGAGGAGAAGCCCGCCGGCGAACAGCTCGGCGCCCCCGACACGGTCTTCCGGGGCATCCCCAAGGGCTTCGTCCACAACGGCGGCCGGATCGCCTTCGGCCCGGACGGGATGCTCTACGTCGGCACGGGCGAGAGCGGCGAGGAAGGCCTGTCCCAGGACGCGGACTCCACGGGCGGGAAGATCCTGCGGCTGACCCCGGAGGGCGAACCGGCCCCGGGCAACCCGGCCCCGGACTCCCCGGTGTACTCCTCCGGCCACCGCAATGTGCAGGGCCTCGCCTGGGACGGCAGGCAGCGTCTGTTCGCGGCCGAGTTCGGCCAGGACACCTGGGACGAGCTGAACGCGATCAAGCCGGGCGGCAACTACGGCTGGCCGGAGGCCGAGGGCAGGTCCGGGGATCCCGGATTCCAGGACCCGGTGGCCCAGTGGACCACCGACAAGGCCTCCCCGAGCGGCATCGCCTACGCGGAGGGCTCGATCTGGATGGCGGGCCTGCGCGGTGAGCGCCTGTGGCGCATCCCGCTGAAGGACGCGCGGGCCTCGGCGGACCCCCAGTCGTTCCTGGAGGGCGACTACGGCCGGCTGCGCACGGTGGTGGCCGCGGGCGGCGACCGGCTGTGGCTGGTGACCAGCGAGACGGACGGCCGCGGTTCCCCGCGGGGCGGCGACGACCGCATCCTGGAGCTCCGGGTGAGCTGACGGGCGCGGGCCCGCCGGGCGCGCGGGGCCGCCCGGCCCTCGCCGGGCGGGCCGAGCGGGCCCGCCCGCTCAGTGCCCGCCGGTCTCCGTCCCGCCTGGCGTCTCCTCGGCCGTGCCCGCGGCCGTCCCTTGGTCCGTCCCCTCGTCCGTTCCCTCGCCGCCCGGCTCCGCTTCCGGATCCGGGCGCCGTACGACGACCTTCCCGGAGGCGAGGTCTATCGGCCCGCGGCCCGGATCGGCGTCGCCGACGTCCTCACGGGTCATCTCCAGCCGGTTCCGCTCGTCGCGGGTGTGCTTGCGGCCCGGGGCGAACAGTTCCTCGAACGGGTTGAACATCGCTGTCCCTTCCCGGGCCGCGGTGCGGCGCGCGTGGTGGTCCGTCGATTGTCCCGCGACTACCCCGCGGCGTCCGGTCCGGGGTCCCCGGCGGGAACAGCCCCAGCCGGTGGGCGACCGCCGCCGCCTCGCCCCTGCCGGAGACGCCGAGCTTGGCCAGGATGTTGGAGACGTGCACGCTGGCCGTCTTCGGGGAGATGAACAGTTCCTCGGCTATCTGGCGGTTGGTGCGGCCTGCCGAGACCAGGCGCAGGACGTCCCACTCCCGGCTGGTCAGGCCCAGTGCCTCGGCCGGACCGGCGGCTGCGAGGGCCTGCCGTGGGGTGCGGGCCGGGGACAGCCGGGCACGCTGCGCGAGCTGGGTGACGGCCTCGGCGAGCGGGCGGGCACCGAGGTGGCGGGCGACGGCGTCGGCGAGGCGCAGCAGCTCCGCGGCCCGCTCGCGCTCCTCCTCGCCGCCGGCCGCGAGCAGGGACTGGGCCAGGCGGTGCCGCACACGGGCGAGGTCGTAGGGGCGCTCCAGCGGTTCGAAGGCGGTGACCACCTCGGACCAGGTGTCCGGGCCGGCGGTGTCCTCGGCGCGGGCCAGTTCGGCGCGGACCCACCGGTCGTGGGCGAGCCAGACGGGTGCGCCGGTGGCGAGGTGCTTGGCGCCGTCGCGGATGCGGGCGAGGGCCTCGGCCCGCCCCGGGCCCGCGGCGGGCAGGGCCCGGCTGTCGGCCTCGGCGATGGCGGCGGCGAGCAGCAGCGGCCAGCCGTAGCGCTGGGTGCCGGGCGGGAAGCCGGCGTCCGTCACCGTGCGGAGTTCGGCGCGCAGGTCGAGGAGGCGGCCCTCGGCGGCGGCGACGCCGACGCCGAGGGCGGACAGCGGCAGGGACTGCTGGGGCATGGGGTCGTGGGTGCCGAAGTAGCCGCGGGCGGCGGCGAGATGGCGGGCCGCCTCGGTCACCTCGCCTCTGCCGAGGGCCACCCGGGCCAGGCACATCGTGCCGGCGCCCTGCGGCTTGGCGCTCTGGCCGCGCCGCCGGGCGTTCTCGGCGGCGCGGGCGGCCTCGTCCCAGCGGCCCAGGGAGTAGAGGGAGTCGGAGAGATTGGCCCAGATCCAGGCCTCGCTGTTGAGCTGCCCGTACCTGCGGCTGTGCGCGATGCCCTGTTCCAGCAGCGGGACGGCTTCGCGGGAGCGGCCCACGGACTCCAGCTCGGAGGGCAGATTGACGTAGGCGCGGCCGGCGACGTGGGACATGCCCTCGGCGAGGGTGCGTTCCTTGACCTCGTACATCACCGCGAGTCCGGCGTCGGTGTCACCGGAGTCGACCATGAGGCAGCCGAGGGTCAGCCGGGCGTTCAGCTCGGTCTCGCGGGCGCCGACCATGCGGGCGTACTCCACCGCGCGTTCGGCCGCGGAGAAGGCGTCCGGGCCGGGGGCGCGCAGCATGAGCCAGCCGGCGACGGCGACCAGCACGTCGGCGTGCACCTGGGACGGCGGCAGACCGCGGACGAGTTCCTGGGCGGTGGCGAGTTCCTGCCAGCCGTCACCGCGGCCCTTGCTCTGCACCAGCTGGGCACGCTGGGTCCAGAACCAGGCGGCGCGCAGCGGGTCGGGCTCCTCCTCCAGCAGCCGCAGGGCGCGCTTGGTGATCTTCATGGCGCGTTCCCGCTCTCCGCAGAGCCGGCCCGCGACGGCGGCCTCGGCCATCAGGTCCAGGTAGTGCAGCGGGGCGGTCGCCGGGTCGCAGCCGCGGGGCGGATAGGCCCCGGTGGGGTCGGCGGGCCGGAGCGCGGCCCGGGTCTCCTCGGGCGCCGCGTCCCACAGTTCCATCGCGCGTTCGAGGAGCCGGAGCTGTTCGGTGTAGGCGTGGCGGCAGCGGGCGGCGGTGGCGGCGTCCAGGACGGCGGGCAGGGCCTTGGCGGCGTCGTGGGCGTGGTACCAGTAGCTGGCCAGCCGGGCGACGCGCTGATCGGCGGGGACCAGGGCCGGGTCGGCCTCCAGGGCCTCGGCGTAACGGCGGTTGAGCCGGGAGCGTTCGCCCGGCAGCAGGTCGTCGCTGACCGCCTCGCGGACCAGGGAGTGGCGGAAGCGGTAGCCGTCGCCGGCCGGGGTGGGCAGCAGCAGGTGGGCGTTCACGGCGGCCCGCAGCGCCTCGATGAGGTCGTCCTCGGCGAGTCCGGCGACTGCGGCGAGCAGGGGGTGCTCGACGGTGGATCCGCCCTCGGCGACGATCCGGGCGACCCGCTGGGCGCTCTCGGGCAGCGCCTCCACCCGGACGAGGAGCAGGTCCCGCAGCGAGTCGGTGAGGCCCGCGCAGCAGCCCTCGTGGACGGCGACGGCCAGTTCCTCGACGAAGAAGGCGTTGCCGTCGGAGCGTTCGAAGATGTCGTCGACCTGGGCGGGGTCGGGTTCGGCGGCCAGGATGCCGGCGATCTGGCGGCCGACCTCCTCGCGGGTGAAGCGGGCGAGTTCGAGGCGGCGGACGGTGCGCAGCCGGTCGAGTTCGGCGAGCAGGGGGCGCAGCGGGTGGCGGCGGTGGATGTCGTCGGAGCGGTAGGTGGCGAGGACGACGAGGCGGCCGGTGCGCAGGGTGCGCAGCAGGTAGGAGAGCAGGTGGCGGGTGGAGGCGTCGGCCCAGTGCAGGTCCTCCAGGGCGAGCACGACCGTGCGGTCGGCGGCGACGCGTTCCAGCAGGCCGGCGGTGAGCTCGAAGAGCCGGGCGACGCCTTCCTCGTCGTCGGGCCGGCCGGCGCCGACCTCGCCCAGTTCGGGCAGCAGCCGGGCCAGTTCGTGTTCCTGGCCGGCGGCCGCGGCGGCCAGGGCATCCGGCAGGGCGCGGCGCAGGGCGCGCAGTGCGGTGGAGAACGGGGCGAAGGGCAGGCCGTCGGCGCCGATCTCGACGCAGCCGCCGAGCGCGACGACGGCGCCCGCCCGGGCGGCGACGGCGGCGAACTCCTCGACGAGCCGGGTCTTGCCGACCCCTGCCTCGCCGCCGAGGAGCAGCGCCTGCGGCTCGCCCGTCGCGGCACGGGTGAGCGCGTCGCTCAGCGTCTCCAACTCCTCGACGCGGCCGACGAACACGGGACTGACGGACCTGGTCTCCACGGGCGAGAGCATCGCACGCGGCTCCGGCGCCGCGGGACCCGTTTTCCCGAAGGCGGACGACGCGGGCGCGGGGAGGGCGGCACGCGGGACCGGCCCGGCGCCTGTCGGCGTTGCTCCGGGCCGGTCGGGTGGGCCGGTGCGTCGCGCGGGGGACCGGGCGGGTGCCCGCCCGGTCGTTCCCGCGGCCGGCGCGGTCACGCGGTGCGCGTGAGGCGGAGGCGGCGGGAGCCGGAGCTATGGGACTCGCTCTCGGCGGTGCGTGCGGCGGCCTCCCGGCGCCCGGCGCGGCGCCCGCGGGCGACCTCGCGGGCCAGCCGCTCCTCCTCGGCCCGCCGGATCAGCTCGGCGGAACGCATCTGCTGGTACTCGTGGACGTACATGGTCTCTCCCGTGGGATCGAGGGTGTCGTGCATCGCTCGCTGCGATGCCTCAACCTTCGTCTCCCAGGGGGGTCCGGCACATCGGGTAAGTTCCGCATCCTGAGTGCGGGGTGGTGCCTCAGAACGGCGGAGAGGGGGCCCCTAAGGCGGTGGGAGGGCGCCTAAGGCGGGTGGGAGGGTGCTTAGGCGGCCCCCGCCGGGCCGGGTGTCCTCGTCCCGGCGGCCGTCGCCCGCTCCGTCGCCGTACGGACGGACCGCGCGGACCGGATCATCGGCCGCCGCCCGGCCCGTCCCCCGGCCCGTCGCCCTGGGGGCGGACGCGCGAACCGGATCAGCGGCCGCCGCCCGGCCCGTCGCCCTGGGGACGGACGCGCGGACCGGATCAGCGGCCGTCGCGGGCGGCGCGCCACTCGGGGGCGAGCACCGACCAGACCTCCATGTCGTGCCGTACTCCGCCGTGGGGGTAGCTCTGGCGCAGGACGCCGTCCCTGGTCATCCCGAGCCGCCGGGCGACGTTCAGGCTGGGCTCGTTGCCCGCCGCGGCGATCCACTCCACGCGGTGCATCCCGCGCTCCTCGAAGGCCCAGTCGAGCAGCACCCGCATCGCGCGCGTGACCAGCCCCCGTCCGGTGCCGGCGGGTTCCAGCCAGCAGCCCGCCTCACAGGTGCCCTGGGCCGCGTCGAAGTTCAGGAACAGCACCCCGCCCACGAGGCGGCCGTCCAGCCACAGCCCGTGCAGCGAGGAGGTGTCGGCGGCGCGGCCGTCGGCGTGCCGCTGCAGCACCTCGCGCGCCCCGGCCACGTCGGTGGCCTTCTCCCCGAAGGGGACGAAGCGGTTGATGAACTCCCTGCCGCGTTCCAGGTGGGCCAGGAACTCCTCGGCGTGCCAGGGCTCCAGGGGCCGCAGTTCGGCCCCGTCGTCACCCAGGGATATCGCGTACATCCGGTTGCCGCTCCTCGTGCGCTGCGTCCATGACACCCGTGAGCCTTTCACGTCCGGCGCCGGTATCCGCGCGATTCTCCGGCTCGGCACGGCACTCGGGCGGTTCGATGCTGATCCGCGGCAGGCGCCGGTCCAGCCAGCGCGGCAGCCACCAGTTGGCGCCGCCGAGCAGATGCATCAGCGCCGGCACCAGCAGCGTCCGCAGGACGAAGGCGTCCAGGGCGACGGCGGCGGCGAGCGCGATGCCGAACATCGCGATCACCCGGTCACCGCTGAGCACGAACGCGAGGAACACCGAGATCATGATCACCGCGGCCGAGTTGATCACCCGGCTGGTCTCCGCGAGGCCGATCCGCACGGCGCGCCGGTTGTCGCCGGTCTCCAGCCACTCCTCGTACATCCGGCTGACCAGGAAGACCTGGTAGTCCATGGAGAGGCCGAAGAGGACGGAGACCATGATCACGGGGAGGAACGGTTCGATCGGGCCCGCGGCGCCGAGGCCGAGCGGTTCGCTGCCCCAGCCCCACTGGAACACCGCCACGACCACGCCGAACGCGCCGGCGACGGCGGCGACGTTCATCGCCGCCGCCTTCAGCGGGATGCCCACGGACCGGAACGCGAGCAGGAGCAGCAGACAGCCCAGCCCGATGACGATGCCGACGAACAGCGGCAGCTTGCCGACGATGACGTCCGCGAAGTCGTCGTAGCCCGCGGTGACGCCGCCGACGTGCAGCTCGAGCGAGGTGCCCGCCTCCGCGCGGGGCAGCACCTCGGTGCGCAGCCGCTCGACGAGGTCACTGGTCCGTTCCGACTGCGGGGAGGAGTCCGGTACGACGGTGAGGTACGCGGTGTCGCCGCCGGCGGCGAAGGTCACGGGGGTCGCGGAGGCGACGCCCTCGGTGGCGCGCAGGGTCGCGTCGAGGTTGTCGAGGGCGAGCCGGTCCTCGGCGCCGTGCACCTCGGTGACGAGGGTGAGGGGGCCGTTGACGCCGGGCCCGAAACCGTCGGCGAGCAGGTCGTAGGCCTGCCGGGTGGTCGCCGTCCGCGGGTCGTTGCCCTGGTCGGAGGTGCCCAGGCGCAGGGAGAGGGTGGGCAGCGCGAGCAGGGTCATCACGGCGAGGGCCAGGGCGCCCAGCTTCTTGGGGTGCCGCTCGACGAACGCCGACCAGCGGGCGGCGAACCCGGTGGGCAGCTCGGGCTCGGGCCCGTGCTCGGCGAGCCGGCGGCGTTCGCGGCGGCTGAGCGCGCGCGTGCCGATGAGGGACAGCAGGGCGGGCAGCAGCGTGACGGAGGCCGCGACGGTGAGGACCACGGTGAGCGAGGCGGCTATGGCGACGCCGTTGAGGAAGCCGAGCCGCAGGATCAGCATGCCCAGCAGGGCGATGCACACGGTGGCGCCCGCGAAGACGACCGCGCGTCCGGTGGTGGCGACGGCGCCGGCGATCGCCTCGGTCACGCTCAGGCCCCGTTTCAGGCCGCGCCGGTGCCGGGTGACGATGAAGAGCGCGTAGTCGATGCCGACGCCGAGGCCGATCAGCATGCCCAGCATGGGCGCGAAGTCGGCGACCGTCATGACGTGGCCGAGCAGCACGATCCCCGCGTACGCGGTGCCGACGCTCACCAGCGCGGTGGCGATGGGCAGCAGGGACGCGGCGAGCGAGCCGAAGGCGAGGAACAGCACGACCGCGGCGACGACCACTCCGGCCACCTCGGCGAGGTGCCCGCCGGAGGACTCGGTGAGCCCGACGGCGCTGCCGCCGAGTTCCACCCGGAGCCCCTCGCCCTCGGCCGACCCGGCCGTCTCCACGACGGCGGTCGCCTCGGCGGCGTCGATGTCCTTGGCCTGGTCGTCGAAGGTGACGGTGGCGTAGGCGGTACGGCCGTCCTCGCTGATCCGGCCGGCGCCGTCGCCGTCGTAGGGGCCCGTCACGGAGGCCACGCCCGGCAGGTCCGCGATCTCGCGCAGGGTCCGGGTCATGGTCTGCTCGACGTCGGCGGCGCGGACGGTGCCCCGCTCGGTGTGCCAGACGACCGTGTCGCTGTCCCCGCCGAGGTTCGGGAAACCCTCCTTCAGCAGCTCACCGGCGCGGCCGGACTCGGTGCCCGGGACGTGGTAGTCGTTCGAGTACGCGGTGCCCGCGACGAGCGCGCCCGCGCCGGCCGAGCCCAGGGCGAGCAGCCACAGCAGAACGGCGACCAGACGGTGCCGGACACACCAGCGTGCGAGTGCTGCCACGAACGTGCTCCCAGAGAGGTGACGTGTGGATCTTTGACCGGGAACAGTCGTCCATGGGGTGAACGGCCCGCAAAGAACATATGAGCAATGCGGTGCCACTCTTGCAGGCAGAAGTGATCGTTTGGCCGTTTCGTGTGCTTCTTCACATGTGAGACTCGTCCGTCGCGGAGGCGCGCGCGGCGCAAGGCCCGGCGCACGGCGAAAAACCCGGTGCGGCGCGGCATCCCGGGCTGCTACCGTCCCGCCGCCCCGCGCCCCCGCGCCCCCGCGCCCCCGCGCCCCCGCGCCCCCGCGCCCCCGCGCCCCCGCGCCGGCAGGATGCCGCGCCGCCAGGACCCAAGGAGCCCCCGCACCGATGCCCGACCCCGCCCCCAGCACCTCGGCCGCCCCCCTCACCGAACGGGTGACGCTCCCCCGCTACCCGCGCAGCGCCGGCTACGACGCCCGCTGGACCGTCGAGAACCAGATGGGCCCGCACGCGCTCTGGCTGCTGGAGTGGCTCGCCCCGGCCCTGGGCCTCGACACCCTGCCGCCCGGCGCCCGCGTGCTCGACCTGGGCTGCGGGCGCGCCATGACCTCCGTGTTCCTCGCCCGGGAGTACGGCGTCCAGGTCACCGCGGCCGACCTGTGGATCCGGCCGGAGGAGAACGCCGCACGGATCGCCGAGGCGGGCGTCGCCGATCTGGTGCTGCCGGTGCACGCCGAGGCGCACGACCTGCCGTTCGGGGAGGGGACCTTCGACGCGGTCGTCTCCGTCGACGCGTACCAGTACTTCGGCACCGACGACCTGTACCTGCCCTCGCTGACCCGGCTGCTCAAGCCGGGCGGACGGATCGGTGTCGTCGTACCGGCACTGCGCGAGGAGCCGGCGGGCGCCGAACCGCCGGAGCACCTGGCCCCGTGGTGGGAGCCGGACTTCTGGTGCTTCCACTCCCCCGCCTGGTGGCGCCGCCACTGGACCCGCAGCGGCGCCGTCGAGGTGGAGACGGCCGACTGGCTGACCGACGGCTGGCGGGAGTGGCTGCTGTGGAGCGAGGTGGTGGAGGCGGAGAGCGGCGACGAGTGGCACGTGCGGGCGGCCGGCCGGAGCGCCCGGATGCTCCGCGCGGACCGGGGCCGGTCGCTGGGCTTCGCCCGCGTGGTGGGCCGCCGCCGCTGAGGAGGGCCACCCGCGTGGTGGGCCGCCGCCGCTGAGGGCGGAACCGCCGGGACCTTCGCCCCAGGGCGAGCCCGCGGCCTCGGCTTCGGGCTCGTCCCGTCACGGCGAGGCCGCCCCGGACGTGCCTGGGGGGACGCATCGGTCGCGATGCGTCCCCCCGGGGCGGCGGAAGACGGAGATCAGCCCTCGCTGACGCCCAGCTTCTCCAGGATCAGCTCCTTGACGCGGGCCGCGTCGGCCTGGCCGCGGGTGGCCTTCATGACCGCGCCGACCAGGGCACCGGCCGCGGCCACCTTGCCGCCGCGGATCTTGTCGGCGATGCCCGGGTTGCCGGCGATGGCCTCGTCGACGGCGGCGGTGAGCGCGCCCTCGTCGGAGACGACCTTCAGACCGCGCTTCTCGACGACCTCGTCCGGGGTGCCCTCGCCCGCGAGGACGCCCTCGATGACCTGGCGGGCCAGCTTGTCGTTGAGGTCGCCCTTGGTGACCAGCTCGGCGACGCGGGCCACCTGCTCCGGCGTGATCGCCAGCTCGTCCAGCGCCTTGCCGGACTCGTTGGCGCTGCGGGCCAGCTCGCCCATCCACCACTTGCGGGCGGAC
Organism: Streptomyces glaucescens; assembly: GCF_000761215.1. GTDB lineage: Bacteria > Actinomycetota > Actinomycetes > Streptomycetales > Streptomycetaceae > Streptomyces > Streptomyces glaucescens_B. The sequence goes on along the minus strand of NZ_CP009438.1, from coordinate 5,359,512 downwards.
GCCGCGTCGGCGCCGGCGTCGATCGTGGCGACGATCGGGTCCAGCGCACCGGCGTTGAGGATCGCCTGCATGTCGGTGCCGGAGATCCCCCACTCCTCGCGGAGCCGGTTGCGGCGGACCAGCGGCAGCTCCGGCAGTCCGGCGCGGATCTCCTCGACCCACTCGCGGGACGGGGCGACCGGCACCAGGTCGGGCTCCGGGAAGTACCGGTAGTCCTCGGCCTCCTCCTTCACGCGGCCCGAGGTCGTGGATCCGGTGTCCTCGTGGAAGTGGCGGGTCTCCTGGACGATCGTGCCGCCGGACGACAGCACGGCCGCGTGCCGCTGGATCTCGAAGCGGGCCGCGCGCTCCACGGACCGCAGCGAGTTGACGTTCTTCGTCTCGGAGCGCGTGCCGAACCGCTCGGCGCCCTTCGGCATCAGCGACAGGTTGACGTCGCAGCGCATCTGGCCCATCTCCATGCGGGCCTCGGAGACGCCGAGCGCGCGGATGACCTCGCGCAGCTCACGGACGTACGCCCGGGCGACCTCGGGGGCGCGCTCGCCGGCACCGACGATCGGCTTGGTGACGATCTCGATGAGCGGGATGCCCGCGCGGTTGTAGTCGAGCAGCGAGTGGGACGCGCCGTGGATGCGGCCGGTGGCGCCGCCGACGTGGGTGGACTTGCCGGTGTCCTCCTCCATGTGGGCGCGCTCGATCTCCACGCGGAAGGTCTCGCCGTCCTCCAGCTGCACGTCGAGGTAGCCGTTGAAGGCGATCGGCTCGTCGTACTGGGAGGTCTGGAAGTTCTTCGGCATGTCCGGATAGAAGTAGTTCTTCCGGGCGAAGCGGCACCACTCGGCGATCTCGCAGTTCAGCGCGAGACCGATCTTGATCGCGGACTCGACGCCGGTCGCGTTGACGACCGGCAGCGCGCCGGGCAGGCCGAGGCAGACGGGGCAGGTCTGCGCGTTGGGCTCGGCGCCCAGCTCCGTGGAGCACCCGCAGAACATCTTGGTCTTGGTGCCGAGTTCGACATGGACCTCGAGGCCCATGACGGGGTCGTACGACGCCAGTGCTTCCTCGTACGACACCAGGTCGGTCGTGGTGGTCACGGTGAAACTTCCCTCTCAGCCCAGCAGGACGTCGTCGTCGCCCAGCCGCTTCAGCTCGCGGTAGAGGATGGCGAGGCCGGTGACGATGGCGGCGGCGGACACGGCGGCGTCGACCAGACGGAGCGTGTCGCTCTCGGCGCGGGCGAGCTTCGCCTGCTTGGCGACGCTGAACGCGCCGAACGCGGTGGTGGCCATGGACAGGTACAGGCCGTTCTTGGACTTCTTGAAGCCCTTGGCCTTCGACAGCTTGCTCACAGCGACGGAGCCTCCTCCAGAAGCGGGTGGCCCCACTTTTCCACGAAGGCCGCCTCGACGGCGGCGCCGACCTTGTACAGCCGGTCGTCCTGCATCGCCGGGGCGATGATCTGCAGGCCCACCGGGAGGTTGTCCTCCGGGGCGAGACCGCAGGGCAGCGACATGGCCGCGTTGCCCGCCAGGTTGGTCGGGATGGTGCACAGGTCCGCGAGGTACATCGCCATGGGGTCGTCGGCGCGCTCGCCGATCGCGAAGGCGGTGGTCGGCGTGGTCGGGGAGACGATCACGTCGACCTGCTCGAACGCCTTCTCGAAGTCCCGCGTGATGAGGGTGCGGACCTTCTGGGCGCTGCCGTAGTACGCGTCGTAGTAGCCGGAGCTGAGCGCGTACGTGCCGAGCATGATGCGGCGCTTCACCTCGGGCCCGAAGCCCGCCTCACGGGTGAGGGAGGTGACCTCCTCGGCGGAGCGGGTGCCGTCGTCGCCGGTCCGCAGGCCGTAGCGCAGGCCGTCGAAGCGGGCGAGGTTGGAGGAGCACTCGGACGGGGCGATCAGGTAGTACGCCGACAGGGCGAGGTCGAAGGACGGGCAGTCCAGCTCGACGATCTCGGCGCCCAGTTCCTTCAGCAGCGCGACGGACTCGTCGAACCGCTCGATGACGCCGGCCTGGTAGCCCTCGCCGCGGAACTGCTTGACCACGCCGACGCGCATGCCGGCGACCGAGCCGTTGCGGGCGGCCTCGACGACCGGCGGGACCGGCACGTCGATGGAGGTGGAGTCCAGCGGGTCGTGCCCGGCGATGACCTCGTGCAGCAGCGCCGCGTCCAGGACCGTACGGGCGCAGGGGCCGCCCTGGTCGAGGGAGGACGAGAACGCCACCATGCCGTAACGGGACACGGCCCCGTACGTCGGCTTCACACCGACCGTGCCGGTCACGGCGGCCGGCTGGCGGATGGAGCCGCCGGTGTCGGTGCCGATGGCGAGCGGGGCCTCGAAGGCGGCCAGCGCGGCGGAGGAACCGCCGCCGGAGCCGCCGGGGATCTTGGTGAGGTCCCAGGGGTTGCCGGTCGGCCCGTAGGCGCTGTTCTCCGTCGACGACCCCATGGCGAACTCGTCCATGTTGGTCTTGCCGAGGATGACGACGTCGGCGGCCTTCAGCTTGCGCGTGACGGTCGCGTCGTACGGCGGGATCCAGCCTTCGAGGATCTTCGAGCCGACGGTCGTGGGCACGCCCTCGGTGGTGAAGATGTCCTTCAGCGCGAGCGGCACACCGGCCAGCGGGCCGAGCCGCTCGCCCCGCTCCCGCTTCTCGTCGACCGCGCGGGCCTGCGCGAGGGCGCCCTCGCGGTCGACGTGCAGGAAGGCGTGCACCTTCTCGTCGACGGCCTCGATCCGGGCCAGGTGCGCCTCGGTCACCTCGACGGCGGTCAGCTCGCCGGAAGCGATCTTCGCGGCGATCTCGGCCGCGGTCAGCTTGATGATGTCCGTCATGACGGGTTACTCCTCCCCCAGGATCTGCGGCACCTTGAAACGCTGCTGCTCCTGGGCGGGGGCGCCGGAGAGCGCCTGCTCGGGGGTGAGCGACGGGCGGACCTCGTCCGGGCGCATGACGTTCGTCAGCGGGAGCGGGTGCGAGGTCGGCGGTACGTCTTGGTCGGCGACCTCGCTGACGCGGGCGACCGCGCCGATGATGTCGTCCAGCTGTCCCGCGAAGTGGTCGAGCTCTTCGGGCTTCAGCTCCAGACGCGCCAGCCGGGCGAGGTGGGCGACCTCCTCGCGCGTGATGCCAGGCATGCAGCGATCCTCTGGGGTGAGTGTGAGTGTTTTGGCCCAATCCTATGGGTCACGGCCCCCTGCCCGTGAAAACGGTTCGTGGTGAGGGGGCAGGACGGGGGACGGCGGTGGTCCCACCGGGGCCGTACCGGGGCCGCGAGGGCCGTCCGCCCGGACGGTTCGGCGGTATCGCGGCCCGCCCCGGGCGGCACCGCGCGACCGACCGGGACGGGCCCTCCGGCCGCCCGCGCCCGCGCGGCCGGAGGGCTACTCGTCCCCCGCCGCCGCGGGCAGCGCCGCGGCGGGCCGCTGCCACCCGCGGGTCCCCCGCGCCCGCAGCCAGGCCGTGGTCTCCTCCGGCGGCATCGCCGCGGCGACCAGCCAGCCCTGTACGGCGTCGCAGCCCAGGTCGCGCAGGCGTTCCCAGGTCTCGTCGTCCTCGACGCCCTCGGCGACCACGAGGAGACCGAGGGAGTGGGCGAGGTCGACGGTGCAGCGCACGATCGCGGCGTCCTCGGTGTCGACGGCGAGCCGGGCCACGAAGGAGCGGTCGATCTTCAGCTCGCTGACGGGGAGGCGGCGCAGGTGGACCAGGGAGGAGTAGCCGGTGCCGAAGTCGTCGAGGGACATCTTCACGCCGTGGCCGGTGAGTCCGGCGAGGGTGTCGGCGGCGCGCTGCGGGTCCTCCAGGAGGACGTGCTCGGTGATCTCCAGCTGGAGCGCGCCGGCGGGGACGCCGTGGCGGGCGAGGCGGGCGGCGACGGAGCCGGCGAAGCCGGGGGTGTGGACGTCGCGCGGGGAGACGTTGACGGCGACCGGGACGAACAGGCCCTGGGAGCGCCACCGGGCGACCTGGCCGAGCGCGGTCTCCAGCACGTACTCGGTGAGGTGGGGCATGAGTCCGGAGGACTCGGCGATCGCTATGAACTCGTCCGGCGGCACCTTGCCGCGCTCGGGGTGCACCCAGCGCACCAGTGCCTCCAGGCCGGCGACCTGGCCGTCGAAGCGGACCTTGGGCTGGTAGTGCAGCTCGACCTCGTGGGCGTCCAGCGCCCGGCGCAGGTCGGCGAGGAGACCGAGCCGGTCGGGGGTGTTCGAGTCGCGCTTGGACTCGTAGACCTCGACGCCCGTGCGGTCCCGCTTCGCCTGGTACATGGCGACGTCCGCGCGGCGCAGCATCCCCTCCGCGTCGAGCGCGTGGTCGGGGAAGACGGCGACTCCGGCGCTGGCCTCCAGGACGAGGGTCAGGCCGTCGAGGTCGAGCGGGGAGCTGAGGGCGGCCACCAGGCCGCGGGCGATGCGGGTGGCGGAGGTGGTGGAGTCGGCGACGGGAAGTAAGACGGCGAACTCGTCACCGCCGAGCCGGGCGGCCTCCGCGCCGCGCGGCAGGGCCAGTCGCAGCCGGTCGGCGGTCTGCAGCAGCAGCCGGTCACCGGCCGGATGCCCGAGGGTGTCGTTGACCGATCGGAAACGGTCGAGGTCGATCAGCACCAGGGCGGCCCGGGCGCCGATGCGCTCGGCGTCGTCGAGGGCGGTCCAGATGCGTTCCAGCAGCCACTGGCGGTTGGGCAGACCGGTGAGCGGGTCGCGCAGCTGCTCCTCGGCGCGGGCCCGGGCCATCCACAGGGTGGAGTCGAGGGCGATCAGCGGGATGGAGAACAGCGGCAGCAGGATCGGTTTGTCGACGGCGACGACACAGACCAGCGGGGCGATGCCGAGCAGCGCGACCGCGACGAGTCCCTGCCGGACCAGGGCGGTGCGGGCGACGGTGGGCAGGCCACCGGCGCGCGGCGCGTGCAGGTACCACAGCAGGACGCGGGTCACGAGGAGGTAGACGGCCGCGACCAGCACCACCTTGGGAGCCGTGTAGAGCGTCCACGTGTCGGGGTTCCAGGGCCTCTGCACGGACGGCACCCGGCCGAAGGCGAGGAGGACCAGCGCGCCGGCGCCGATGCCGAGGACGTCGACCGCGCCGTGCAGCACGCCCTGCCGCCAGCGGTGGCGCCGGGCCACGCCGACCAGCACGACGACGGTCAGGCTGACCAGGCCGGCCGGCACCCAGCCGTACAGCAGCAGCACGGCCAGGGTGAGGGCGGCGCCGGAACCGGTGCCGCCCCACCAGCGGGCGCGGCCGAGCAGCACCAGGTGGCCGACGATGATCCCGGTCAGCAGGGCGAGCGACCAGCCGGCGGTGCCGGACGGGAAGAGCGGGTGGTGGCCGGTGAAGGCGCCCAGGAAACCGGCGCCGAGCGCGAACCCGGCGGCGGCGACGACACCCGCGTGCAACGCGGGCCAGGGCAGGTGCCGTTCGCCGTCGTGCCCGGCCGGCCCGGTGCCGCGCACGGCGGCCGGTCCCACGGCGCCGGGGCCGGCCGCGGTGGCGGACGCTCCCGGGGCACTCTCGCACGGGCCCGCGCTCCGGGCGGGCCGGCGGCCGCCTCGCCAGACGCCGGCCAACCGGCGCAGCCGTGCATCCGGGGCGGCGCTCTCGGTCGGTTCCATTCCCGTCCCTCTCACAGCCGGCGGTGCCCACGCCCCGCGACCGATGCCCGACAGCCTTCAGCGGCGCCGTCGGAGAACCGTTGCCCGCGCTCCTCGGGAGCCGGGGACGCCCCCGCCGCGGCTGGGCGCGGCAGGCGCACATCCCCACAGTAGGCCGCGGAACGCTTCCACGGGCAGCGGTCGTCGACGGTTGCCCGAATGCGCCCTGGCCGCCCTTATGCATCTGATATGCGCCGATCGGGTGGTCTTCAACCGCTACTCCTCGACCGGGAGCGCGGCGTCCGACGCCGCCTCAGGCCCCTGCTCCAGCAGGACGTTGAAGCCGTCCTCGTTCAGGACCGGCACCTTCAGCTGCATCGCCTTGTCATATTTCGATCCAGGGTTGTCACCCACAACGACGAATGACGTCTTCTTCGAAACCGAGCCGGTCACCTTCGCACCCCGGCTCTGCAGGGCGTCCTTGGCGCCGTCGCGCGTGAAGTGCTCCAGGGTGCCCGTGACGACGACGGTCAGACCCTCCAGCGGGCGCGGGCCCTCGGCCTCGCCGGTGCGCTCGTCCTCCATGCGCACGCCGGCCGCGCGCCACTTGCGCAGGATCTCCTGGTGCCAGTCCTCGGCGAACCACTCCTTGAGGGAGGCGGCGATGATCGGCCCGACCCCCTCGGTGCCCGCCAGCTCCTCCTCGGTCGCCTGTTCGATCCGGTCGATGGAGCGGAACTCGCGGGCCAGCGCCTCGGCGGCGACCGGCCCGACGTGACGGATCGACAGGCCCGTCAGGACGCGGGCGAGCGGGCGCCGCTTGGCCGCCGCGATGTTCTCCAGCATCGCCAGCGCGTTCTTCTTGGGCTCGCCCTGCTGGTTGGCGAAGACCGTGGCGATCTTCTCCTCGCCGGTCTTCGGATCCCGCTTCGGCAGGCCGCTGTCCTGGTCGAGGACGTACGCCTTGATGGGCAGCAACTGCTCCACGGTGAGGTCGAACAGATCGCCCTCGTCCTTCAGCGGCGGGTCCGCGGGCTCCAGCGGCTTGGTGAGGGCGGCGGCGGCGACGTAGCCGAAGTGCTCGATGTCCAGCGCCTTGCGGCCCGCGAGGTAGAACAGGCGCTCGCGCAACTGTGCCGGGCACGTACGGGAGTTCGGGCAGCGCAGATCGACGTCGCCCTCCTTCATCGGCCGCAGCGGCGTCCCGCACTCGGGGCACTCCGACGGCATCACGAACTCGCGCTCGGTGCCGTCGCGCAGGTCCACGACCGGGCCCAGGATCTCCGGGATCACGTCACCGGCCTTGCGCAGCACCACCGTGTCCCCGATGAGGACGCCCTTGGCCTTGACCACGTCCTGGTTGTGCAGGGTGGCGAACTCGACCTCGGAGCCGGCCACCGTCACCGGCTCCACCTGCGCGTACGGAGTGACACGGCCGGTGCGGCCGACACCCACCCGGATGTTGACGAGCTTGGTGTTGACCTCCTCCGGCGCGTACTTGTACGCGATCGCCCAGCGGGGCGCGCGGGAGGTGGACCCCAGCCGGCCCTGGAGCGGGATCTCGTCGAGCTTGACGACCACACCGTCGATCTCGTGCTCCACGGAGTGGCGGTTCTCGCCGTAGTACGCGATGAACTCCCGTACGCCGTCGAGGCCGTCGACCACCTTGTTGTGCCGGGAGGTGGGCAGGCCCCAGGTGCGCAGCAGGTCGTACGCCTCCGAGAGGCGGGTCAGCCCGCTGAAGCCCTCCAGGGCGCCGATGCCGTGCACCACCATGTGCAGCGGGCGGGTGGCGGTGACCCGGGGGTCCTTCTGCCGCAGCGAGCCCGCGGCGGCGTTGCGCGGGTTGGCGAAGGGCTTGTCGCCGGCCGCGATCAGTCGGGCGTTCAGCCCCTCGAACTTCTCCATCGGGAAGTAGACCTCGCCGCGGATCTCCACCAGGTCCGGGACGCGGTCGCCGGTCAGGCGGTCCGGGATCTCCGCGATCGTGCGCACGTTCGGCGTGATGTCCTCGCCGGTGCGGCCGTCGCCCCGGGTCGCCGCGCGGGTGAGGCGGCCGTGCTCGTAGGTGAGGTTCACGGCGAGGCCGTCGACCTTCAGCTCGCACAGGAAGTGGTGCGGGGTGCTGCCGACGTCCTTGTGGACGCGCTCGGCCCAGGCGGCCAGCTCCACGTCGTCGAAGACGTTGTCCAGCGACAGCATGCGCTGGCGGTGCTCGACGGAGGTGAAGTCCGTCTCGTAGGCACCGGCGACCTTCTGGGTCGGCGAGTCCGGGGTGCGCAGCTCCGGGTGCTCCTCCTCCAGGGCCTCCAGCGTGCGCAGCAGCCGGTCGAACTCCGCGTCGCTGATGACGGGAGCGTCCTTCACGTAGTACCGGAAGCGGTGCTCCTCGATCTGCTCAGCGAGCTGCGCGTGCTTCTCCCGTGCCTCGGTGGGCACCGTGCTCTCCGCTTGCCTGTCGCCGGCCACCGTGTTGTCCTCCCGTTACTCTGGGTTGTCCGCGAGGGATCTCGCCGCCCGGACGCAGTGGGCGAGTGCCCGGCGTGCGTAGTCCGGGGAGGCACCCGCGAGCCCGCACGTCGGCGTGACCGTGACCGCCTCCGCGAGAAGCGCCGGTGACAGCCCCAGCCTGCGCCACAGCGTCCTGACACCCATGACGCTACCGGCAGGGTCTGACAATCGGCCGTCCGTGCTCGGCACGACACCGGCGAACAGCCGGGTGCCGCTCTCCGCCGCCTCGCCGATCGCCTCGTCGTCACGCTCGGTGAGGAGTGAGAAGTCGAACGACACCCCGTCGGCACCGGCCCGGCGCAGCAGGGCGAACGGGACCTCCGGGGCGCAGGAGTGGACCACGACCGGGCCGCCGTCGTGCACGCCGACCACCTCGCGCAGGCCCTGCTCGACGACCTGGCGGTCCACGGCGCGGTGGGTGCGGTAGCCGCTGGCGGTCCTGACCCGGCCGCTCAGGACGGCGGTCAGGGACGGCTCGTCGAGCTGGAGCACGAGGCGGGCGCCGGGAATCCGGCGGCGCACGTCGTCCAGGTGCAGGCGCAGGCCCTCGGCGAGCGAGGCGGTGAGGTCGCGGCAGGCGCCGGGGTCGGAGAGGGCGGCCTCGCCGTTCTTCAGCTCCAGCGCGGCGGCGAGCGTCCACGGGCCGACGGCCTGCACCTTCAGCGGGCCCTCGTACCCCTGGGTGAACTCCTCCAGGGCGTCCAGGTCCTCGACGAGCCAGGAGCGGGCGCGCCTGGTGTCCCGGCCCGGGCGGTCGCCGACGCGCCAGCCGCTGGGCTCCACGCGCGCGTACACCTCGACGAGCATGCCGGCGGTACGGCCGATCATGTCCGCGCCGGGGCCGCGGGCGGGGAGCTCGGCGAGGTACGGGAAGTCCTCGAAGGAGCCGGTGACGGTCTTGGCGGTCTCTCGGGCGTCCCCGCCGGGCATCGAGCCGATGCCGGTGGCGGGGGCGAGGGTGAACTGGGTGTTGTCACTCACATGGGAAGCCTAAGCCTCCGGTGGCGCGGCGGATTCGCCCCCGCCGCCCTCACCCCTCCCGTCCCGTTGCCGCCGCGGGGCCCGCCGCCGGACTCCGGCGGAAGCCCCGGATTCCGGCTGAAGCCCGGGATCGCGGCGGGGGCTGCCCCGCACCCCCGCCCGGGGGCCGCGTCCCCGGCCCTTCCGGCCCCGGACGGCCGTGTCCTCGAAGGCCGGACGGGCCGGGGGAGCCGGGTCCGGCGCAGCGCCGGGGGGTGTCCGGCGGACCGCTCAGCGGCCCGGGCGGACCGTCACGTCGTTGATCTCCGCGTCCCTGGGGAGGTCCAGGGACATGAGGACGGTCGTGGCGACCGACTCGGGGTCGATCCACTTCGACGGGTCGTAGTCCTTGCCCTCCTGCTGGTGGACCTTGGCCTGCATGGGGCTGGCGGTGCGGCCCGGGTAGACGGAGGTGACCCGGACGCCGTTCGCGTGTTCCTCGTGGCGCAGGGAGTCGGCGAGGGCCTTCAGGCCGTGCTTGGAGGCGGCGTACGCGGACCAGTCGGCGTGCGCGTTCAGGCCGGCGCCGGAGTTGACGAAGATCACGTGGCCGCGGGTGGCCCGGAGCTGGGGCAGGAAGTGGCGGGTCAGCTCGGCGGGGGCGATCAGGTTGACGTTGAGCTGGTGGCGCCAGGACTTGGGGGTCAGGTCGCCTACCCGGCCCAGCTCGACCACGCCCGCGATGTGCAGCAGCGAGTCGACGCGGTCCGGGAGGCTCTGGTGGGAGAAGGCCCAGCTCAGCTTGTCGGGGTCGGAGAGGTCGCCGACGAGGGTGCGGGCGCCGGGGAACTCGGCGGCCAGCTCCTTGGCGCGGGCCGCGTCCCGCGCGTGCAGCACGAGCTCGTCCCCGCGCGCGTGCAGGCGGCGGGCGACGGCCGCGCCGATGCCGGAGCCCGCTCCGGTGATCACATGTGTAGCCATGCCCGCCATGCTCGCATCACCGCGCGGTCACGCGATGCCCTGGCTCTCCTCCAGGTAGGCGAGCGCCCCGACCGGCTCCTCGGCGAAGAACACCAGGTCGGTCAGCGGGCGGGGCAGGAAGCCCTCGTCCTCCATGCGCCGGAACTGCTCCTTGAGGCCGTCGTAGAAGCCCGCGGTGTTCAGCAGGACCACCGGCTTCTCGGTCCGGCCGTGCTTCTTCAGCTCCAGGATCTCGGTCGCCTCGTCCAGCGTCCCGGTGCCGCCCACCATGATCACCACGGCGTCGGACTTCTCCAGGAGCAGCCGCTTGCGCTCGGCGAGGTCGCTCGCGACGATCATCTCGTCGGCGCCCGGGCGCGCCTTGGCGGCGAGGAAGTCCACCGAGACGCCGACGATCCGTCCGCCCGCCTCCTGCACGCCGTCCGCGACGACCTTCATCAGGCCGACGTCGGAGCCGCCCCAGACGAGCGTGTGCCCGCCCTTGCCCAGGAGTTCGGCGAACTCCCTCGCCGGGCGGGTGTAGCGGTCGTCGAGGTCGGCGGCGGAGAGGAAGACGCAGATGTTCATGGCGTCCACCGTACGCGGGAACAAGCGGCCTCCCGCGCGCGCTGTCCCGGCATGGCCAAAGGACACACGATCACCATCGAGCAGGGCACCCGGCGGGTCCGGGTCGTACGCGACGGGCGGGTGCTGGCCGACAGCGCGCGGCCCCTGGTGCTGCGGGAGACCGGCTGTCCGGTGCGGTACTACCTGCCCGCCGAGGACGTCCGGCTCGATCTGCTGACCCCGTCCGGGACGCACACCCACTGCCCGTTCAAGGGCACCGCGTCGTACTGGTCGCTGCCGGACGCGCCCGACCTGGTCTGGTCGTACCCGGATCCCAAGCCGGACGTCGCCGCGATCAAGGGGCACCTGTGCTTCTACGAGGTCGAAGTGGAGTGATCCGGAGCGTGGGCCCCGGGTCCGCCGGCCGCTCAGGCCACCCGGGCCGGCTCCCGCACCGTCGCCGCGATCGTCGCCGAACCCACCACGCGCGTGCCGTCGTACAGCACGATCGCCTGGCCGGGGGCGACGCCGCGGACCGGCTCGGCGAAGCGGACGCGCAGTTCGCCGTCGACCACCTCCGCCGTCACCTCCGTCTCGTCGCCGTGGGCGCGCAGCTGGGCGGTGTAGGTGCCGGGCCCGGCGGGGGCCGTGCCGCACCAGCGGGGCCTGATCGCGGTGAGGGCGGTGACGTCGAGGGCCTCGGCGGGGCCCACGGTGACGGTGTTGTTCACGGGCGAGATGTCGAGGACGTAGCGCGGCTTGCCGTCGGGGGCGGGGGTGCCGATGCGCAGGCCCTTGCGCTGCCCGATGGTGAAGCCGTAGGCGCCCTCGTGGGTGCCCAGCTTGTTGCCGGCCTCGTCGACGATGTCGCCCTCGGCCCTGCCCAGCCGCTTCGCGAGGAAGCCCTGGGTGTCGCCGTCGGCGATGAAGCAGATGTCGTGCGAGTCCGGCTTCTTCGCGACCGCCAGGCCGCGGCGCTCGGCCTCCGCGCGGATCTCGTCCTTGGTGGTGACCGTGTCGCCGAGGGGGAACATGGCGTGGGCGAGCTGCCGGTCGTCCAGGACACCGAGGACGTACGACTGGTCCTTGGCCATGTCGGAGGCGCGGTGCAGCTCACGGGTGCCGTCCTCGCGGACGATCACCTTCGCGTAGTGGCCGGTGCAGACCGCGTCGAAGCCGAGGGCGAGCGCCTTGTCCAGCAGCGCGGCGAACTTGATCTTCTCGTTGCAGCGCAGGCACGGGTTGGGGGTGCGGCCCGCCTCGTACTCGGCGACGAAGTCCTCGACGACATCCTCGCGGAAGCGGTCGGCGAGGTCCCAGACGTAGAACGGGATGCCGATGACGTCGGCCGCGCGGCGGGCGTCCCGCGAGTCCTCGATCGTGCAACAGCCCCGTGCGCCCGTGCGGAAGGACTGGGGGTTCGCGGAGAGCGCGAGGTGGACGCCGGTCACGTCGTGGCCTGCCTCGGCCGCGCGGGCGGCGGCGACGGCTGAGTCGACGCCGCCGGACATGGCGGCGAGGACGCGGAGCGGGCGGGAGCGCTGCGGGGTGTCAGTCATAACCCCTCCAGGGTACGGGGGCGCGGGAACCGGAGCCCGCGAGTATCCGTTCTCGATCACATGGGAGAGACGAAGGACGGCTCGGGGCGGCGGATCGGGCGCCGTTCGCTGATCGTGGGCGGGGCGGCGGCCGTGCTGGGCACGGGCGCCGTGCTGGCGCGCGACGAGCTGTCACGGCTGTGGTACCGGGTGCCGGGGGTGGACAAGCCCCGGGTGAAGGGCGCGGTCGACTACCGGGGGGCGCGCTGGGTGGCGGCCTCCCCGGCCAACTTCCGCTGGGCGGACCGGCCGGACGACTACCCGATAGAGATGGTGGTCGTCCATGTCACCCAGGGCAGTTTCGACAGCGCGGTGAAGGTGTTCCAGGACCCGGAGCACGGCGCCGCGTCGCACTACGTCGTCGGGCAGGACGGCCGGGTCGCCCAGATGATCCGCGAGCTGGACGTGGCGTACCACGCGGGCAACCGGGACTTCAACGAGCGGAGCATCGGCATCGAGCACGCCGGCTTCGTCGACCGTCCGCAGGACTTCACCGACGCGATGTACGCCGCGTCGGCCCGTCTGACGGCGGGGATCTGCCGCAGGTACGACATCCCGGTCGACCGGGAGCACATCATCGGGCACGTGGAGGTGCCGGGGACGGACCACACGGATCCGGGGCCGCACTGGGACTGGGAGCGGTATCTGGGGCTGGTGCGGCGGGCGCGTACGGCGGCGCGGGCCTGAGGCCGCAGGCAACGGAAAAATATCCGTTCTGCCCGGTTGCATTCCCCTTTGACCGTCCTATCCTGGCGGTAGGCCTACGGGACGAGTGAGGGAGTTCGACCGGAGCTGCCGACTCTGGCGAGACGCAGAGGCTTCCGCCAGTGCCGACGTCGACGGTCGGGCTGAGAGGCCGGAAGGTCGGGGAGACCGGACGGCGACCCCCAGCCACCTGATCCGGGCAATACCGGCGAAGGGAACCCGTCTCGTAGGTCCTTTCGCGTGCCCGGCCGGAGTCTAGGGCCTTTCGTTCGGATCAGCCCGGCTTGAGGTCGGGAGCCTCTCGACCGACCCGAGCGGGGTCTGGTGCGTGCGGCTGCACGGCGGAGGAGGGAGTCGACGCGGAGCGTCGGCGACCGACGACAACGCCGCGGATGCGCGTGCCAGGCCCCGCGACGCCGGGGTGATCCAAACCACAGGCCCTAGGTGAGCCCCGCAGCCCGGGCCCGTTCCACCGCCGGCCCGATGGCCTTGGCGACCGCCTCGACGTCGGCGGCCGTGGAGGTGTGGCCGAGGGAGAAGCGCAGGGTGCCGCGGGCCAGGTCCGGGTCGGTGCCGGTGGCGAGCAGCACATGGCTGGGCTGGGCGACGCCCGCGGTGCAGGCGGAGCCGGTGGAGCACTCGATGCCCTGGGCGTCCAGGAGGAGCAGCAGGGAGTCGCCCTCGCAGCCGGGGAAGGTGAAGTGGGCGTTGGCGGGGAGCCGGTCGACCGGGTCGCCGCCGAGGATCGCGTCGGGGACGGCCGTGCGCACCGCCGCGACCAGGTCGTCGCGCAGGGCGCCGATCTCCCGGGCGAAGCGTTCGCGGTGCTCGGCGGCGTGCCGTCCGGCGACCGCGAAGGAGGCGATGGCGGGGACGTCGAGGGTGCCGGAGCGCACGTGCCGTTCCTGGCCGCCGCCGTGCAGCACGGGGACGGGGGCGTACTCCCGGCCCAGCAGCAGGGCGCCGATGCCGTACGGGCCGCCGATCTTGTGGCCGGAGACGGTCATCGCGGCGAGGCGGGAGGCGCCGAAGTCGACCGGCAGCTGGCCGACCGCCTGGACCGCGTCGGCGTGCAGCGGTACGCCGAACTCGGCGGCGGTATCGGCGAGTTCACGGACCGGCATGACGGTGCCGATCTCGTTGTTCGCCCACATCACGGTGGCGAGGGCGACGGAGCCGGGGTCGCGGGCGATGGCCTCGCGCAGCGCGTCCGGGTGGACCCGGCCGTGCGCGTCGACCGGGAGGTACTCGACGGTGGCACCCTCGTGCTCGCCGAGCCAGTGGACCGCGTCGAGCACCGCGTGGTGCTCGACGGGGCTGGCGAGGACCCGGGTGCGGGCGGGGTCGGCGTCGCGCCGGGCCCAGTACAGACCCTTGACGGCGAGGTTGTCGGCCTCGGTGCCGCCGGAGGTGAAGACCACCTCGCTGGGGCGGGCGCCCAGGGCCTCGGCGAGGGTCTCGCGGGCTTCCTCGACGGTGCGGCGGGCCCGCCGGCCGGACGCGTGCAGGGAGGAGGCGTTGCCCGTGACGCCCAGGTGGGCGGTCAGTGCCTCTGCCGCCTCCGGGAGCATGGGGGTGGTCGCGGCGTGGTCGAGGTATGCCATGGTGACGCCGATTCTACGGCGCGCCGCACCGGGACCCTCGGAGACCGGTCGGCGGCCGGGTCCTAGAAGCTCCAGGAGACGGTGCCGTCGGCCTGCACGAAGGCGAGCAGCACCAGCAGGTCGGCGACGCCCAGGCCCAGGCCCAGCAGGGCGCGCCCGCGGCGCCGCGTGCCCCGGTACAGCGCGATGCCCGCCAGGGTGATGGCGACGGGTCCCAGGAAGACGTTGAAGACGAGGAGTCCGATCAGCCCGAGGACGAAGGACGCGACGGCCATGCCGTCGGTGTCGCGGATGCCGGTGCGGCGGGTGGCCGGTGCGGTGAGATGCATGTCGGTCAGCTCCCGGTCATGCGTGGGTGTCGTCAGTGGGACGGGGTGTGGTGGCGGCGGGCGTGCCGCTCGCGGGCGGCGAACACGGCGAGCCAGACGGCGATGACCGCACCGGCCGCGACGGAGAAGGTGAGCGGCGCGTGGGCGACGGTGCCCAGGACCACGCCCAGCAGCAGCAGAGCGGCGACCAGGAAGAACATGGAGGGTTTCCCCCTCTCTCGGTGAACGGTTGCGATAACAGTTGTTCACTGACTACCCAGTCTAGCGCGTCTCACGTCTTCCCCCTTACGGAGAACAGTTGTTAACTGCATGGCATGAGTCACACCCTCGGCATCCGACAGGCACAGAAGCAGAAGACCCGGCAGGCACTCCTGGACGCGGCGTTGCGGCTGCTGGAGGAGCAGAGCCTGAGCAGCCTCGGCCTGCGCGAGGTCACCCGTGCCGTCGGTGTCGCACCGACCGCCTTCTACCGGCACTTCCGCTCCACGGCCGATCTCGGCGTGGCCCTGGTCGAGGAGGCACTGGGCAGCCTGCACCCGATGATCCGGACGACGGTGTCCGCGGTGGACGACCACGACGAACGCATCACGCGCGCCGTCGCACTGATCGCCCGTCATGTGGACGCGTACCCCGCACACGTCCGGTTCATCGCCCGGGAACGGCACGGCGGAGTCCAGCCGGTGCGCGAGGCCATCCGGGAGCAACTGGCCCGGTTCACCGAGGAGGTGCGCACCGAGCTGGCCGACGACCGGGAGTCCGCGGGCTGGAGCGACGACGACCTGCTGATGCTCGCCGGGCTCTACGTCGACCAGATGCTCAGCACCGCCTCGCTCTTCCTGGAGACCCTGGAGGCACCAGAGGAGGAGCGCCGGCGCGCCGAGCGGCTCGCCACCCGCCAGCTCCGGCTGATCGGCATCGGCCGCCGCCACTGGCGGGACGCGACCGCGTGACGGTCACCCCTCCCCCGCGTACAGCCGGGTGACGGACGCCGCCGCCCGGGCCAGCTCCGCGCGGACCTCCGGCGGGGAGACGACCTCCACCTGGTCGCCGAACTGCAGCAGTGCGCGGGCCTCGCCCAGGACGCCGTACGACAGCCGGACGGTGACCCACTCGCCGTCGCCCGCGTCGTCGGGGCGCTCGGCCAGCCAGGGCCCGGTGATGCGCACGAAGAGGCCGAGGCGGTCCCGCCGGACCCGGGCGGTGACGTCGAGCCCACCGGGGCGCTCCTCCACCCGACGGCGCAACTGCGCCCACACGTCGGCGAGTTCCACGCCCGGACGGCGTCGCACGGGGGCGTCGAGCAGTCGCGCGGAGCGCACCCGGTCGGCGCGGAACAGCCGCGGCCTCGCCCGCCGGTCCGCGACCAGGTACCAGACGCCCGCCTTGGCGACCAGACCGTACGGGTCGACGGTGTAGGTGCGCGTCCGGCCGGTGCCGCCGTGCCGGTAGCGCAGCAGCAGCCGGCGGTCGGCGAAGACCGCGTCCCGCAGCGCGTCGAGGTCGGTGTCCCGAGAGGGGCCGCCCAGCCAGCGGGTGGCGTCGACGAGGATGCGCCGGGAGGTGACGTCGGCGGCCGGGCGGTGCGGGGCGGGGAGCGCCGCCATGACCTTGCGCAGGGCGGAGGCGAGGGCGGCGTCCAGGCCGAGGGCCGCGTGGGCGCCCCGCGCGGCCAGGACGAACAGCGCCCGCGACTCGTCGGCGGTCAGTCCCGTGACGTCGGTGCGGAAGCCCGCGAGGAGTTCGATGCCGCCGTGCCGGCCGCGCTCGGCGTAGACCGGGACGCCGGCGGCGGAGAGGGCCTCGATATCGCGGTAGATCGTGCGGACGGAGACTTCCAGCCGCTCGGCGAGTTCGCCCGCCGTCACGCGGCCGCGGGTCTGCAGCAGGAGCAGGATGGAGAGGAGGCGGTCCGACTTCACCGTGTCAGGCTATGGGGGACGGCCGGGTGTGCCCGCCCGGTCGCCGGGCCCGGCGGCCGGCGGGCGCGGGACGCTGGGGCCGGTCGCGCGCTCCCCCGCGCCGGTGGCCGCCGCCCGGCTACAGCCGGGCCCTCGCCAGCTGGCGGGACTGGGCGACCAGGCGGTCGCTGCTGTCCCAGACCTCCGCGTCCTCCTCCAGGAAGCCGCCCGCGAGGTTGCGGGTGGTGATGGCGACGCGCAGCGGGCCGGGGGCCGGACGGCAGCGGACGTGGACGGTGAGCTCGACCGTGGGAACCCAGCCGGACAGGCCGAGTTCGAAGGCGGTGGGCGGCAGCGCGTCCACCGCGAGCAGCAGCGAGAAGGGGTCGGCGTCGCGGCCGTCCTTCAGGCCGAACCAGGCCCGCATCTCGCCCTTCCCGGAGGGCGCGCCGAGCGCCCAGCCGAGGGTGGCGGGGTCGAGCTTGAGCATCAGCCGGTCGGCGATGGCGGAGCTGCCGGGGACCGGGGCCGGGGCGTCGTCGGGGCCGAAGCACTGGTCGATCGACGGGATCGCGGGCGGCTGCGCCGTGGTGCGGACGTCGTCGGGCAGGGCGTCGAGGTCGCCGTAGGAGGCGAGGACACGGATCCGCTCGACCTCGTTGCCCTGCTCGTCGAGCTGGAAGAGGGAGGCCTGGCCGGTGGAGAGGGTGCGGCCGGTGCGGACGGTCTGGGTGCGCACGACCGCGGGGCCCGGCTGGGAGGCGGTCAGGTAGTGCGCGGAGACCGTGAAGGGGTCGGGGTGCGGCAGGTGGTCGGCCAGGGCGCGGCCGAGGACGGCGAGGAGGTAGCCGCCGTTGACGGCGTTGATGATGGTCCAGCCGGCGGAGAGGTCGATGTCGTAGACGCCGTCCGCGCGGCGGGTGACGGCCGTGTCGCGGTCGAACTCGCTGTCGCCGATCGTCGCCTGGGATGCCTGAGCCATGGCGGTACGGTACAACAGACAATTACTAAGCGGTAGCTTTTGCGGGATCCTCCTCGCGGACCGTGGACCGCCGGTTCCAGGCCCGCGGCGCCCGCCAGTGGAAGCGCATCGCCAGCAGCCGCAGCACGAACGCGGTGACCACGGCGATCCCCGAGGTGACCGGGGTCAGCGCGTCGAACCTGATGCACAGCACCACCATCGTGGCGCCCACCATCGCGGGCACCGCGTACAGGTCGCGGTCCCAGCGCAGCAGCGAGGGCACCTCGTTGGCGAGCACGTCGCGCAGCACACCGCCGCCGACCGCGGTGGCCAGGCCGAGCGCCGCCGAGGCGGTCAGGCCCAGGCCGTACTCGTACGCCTTCGTCGTCCCGGAGACGCAGAACAGGCCGAGCCCGGCGGCGTCGAAGACGTTCACCCCGGTCTGGATGCGCTCCACCTGCGGGTGGAGGAAGAACACGAGCAGCGCGGCGAGCAGCGGGGTCAGGAAGTACCCCAGGTCCGTGAAGGCGGCCGGCGGTACGGCACCGATGATCAGGTCCCGGAAGAGCCCGCCGCCCAGCGCGGTGACCTCGGCGAGCACGGCGATGCCGAAGACGTCGAAGTTCTTGCGGACGGCCAGCAGCGCACCGGAGATCGCGAAGACGAAGATGCCGATCAGATCCAGGGTGTGCTGGACGGACGGGGTGAACAGTTGCTGGAGCACCCTGCCATTCTCACCTGACGACGGACCCCCGCCTTACAAACGAAGGCGGGGGTCCGTCGTCGGTCCGGTGTCCGGCGTCACTTGTCCTTGGTCACGGACTTCGGCGAGGTGGCCTCGGTGTCCGACGGGCGCGGCGCGAGCGCGTCGGCCCCGGTGGCGCCGCTCTCCGCGGCCTCGGTCTCCGTCACCCCGGCCGTCGTCCCGCCGGCCTCCGCCGCCTCGGTCCCGGACTCCGGCCCGGCCTCCGCCTCGGCGGGGACCCCGGCGTCGCCCGTCAGCTCGGCGGCCACCGCCGCCGACGTCTCGGCCGACTCCGCGAGCACCTTGTCGGAGACCAGCTCGGCCGCCTCCTTCGCGGCGGTCAGCAGCACGGTGTCCTGCGGCTGCTGGTCCTCGAAGTTCTCCGGGTGGTGGCAGGCGACCCGCTGGCCGGGACGCAGCTCGACCAGCGGCGGCTCGGTCTTCTTGCAGATCTCCGTCGCCTTCCAGCACCGGGTGTGGAACCGGCAGCCGGACGGCGGGGAGATCGGCGAGGGCACGTCGCCCTTGAGCAGGATCCGCTCGCTCTTGGCGGTCTTGCGGGCCGGGTCCGGGATCGGCACCGCCGACATCAGCGCCTTGGTGTACGGGTGCATCGGCGTCTTGTAGAGCAGGTCGCGGTCGGCCAGCTCCACGATCTTGCCGAGGTACATCACCGCGATGCGGTCCGAGACGTGCCGGACCACCGACAGGTCGTGCGCGATGATCACATACGTCAGGCCGAGCTCCTGCTGGAGGTCGTCCAGCAGGTTGACCACCTGCGCCTGGATCGACACGTCCAGCGCGGACACCGGCTCGTCGGCCACGACCAGCTTCGGGTTCAGCGCGAGCGCCCGGGCGATGCCGATGCGCTGGCGCTGGCCGCCGGAGAACTCGTGCGGGTAGCGGTTGTAGTGCTCGGGGTTGAGCCCGACCACCGACAGCAGCCGCTGCACCTCCTTCTTGATGCCGCCCTCGGGCTCGACGCCCTGGAGCTTGAAGGGGGCGCCGATGATCGTGCCGATGGTGTGGCGCGGGTTCAGCGACGAGTACGGGTCCTGGAAGATCATCTGCACATCGCGGCGCAGCGGACGCATGCCCGCCACGCCGAGGTGCGTGATGTCCTTGCCCTCGAACTCGACCGTGCCGCCGGTCGGCTCCAGCAGCCGGGTGATCAGCCGGCCCATCGTCGACTTGCCGCAGCCGGACTCGCCGACCACGCCCAGCGTCTCACCGGAACGGACCTCGAAGTCGATCCCGTCGACCGCGTGGACCGCGCCGACCTGCCGCTTGAGCAGCCCCTTCTTGATCGGGAAGTGCTTCTGCAGGCCGGTGACCTTCAGCAGCACCTCGCGCTCGGCACGGGTGCCCTCGCTCTGCGCGGGAATCGTCACCGCTTTCTCGTCACTCACAGCTTCGGCGCAATCTCTTCGGTCCAGATACGCTCCCGCTGCTCCTGCGACATGTGGCAGGCGGCCCAGTGCCGGCTGCCGACCTCGGTCAGCTCCGGGCGGACCGTGCGGGTGACGTTGTCCTTCGGCAGGTCCGCGTACGGGCAGCGCGGGTTGAAGGCGCAGCCCGACGGGACGTTGATCAGCGAGGGCGGGGAGCCCTTGACCGGGATCAGCCGCTCCTGCTGGTCGCGGTCGAGGCGCGGCATCGAGCCGAGCAGACCCCAGGTGTAGGGGTGGCGGGGCTCGTAGAACACCTTCTCCGCGGGCCCGCGCTCGACGCACCGGCCGCCGTACATCACCAGCAGGTCGTCGGCCAGCTCGGCGACGACGCCCAGGTCGTGGGTGATGATGATGACCGCCGAGCCGAACTCCTTCTGCAGGTCCCGGATCAGGTCCAGGATCTGCGCCTGGACGGTGACGTCCAGGGCGGTGGTCGGCTCGTCCGCGATGAGCAGCTCGGGGTTGTTGACCAGCGACATCGCGATCATCGCGCGCTGGCGCATACCGCCGGAGAACTCGTGCGGGTAGTTGTCGACGCGCTTGTCGGGCTGCGGGATGCCGACCCGGTCGAGCATCTCGACCGCGCGGCGCTTGGCGGTCTTCTTGTCGACGTCGTGGTGGATCCGGTACGCCTCCACGATCTGCTGGCCGATCGTGTAGTACGGGTGCAGCGCGGACAGCGGGTCCTGGAAGATCATCGCCATCTCGCGGCCGCGCATCCGGCGCACCTGGTCCGGGTCGGCCGTCAGCAGCTCGGTGCCGTTCAGCCAGATCTCACCGGAGATCTGCGGCTTGCGCTTGCCGTAGTTGCCGGCCGTGTGCAGGCCCATGATGCCGAGCGAGGTCACCGACTTGCCGGAGCCGGACTCGCCCACGATGCCGAGGGTCTTGCCCTTCTCCAGCTGGAAGCTGAGCCCGTCGACGGACTTCACCAGACCGTCGTCGGTCGGGAAGTGCACCCTCAGGTCGCGCACTTCCAGGAAGGCGGTGGGCGCGGCGCCGGTGGCGGGCTCGCCCACGGCCGCGCCGGTCTTGCTGAGTTCGGTCATGAGAGCCTCACTCGGGGGTCGATCACGGCGTACAGGACGTCCACCACGAGGTTGGCGATGAGCACCGCGAGAGAAGTGATCAGGGTGACACCCAGGATGATGGGCAGGTCCTGGTTCTTGATCGCGTTCAGCACGGCCTGGCCGAGGCCGGGCAGGGAGAACGTGGTCTCGGTCAGGATCGCCCCGCCGATCAGGGCGCCGAGGTCCATGCCGAGCATGGTGAGGATGGGCGTCATCGTGGAGCGCATGGCGTGCTTGCGGATGACGACCGGCTCCCGCAGGCCCTTGGCGCGGGCGGTGCGGATGTAGTCCTCGCCGAGGATCTCCAGCATGGTGGCGCGGGTGATGCGGGCGTACATGGCCGCGTAGAGGAAGGCCAGCGTGATCCAGGGCAGGATCATGCCGTCCAGCCAGCCGCCGAGGCCGTCCTCCAGGGGCACGTACTCACCGTCGATCCAGCCGAGACCGTAGGAGAAGATCGCGAGGCTGAGCAGGCCGGTGAAGTAGATGGGCAGGGAGACACCCGCCAGGGCCACGATCATCGCGCCGCGGTCCCAGAGGCTGCCCCGCTTGAGGGCGGAGAGCACACCCGCGGCGAGGCCGAAGAGCAGCCACAGCACGGCAGCGCCGAGCGCCAGCCCCAGGGTCACCGGGAAGCGGTCGGTCAGCACCGGCCAGATGGCCTGTTCGCTGCGGAAGGAGTAGCCGAAGCACGGCGCGGCGCACTCGGTGACGTCACCGCCGCCGGAGTAGGTCCGGCCGACGAAGATGCCCTTGAAGAACTCCCAGACCTGCGCGTAGATCGGCTCGCCGAGGCCCAGCTTCTGCCGCACGCCCTCGACGGCGGCGGGGTCGGCCTGCTTGCCCACGAAGTTCAGGGCGACGTCGACGCCCGCCCACTTGGGGATGAGGAAGAAGATGCTGAAGACCACCAGGACGATGACCACGAGCATCACTACGGCGGCGAACAACCGCCTGATGAGGTAAGCGAGCACAGCTAACGGCCCGCCGCGGACCGCGGGCCGCCGGAGGTCATCCGGGGCCCGCGGTCACGCCGCGCCGGCCTTCACCTGCCTTTCGTGCCGTACGGCGGGTGTGCCGGTTACTTCGTGTTCTTCAGGCCGAGGTTGACGAAGTCGTACATACCGCTGTACGCGTCAGTGGTGTAGACGTTCGCCAGCCGGTCCGAGCGCCAGTTCAGGAACCGCTCGAAGACGAAGGGCAGGTAGTACGCGCCCTCCATCACCTTGTGGTTGATCTCCGTGGCGATGCGGGTCTTCTCGGCGTCGTCCAGCGTCTTCGTGTAGTCGGCGAAGAGGCCGTCGATCGTCTTGTCGTTGATGAGCGCGTAGTTGTTGTTGGCGCTCTCCAGGATGTACTTGCTGTGCCACAGCGGCAGGCCGTAGCCCTGGACCGACGGGAAGTCGGCACCCCAGCCCATGATGATGATGCCGTAGCCCTTCTTCTTCACGTTCGAGGGGCTGCCGACCACGCTGGAGTTCTGCGCACCGTCGTACTGGTCGATCTCGACGTCGATGCCGACCTTCTTCAGCGACGCCTGGAGCGACTCGGCGGTCGCGACCTCGGCGGGCTTGTTGTTGCGGACCGCGATCTTGGTCTTGAAGCCGTTCGGCTGGCCGCAGGCCTTCAGCTCTTCCTTGGCCTTGGCGACGTTGCCGCTCTTGTTCGCACCGGCCATGCCGTACGGGTCGTACTTCTGGCCCTCGCCGCCCGGGACGCCCGGGGGCAGCATGTTGGTGCCGATGTCACCGCCGGCCACGGGGCCGCCGCGCGCGGTCTGGAGCGAGACGTGGTCGGCGCCGTAGAGCACCGCCTTGCGGCAGTGGATGTTGTCGAACGGCTTCACGTTCTGCGCGAGGGCCGCGTAGCGGATGTACCCGGAGATCGGGTTGTCCAGGTTGTCCTTGTGCTCCTTCAGGGCGGTGGAACGGCCCTGCGGGGAGAGGCTGGTCTGCGCCAGGTCCAGGTCGTAGTCACCGGCGATCAGACGGGCGTCCAGGTCGTTGGCGTTCGAGAAGAACTTGACCGTGATCTTGTCCGGGTACGCCTTGCGGATCGGGTCCGAGGACTGCTTCCAGGCGGTGTTGCGGACCAGCGTCAGTTCCTTGCCCGGGCTGTAGGACTCGAACTTGTACGGGCCGGAGGAGAACGGACGCAGCGCGTACTTGGACTTGGTGTCCTTGTCCTGGCGGACCGGGGAGGCCGAGATGAGGGCCAGCATCTCCTCGAAGTCGGAGTTGGCCGCCGGCAGCTTGAAGACGATGGTCTTGTCGTTCGGCGTCTCGATGGCCTTCAGGCCGAGCTTGTCCGGGGACTTGTCCTTGTACGGGCCCTGGTACTCGCCCTTGGGGTCGAGCACCTCCTTCAGGTACGTCGGGCCGCCGGACAGCACGTCCTGCGCCCACACGCGCTCGATGCCGTACTTGATGTCCTTGGACGTGATCGGCTTGCCGTCCTCCCACGTGATGTCGTCACGCAGGGTGTACGTGTAGGTCTTGCCGTCGTCGCTGATCTTGGCGAGACCGGTGGCGAGGTCCGGGGTCAGCTCGGTGCCGGCCTTGCCGGGCTCCGTCTTGTTCGTGACGAGCTGGCGGCTGTAGTAGCGCGCGAAGTTCCACATGAAGCCGTAGTAGCCGCGGGTGGTGTCCCACGAGTCGGCGTCCTGCGGAGCGGCGAACTTCAGCGTGCCGCCCTTCTTCACCTGGTCGGCCTGGGCCACCTTGTTGTTCGCGGCGTCGAAGCCGGCCGCGCCGTTCTTCGAGCCCTTGTCGCCGTCCTTGCCACCGCCGCCGCACGCCGCCGTGGTCAGCAGCGCGGCGACCACCGCGGCAGCGGCCATGGCCTGCTTGCGCCGCCCTGAGGTGCGTTGGGTAGTCACGATCTCGGATCCTCCGGAATTGATGAGAGACCCCGTGTCTTGCGCCACGGGACGCTTGCGGTACGGCAGTTCAGCGGGAGCCCTTCGGGTCGAGCGCGTCGCGCACGCCGTCGCCGAAGAGGTTGAAGGCCAGAACGGTGATGAAGATCGCCACGCCCGGGATCACCATGTACATGGGGTCCGAGTCGTAGTAGTCGATCGCGTTCGAGAGCATCTGCCCCCAGGAGGGCGTGGGCGGCTTGACGCCGACGCCCAGGAAGCTGAGTGCCGCCTCGGTGAGGATGTTGGTGGGGATCATCATCGTCGTGTACACGATGATGGGCGCGACCAGGTTGGGCAGCAGCTCCTTGAACAGGATGTAGAACCGCCCGGCGCCCAGCGAGCGGGCCGCCTCGACGTACTCGCGTTCGCGCAGCGAGAGCGTCTGGCCGCGCACCACGCGTCCGATGTAGGGCCAGCCGAAGAAGCCGATGACCAGGATCATCACGAACAGGCGCACGCCGGTGCCGGTCAGTCCCAGCATCTCGCTCGGCATGACGGAGACCAGGGCGATGATGAACAGCAGCTGCGGGAAGGCCAGCAGGCCGTCCATGACCCGGCTGATGACCGTGTCGACCCAGCCGCCGAAGAAGCCGGCGAGGACGCCGAGGACGGTGCCGAGGACCACGGCGACGATCGCCGACAGGAAGCCGACGAGCAGCGAGATCCGGGCGCCGTAGACGATCCGGGCGAAGATGTCGCGGCCGTTGACCGGCTCGACACCCAGCCAGTGCTCCCCGCTGATGCCGCCGAAGGAGCCCACCGGGGTGCCGAACAGCGGGTCGATGAGGTCCTCGTGGTGGGCCTCGGGGTCCTGTCCGACCAGGCTGGTGATCACCGGCGCGAGCACGGCGACCAGGATCAGGAACAGCACCACGATGCCGCCCGCGAGGGCCAGCTTGTCGCGCTTGAGTCGCTCCCAGGCGATCCGGCCCAGGGAGCGCCCCTGAACGGCCTTCGCGTCGCCGCCGACCAGCGCCGCTTCCTCGGCCGCACTCGGAGCCGCTTCCGCGGTCGGCTCGTGCAATGGTGCCGTCATCTGGCAGGGACCCCTCTCAACCGGCGGTAGCCGGCCCGCACTTGCCGCTGTAGCGGCGTGATCAGTCCGTCGTACACAAGGGGGCGAACACCCGGGCGAACACCCCTGGAGCGGGAGTCTTCAACGCTTTGGCGATCTGTTGCCAGACTTGACGGTGAATGGATGCGTAACCGTGATGCTGTCTGCCGGGTTCCGTTATCCGAACGCGACGTAACGCGGGCCGGACAGGGGCGAGTTGGGGCAATCGGGGCAGGACGCATCCTTCCGCCCCACGTCTACGCGCGCAGAGGCGCCCGCACCGCGGACCTGACCGGGATGCGGACGGGGTGTCAGTAGCGGCCGGGGGCCGGTGGGACCGGCGGGTAGCCGTAGCCGGCCGCGGGGGACTGCGCCGGGGCGGCGTGCGCCTCGCGGTCGTAGAACGGGCGGGCGTGGGCGCGCAGCCACATCGCGACGGGGTCGTACTCGTCGGACATCGCGACCGTCGACACGGGCAGGCCGTCCGGTACGGCCCCGATGGACTGCTGCATCATCGCGCGCACCGAGTCCACGGCCGCAGGGGACGCCTCGTACACGTCGAGCCCGATGGCGAGATAGGGCGCCCCCAGGGCGGGCTGCACCCAGGCGCGGCGCAGCGAGCGGACCGCCGGGGTGCGGTGGGCGTTCTGGGTGAGCAGGGCGTAGAACGCGGGGATCTCGATGGTGGGTTCGGCCAGCCGCAGCGGGCCGGCGGGCTGGCGGTCCAGACCCGTGGCGATCCGTCGAAGGTCCAGCCACGGGATGCCGACGCCGCCGCCCGGCGCGTGCGGGTTCAGCCACAGGCCGTGGCGCTCGGGGTAGAGGGTGCGCGCCACGTCGATGCCGTCGACCACCTCGTAGCTGCGGTTCCAGCCGCTCGCGGACAGCTCCTGGGCGGAGGTGACGCAGGGCGCGTAGCCGTGGCCGTCGACCTCCATGGTGCCGTACTGGGCGTCGGGGCTGCCGGCCTGGCCGTGCCACAGCAGCATCCAGACCTGGCCGGAGGACGGGATCGCGAGGGCGCGCAGCAAGGCCTCGTAGGCGTCGTAGCGGCCGGGAGTGACCTGGCGCAGCATGTGCTCGACCTGGCCTGCCGCGGCGGTGCCGCTCGCGCTCACTGTTTACCGCCCCTTCGTAACGCCCTGATCCGAGCCGTGACCCTAGCTTAAGGGTGCCCACCGACTCCGGGGCCGTGCCGTCCGGCGGGTGGGTCGTCGGCGGCCCGTGGGTCGTCGGCGGCCCGTAGGTCGTCCGCCCCGAGGCGTGCCCGCGGCCCGCAGGTTGTCCGCGGCGGGTGGCGTACTCGCGGCCCGTAGGTCGTCCGCGGCCGGACGGCACGCCCGCGGCCGGGTGGCGTACGGCGTGGCCGGCCCGCGCAGCGGACCCCGGCCGCCGGGGCGCTTGAGCCGGCCCGCGCGTCCAGCGGGTGGGTGGTCGACGGCCGGCAGGTCGCCCGCGGCCCGTACGTCGTCCGCGCCAGGTGGCGCGCCCACGGCCCGTAGGCCGTCCGCGGCCGGACGGCGTACCCGTGGCCGGGTGGCGCAGTGGACCCGGCCGCCGGCGCGCTCCAGCCGGCCCGCGCGTCCGGGGGTGGGTGGTCGACGGCCGGCAGGTCGCCCGCGGCCCGTAGGTCGCCCGCGCCGGACGGCGTACCCGCGGCCCGCCGGCCCCACTGCGCCCGGGTGGTGTGCCCGCGGACGGCCCGCGCAGCGGGCCCGGCCGCCGGGTGCTTCAGCCGGCGCGCGTGTAGAAGGGCCGCACCCTCTCGCGCATCCAGTGGCCCACCGGGTCCTCCGCCACGTCCAGGAGGACGAGGTTGACGGGCCATCTGACCGGTGCCGTGCCGAGGGCGCGGCCCAGGGCGTCCAGGGGCGCGACGCGGGCGTCGCCCTCCCAGTGGGAGAGTTCGACGCCGACGAACATGACGGGGTCGGCGGTCTCGACGGCGGCCAGGCAGCGGCGGGCCGTCAGGACGACCCCGGTGCCGTCGAACTGGGCGGAGGCGGCGGAGAGGAAGTCGACGGGGTCGTCCTGCCAGTCCGGTTCGAAGAGGCGGACCCGGCCGCCGGTGCCCGGGCCGTCGAGCGGGGTGCGGCCGGTCCGGCAGAGTTCCGCGACGGCGGGCGGGGGCAGCGGGATCCCGACGACACCGCCGGGGTTGAGGGCGATGCCCGCCTGCGGGGGCAGGCCGCGGGCGAACTCGACGGCGGGCGCGATGGTGTACGACATGTGGGCGCCGGCGGCCTGGCGGAGCTGTTCCTCGGAGCTGAACACCGGGACGTAGGCCTGGCCGTCGATCTCCATGCCGGGCAGGTCCAGGGCAGCGCTGTCCGGTCCGCCGCCGTTCGGCAGCGGCACCCAGAGGAAGCTGCGGCCGAGCACCTCCAGGACGCGCCCCGCGGCCGAGGGTCCCGCGCCGAGGGACGCGGACAGCACCTCCTCCAGCTCGTTGCCGGGCCAGCCGCCGTGCGGCTGGGGGTGTGCGGAGAAGTCCCCCGGGAAGTCCATCTGCCTACCGCCTGCGTCGAACCACTGCGTGTGCCCGCTCAGGCTAGCGGGTGCCCGCGGCGCGCCGTCCGCGAGGCGGGCGGGCCCTCGGCCGGTGCGCCGCCGCGGGCCTCATCCGGTGAACCCGATGCGCTGCAGGGCGTCCGCCGCGTCGCGGTCCAGCAGGACCGCCGAGCCGCAGCCGCGGGGCAGGTCGCCGCGCTCGGCGGCGCGCAGCAGGCGGGTCGCGGCGGCACGGTGGCGCAGGAACGCGTACCGCGAGACGCCGCGGCCGCGGGCGCGCTGGCCGGCCAGGGCCTGCTCGGGGGTGACGTCGAGCAGCAGCAGGTGCAGGGTGCCGCCGCGGCGGCGGGCCTCGCGGGCCAGCCACCGGCGCACCCAGGCCTGGGTGCCGCAGTCGTGGACGACGACGCCTCCCCCGGTGCGCAGGGCCCGGCGCAGCCCGGCGTAGTGCGCGAGGCGGACCAGGGGGCGGTAGACCGCGTACGGCAGGAAGCGGGGCACCCGGCGCTCCCAGCGGTCCCGGGTGTCCTGGGAGTCGACGCGCCGGGCGTCGCGCACCGCGCGGCGCATCAGCGTCGACTTGCCGCTGCCGGGCAGGCCCGTGACGACGGCGAGGTCGCGGGGGCCGAAGAGCAGGGCGTGCGGGCTGCGGCCGGAGCGTTCGCGCAGGTCGCGGACGACGGGGGACGGCAGCGGGGCGGACGCCTCCCCGGCCGGCAGGGCCGGCCGCCGGGGCGCCGCGATGCCGGTGGTGGTCGCGTACGCCGTGGTCCTGTTCACCGTGATCGTCCTCCCCTGGGGCGGTTCACGAGTTCCCATCCCCGTTGAGTGTAAAGAGACGGTAATACGCGGTGTCTCGTGTTTTCGTATCCGCAGCGCCACAGCCCGGTCACAGATCGCGGCCTGCCGCGATCCGGCACGGCGTGCAATGATGTGCGCGCCAACTGCATACCGGCCGTTTGAATCCGCGCGGGAGAGTCCCCGGCCACCGTGTCGCCGGGGCGCCGAAGGAGCAAGTCCCTCCCTTGAATCTCTCAGGCCCCGTTACCGCGCGGGCGAGGCACATCTGAAAAGCGGGCCGCTCGCGCAGCGGCTCCACCCAAGGTGCAAGCCGTGACTACCCATCGCAGGGGTCATGGCGAACCTCTCAGGTTCCGATGACAGATGGGGAGGACCTTTCCTCGCCCGTTCTCGCGTGCACGCCCTGGGAGACGACCGACCGATGAGCAGTTCCGCACTCCGTCACACCGCCCTCGATGCCCTGCATCGGTCGCTCGGTGCGACGATGACCGACTTCGCCGGCTGGGACATGCCGCTGCGCTACGGCTCCGAGCGCGACGAGCACAACGCCGTGCGCACGAAGGCCGGCCTCTTCGACCTCTCGCACATGGGCGAGATCACGGTCACCGGCCCGCGCGCCGCCGACCTGCTGAACCACGCGCTGGTCGGCAACATCGCCTCCGTCGGCGTGGGCCGCGCCCGCTACACGATGATCTGCCGGGAGGACGGCGGCATCCTCGACGACCTGATCGTCTACCGCCTCGCGGAGAGCGAGTTCCTGGTCGTCGCCAACGCCTCCAACGCCCAGGTGGTGCTGGACGCGCTGACCGAGCGGGCGGCCGGTTTCGACGCCGAGGTGCGCGACGACCGGGACGCGTACGCGCTGATCGCCGTGCAGGGGCCGGAGTCCCCCGGGATCCTCGCGTCGCTGACCGACGCCGACCTGGAGGGCCTGAAGTACTACGCCGGGCTGCCCGGCACCGTCGCCGGCGTCCCCGCGCTGATCGCCCGCACCGGCTACACCGGCGAGGACGGCTTCGAGCTGTTCGTGAAGCCGGAGCACGCGGTCGAGCTGTGGCAGGCGCTGGCCAAGGCCGGCGAGGGCGTGGGCCTGGTCCCGTGCGGGCTGTCCTGCCGCGACACGCTGCGCCTGGAGGCGGGCATGCCGCTGTACGGGCACGAGCTGTCGACCTCGCTGACCCCGTTCGACGCGGGGCTCGGCCGGGTGGTGAAGTTCGAGAAGGAGGGCGACTTCGTGGGCCGGGCCGCGCTCGCCGAGGCCGCCGAGCGCGCCGCGCAGAACCCGCCGCGCGTCCTGGTCGGGCTGGTCGCCGAGGGCCGCCGCGTGCCGCGCGCCGGGTACCCGGTGGTCGCCGGCGGCCAGGTGATCGGCGAGGTCACCTCCGGGGCGCCGTCCCCGACCCTGGGCAAGCCGATCGCCATGGCCTACGTCGACGCCGCGCACGCGGCGCCCGGCACGCCCGGCGTCGGCGTGGACATCCGGGGCACCCACGAGCCGTACGAGGTCGTGGCGCTCCCCTTCTACAAGCGCCGGAAGTAGTCCCCGCGCGCGGCCTCCGCCCACGACCGCCGCGCTCGGCCGTGACGTGAGACGGCGCACATTCGCGCTGCTCACGCCCGGTCATGGCAGTCCCCCATTCATCACCACTCCCCCGCGTACAGGAGAATTCAGGCCATGAGCAACCCCCAGCAGCTGCGCTACAGCAAGGAGCACGAGTGGCTGTCGGCCGCCGAGGACGGCGTCGCGACGGTCGGCATCACCGAGTTCGCGGCCAACGCGCTCGGCGACGTCGTCTACGCCCAGCTCCCCGACGTGGGCTCCGAGGTGGCCGCGGGCGAGACCTGCGGCGAGCTGGAGTCCACCAAGTCCGTCAGCGACCTGTACTCCCCGGTCTCCGGTGAGGTCGTCGAGATCAACGAGGACGTCGTCAACGACCCGTCGCTGGTGAACTCCGCGCCCTTCGAGGGCGGCTGGCTGTTCAAGGTGCGGATCGCCGAGGAGCCGGCCGACCTGCTCTCCGCCGACGAGTACGCCGCCCACACCGCCGGCTAGGAGCCCGCACCGATGACTGTCCTGAACACGCCCCTGCACGAGCTGGACCCGGACGTCGCCGCCGCGGTCGACGCCGAGCTGCGCCGCCAGCAGTCCACGCTGGAGATGATCGCCTCCGAGAACTTCGCCCCGCTGGCGGTCATGGAGGCGCAGGGCTCGGTCCTGACCAACAAGTACGCCGAGGGCTACCCGGGCCGCCGCTACTACGGCGGCTGCGAGCACGTCGACGTCACCGAGCGGATCGCGATCGAGCGGGTCAAGGAGCTGTTCGGCGCCGAGTACGCCAACGTGCAGCCGCACTCGGGCGCCTCCGCCAACCAGGCCGCGCTGTTCGCCATGGCCCAGCCGGGCGACACCATCCTCGGCCTGGACCTGGCGCACGGCGGCCACCTCACCCACGGCATGCGGCTGAACTTCTCCGGCAAGCAGTTCGACGTGGTCGCCTACCACGTCGACGAGGCCGGACTGGTCGACATGGCCGAGGTCGAGCGGCTCGCCAAGGAGCACCGCCCCAAGGTGATCATCGCCGGCTGGTCGGCCTACCCCCGGCAGCTGGACTTCGCGGCGTTCCGCCGGATCGCCGACGAGGTCGGGGCGTACCTGTGGGTCGACATGGCGCACTTCGCGGGCCTGGTCGCGGCCGGTCTCCACCCCAACCCGGTGGAGTACGCCGACGTGGTGACCTCCACCACCCACAAGACGCTGGGCGGGCCGCGCGGCGGCATCATCCTGGCCCGGCAGGAGCTCGGCAAGAAGCTGAACTCGTCCGTCTTCCCGGGCTTCCAGGGCGGCCCCCTGGAGCACGTGATCGCGGCCAAGGCGGTCTCCTTCAAGATCGCGGCCTCGGAGGAGTTCAAGGAGCGCCAGCGCCGTACAGTGGAAGGCGCGCAGATCCTCGCCGAGCGGCTGACCGCGCCGGACGCCCGCGCGGCCGGGATCAACGTCCTCAGCGGCGGCACCGACGTCCACCTCGTCCTGGTCGACCTGCGCGACTCCGAGCTGGACGGCCAGCAGGCCGAGGACCGCCTCCACGAGGTGGGCATCACCGTCAACCGCAACGCGGTCCCCAACGACCCGCGGCCGCCGATGGTGACGTCCGGTCTGCGGATCGGCACGCCCGCCCTCGCCACCCGCGGCTTCACGGCCGAGGACTTCCGCGAGGTCGCGGACGTGATCGCGGAGGCGCTGAAGCCGTCCTGCGACGTCGAGGCGCTGAAGTCCAGGGTCACCGCCCTGGCGGACAAGCACCCGCTCTACCCGAGCGTCGGCAAGTAGCACCACCCCGCGCGGGGCACC
Organism: Streptomyces glaucescens; assembly: GCF_000761215.1. Lineage (GTDB taxonomy): Bacteria > Actinomycetota > Actinomycetes > Streptomycetales > Streptomycetaceae > Streptomyces > Streptomyces glaucescens_B. The sequence continues at coordinate 5,327,916 of NZ_CP009438.1, read as the reverse complement.
CCACCGGGTGCCCCGCCACCACCCGCATCTGAGGAGTCTGACGTGGCCATCTCGGTCTTCGACCTGTTCTCGATCGGCATCGGCCCGTCCAGTTCCCACACCGTGGGCCCGATGCGCGCGGCGCGCATGTTCGCCCGCCGGCTGCGCAACGAGGGCGTCCTGGACTCGGTCGCCTCGGTGCGCACCGAGCTGTACGGCTCGCTGGGCGCCACCGGCCACGGCCACGGCACCCCGAAGGCCGTGCTGCTCGGCCTGGAGGGCGACTCGCCGCGCACCGTCGACGTGGAGAGCGCCGACGAGCGGGTCGAGCGCATCAAGGAGTCGGGCCGGATCCGGCTGCTCGGCGAGCACGAGATCGCGTTCTCCTTCGACGACGACCTGGTCCTGCACCGCCGCAAGACCCTTCCCTACCACGCCAACGGCATGACGCTGTGGGCGTACGGCGCCGACGGCACCGAGCTGCTGACCAAGACGTACTACTCGGTCGGCGGCGGCTTCGTGGTGGACGAGGACGCGGTCGGCGCGGACCGGATCAAGCTCGACGACACGGTCCTGAAGTACCCCTTCCGCACGGGCGACGAGCTGCTGCGCCTGACGAAGGAGACCGGCCTGTCGATCTCCGCGCTGATGCTGGAGAACGAGCGGGCCTGGCGCACCGAGGAGGAGATCCGCGCGGGCCTGCTGGAGATCTGGCGGGTCATGCGGGAGTGCGTGGAGCGCGGCATGTCCCGCGAGGGCATCCTGCCGGGCGGGCTGCGCGTCAAGCGCCGCGCCGCGACCACCGCGCGCAAGCTGCGCTCCGAGGGCGACCCGCTCGCCCTGTCGATGGAGTGGATCACCCTCTACGCCATGGCCGTGAACGAGGAGAACGCGGCCGGCGGGCGCGTGGTGACCGCCCCGACCAACGGCGCCGCCGGGATCATCCCCGCGGTCCTGCACTACTACGTCAACTTCGTGCCCGGCGCCGACGAGGAGGGCGTGGTCCGATTCCTGCTCGCCGCCGGCGCCATCGGCATGCTGTTCAAGGAGAACGCCTCCATCTCCGGCGCCGAGGTCGGCTGCCAGGGCGAGGTCGGCTCGGCCTGCTCCATGGCGGCCGGGGCCCTGGCCGAGGTGCTGGGCGGCTCGCCCGAGCAGGTGGAGAACGCCGCCGAGATCGGCATGGAGCACAACCTGGGTCTGACCTGCGACCCGGTCGGCGGCCTCGTGCAGATCCCGTGCATCGAGCGCAACGGCATGGCCGCCGTGAAGGCGGTCACGGCGGCGCGGATGGCGATGCGCGGCGACGGCTCGCACAAAGTGTCCCTGGACAAGGTCATCAAGACCATGAAGGACACCGGCGCGGACATGTCCGTGAAGTACAAGGAGACGGCGCGAGGCGGGCTGGCGGTCAACATCATCGAGTGCTGACGGCCCCGGGACGCGCCCCCCGGACGGCGCTACGCTCTCCCCCATGGGTGGGATGATCGCTGCGGTCAGCAGCAACGAGACGTACTCCTTCTCCAAGCCGAACCGCGAGAGCATCACGCTCGTCGCCGGGCTCGGCGTCGAGGGGGACGTGCACGCCGGGAAGACCGTGAAGCACCGCAGCCGCATGGAGCGGGACCCGTCGCAGCCCAACCTGCGCCAGGTGCACCTGATCCACCAGGAGCTGTTCGACGAGGTCCGCGCGGCCGGGTTCGAGGTCTCCGCCGGCCAGCTCGGGGAGAACGTCACCACGCGCGGCATCGATCTGCTGGGCCTGCCCCGGGGCACCCTGCTGCACCTCGGGGACGAGGCCGTCGTCGAGGTGACCGGGCTGCGCAATCCGTGCGCGCAGATCGACGGGCTCAGGGACGGGCTGATGAAGCAGCTCGTCGGGCGGGACGCCGACGGGGAGGTGTGGCGCCGGGCCGGCATCATGAGCGTCGTGCTGACCGGCGGCGTGGTGCGGCCCGGGGACCCGGTGCGGGTCGAACTGCCGGAGGGGCCGCACACCCCGCTGGACGTCGTCTGAGCCGGCGCGGCAGTCAGCCGCGGAACTCCGGCGCGCGTTCCGGCGAGGCCTCCGCGAGCGCCTGGGTGACGCCGTCCGCTCCGGCGCGCAGTCCGTACACCGGAGTGCCGGGCTGCTGGCGCCAGGAGTCGTCGAGGCCGCCCGCGTCGACCGTGTCGAAGCCGAGTTCGTCGATCAGCGCCCGGACCTTCCGCTTGGCCTCCTCGTCGTCACCGGCGACCGGGACGGCGATCCGCTCCGGGTCGCCGGCCGGGCGCCCGCGGTCGAGGAGGTCCTGCGCGTAGGTTCCGTTGAAAGCCTTGATCACGGGGTGGCCGAGCCGGCGCTGCGTCCAGCGGCTCTCCGTGATGCCCTCGTCCTCGATCTCCGCGATCCGGCCGTCGCGCTCGCGCGGGTAGTAGTTGCCGGTGTCGATGACGGCGACCCCGTCGGCCGCCGCGTCGAGCAGGCCCGCCGGCAGGTCCGGCACCGCCTTCACCGGGATCGCGACGACGACGATCTCGGCGTCGCGCGCCGCCTCCGCCACCGGGACGGCTGTCGCCCCGGTCTCCTCCGCGAGCGCCGTGAGGGTGTGCGGCCCACGGGAGTTCGCCACCGAGACCTTGTGGCCGAGGGCGGTGAGCCGCCGGGTGAGGTTGCCGCCGATGTTGCCCGCGCCGATGATGCCGATCTGCATGGCCGGCCTTTCCGAGTCGTTGTTGCTGGACCAGTCGCGTCGTGCGAGGAGCGACAACTGCGGTGGCGGGCGGGCTATTCCGGCAGGTGCGGCGAACGGGTGACGGGCCGCGCGGGAACCGGCCCGGCACGGGCCGCACGCGGGTCCCGTCCCGTGGCGGGACCCCCGCCGGGCGGACGGGAGCGGTCCGGGCCGCGGCGAGGATCTCCCTTGCGCGAGCGGGCGGCGCAGTGGTTGCCTACCCGGCATGACGCGGTGCGGTCCCCTGCTGCCCGGCTGCCGCGGCGGGGCCTGACGCGACCGGCACCCCGCCGCGGGCCGGGTTGCCGCCGGTCACCGCCCGACCGAGTCGAAGGCCACCAGCAGACGATGACCACCACCACACCCGTCCCCCGGTCGCGGCCGCGGCGTCCCGGTCCGAGGGAGGTGCTGCGCGCCGCGGACGTGCGCGTGGTGCGGGACGGACGGCCGATCCTGCACGACGTGTCCCTCACCGTCCGCGCGGGCGAGCACTGGGCGCTGCTCGGCGCGAACGGCGCCGGGAAGTCCACCCTGCTCGGGCTGCTCGGCGCCCGGATCCACCCCACCCACGGCTCGGTGGAGGTGCTGGGCCGCCGGCTGGGCCGCGTCGACGTACGCGAACTGCGGACGTACGTCGGCCATGTCGACCCCCGGCATCCGCTGGCCGAACCGCTGCGGGTGCGGGACGTCGTCCTGACCGGGGTGACCGGTTCGGTGGCGCCGGTGCCGCGGTGGCGTCCGACCGCGGAGCAGGAGGAACGCGCCGACCGGCTCATCCGGACGCTCGGTCTGGAGGGCCACCGGGACGCCCGCTGGCCCACCCTCTCGCACGGGCAGCGCGGCCGGACCCTGATCGCCCGGGCGCTGATGCCCGAGCCCCGGTTGCTGCTGCTGGACGAGCCCGCCACCGGGCTCGACCTGCCGGGCCGGGAGCGGCTGATCAGCGCGCTGGACGAGCTGCGCCGGGACCGTCCCCCGCTGGCGACGGTCCTGGTCACGCATCATCTGGAGGAGCTGCCGCCGGGTACCACGCACGCGCTGCTGCTGCGGGAGGGGCGGGCGCTGGCCGCGGGGCCGGTGACGGAGGTGCTCACCGGCGAGACGGTCGGCAGGTGCTTCGGCCTGCCGCTGGACCTGGAGCGGCGCGACGGCCGGTGGAACGTGCGGATCAGGCGGCAGGCATGACCCGGGGGCGCCCGCGTCCCGGGGTCGGGATGCGGACGCCCCCGGCGGCAGGCGTCACTTGTTCAGGTGGGCCCAGAACTCGTCGAACGACAGCAGCTTGTCGCCGTTGAGGTCACGGCTGGCGATGATCGCCTCGGCGACCGCCTCCGTCACGTTCCAGTCGCCGCCCTGCGCCAGGGCGGCCTTGAACTCGGCTGCGGTGATCTGGCCGTCCCCGTCCGTGTCGATCCGCTCGAACTGCTTCCGTGCTTCCTCGATGTCGGCCACCGATCCGCCCCTCTTCGTCGTACCTTGCTGCGTGGTGCTGTCGCACTGACGCAGGTCAGATTAACCGCCCGCCCTCGCGCGCAATGCGGCGACCACCCAGGCCAAGTCCTCCGCCTGCGGCGGCGCGGCCTGCCGGTCGACGACGGCCGGCAGGTGCCGGCAGCGGGCGACGCGGTCGTCGAAGCCGGCCGTCATGCGTTCCAGGACGGCACCGCGGTCGGCGTCGGCGAACAGCTCCCGCAGCACCTGCTCGGCCTCGGGCGCCCCGGGGCGACACCGCGCCGCCAGACCGGGCCCACCAGCTCCACCAGGCGCCTGGCGAACCCAGGGAGCGGCCGCGCGGCGCGTCAGGGTCCCGGTCGGCCGCGTCGAACTCCACGGCCCGCCGCATCTGCGCCCGGAAGTCCGGGTCGACGTCGTCGAGCCCGTGCAGCGTCTCCGTCACGAACTCGTCCACGATCCGCTGCCGTTCCGCCGCCGACAGCCGTGCCAGCCCGTTCATCAGGGCCGTCTCCTCCGGTGTGGGAGCCACGTCGCGCCACGGTCGACAGCACCGCGCGGATCACCTTCAGCGACCTGATCCGCGCGTCCAGGGCCGCCACGTGCGCCGCCGCCACCTCCGCGACCGTCCGTTCCCCGGCCGGCACCCGGCGTACGTCGTCCAGGCCGAGGCCCAGGTCGCGCAGGGTGCGGATCAGTTCGAGGCGCGGGGCGGACCCGGCGTCGTACAGCCGGTGGCCGCCCGCCGACCGGGTCACCGGGGTGAGGACGCCCTCGTCGGACCAGTAGCGGATGGTGCGCACGGTCAGTCCGGTGGCGCGGGCCGGCTCGTCGATGGTGAGGGGGCCGGTGCCGTGATCGCTCAGGTCTGCGAGTCTGGGCCCTCCAGTGGGTGGAGACTCAAGGAGCGGTCGGTGGGACGGACCTTGCGGGACATACTCGACGCGGCGGCGCGGGGCGGCTTCCCGCCGCCGGACGGGCGGACGACCGTGGTGCCGCAGCCCAGCCACCGGGACGCGGGAGTGGTGGCGTTCACCGCGCACTCGGTGGTGTTCACGGACGAGGACCCTGGGTGGGTGTACGACACGCTGGCCGCCCTGGACTGCGACGCCCTCGCCGCGACGATGAACCCGCGGTTCCTGGCGGCCTTCCTGGAGCGGACCGGGCGGACGACCGAGACGGTCGACGCGGTCCTGGTCGGCCCGCCGCTGCCGGGCGAACCGCCCCTTCGCCTGCGGGAGGTGGACAGCGCCCACCCCCGCGTCGCCTACGCCCGCACGCGCCGCGACGAGGTGCGCGCCTGGGCGGCACGGGACGCGGTGCTGGTGATGGGACGCGGGGTGGCCGGACGGCTGGAGGTGTCCGTGGAGGTGGCGGAGGGGGCACGGCACCGGGGACTGGGCCGGGCACTGGCGCTGACGGCCCGCCACCTCGCCGGTGAGCCGCTGTGGGCGCAGGTCGCGCCGGGCAACGCGCGCAGCGCACGGGCGTTCCAGGCGGCCGGCTACCGGCAGGTGGGCGCGGAGGTACTGCTGCGCGCCCGGGAGTGACCGGGCCAACGGGAGCTGCCAGTGCCACCCGGAAGCGACCGGGCCAACGGGAGCTGCCAGTGCCGCCCAGGAGCGACCGGGCCAACGGGAGCTGCCGGCCGCCCGGAGACCGGCGGCCCGGCTGGGGGCGGACGGCGAGGCCGCGCGGGCCGCCGCCGACGGGCATGCGGGCCGGCTGGGTGCCGGTCCCCGGCGCCGGAAGATGCAGGCGGGCTCGGGTGAGGTGCCTCCCCGGTGCGGGACTCACGGCTCCGCAGAGCGCGGGCGTGCCTGGAGGGGGCGCCGCCCGGGTGCTGGGGCGCGGGCGGGCTCGGGTCAGGTGCCGCCCCCCGTGCCGGTCCCCGGCGCCGGAAGACGCAGGCGGGCTCGGGTCACGTGCCTCCCCGGCGCGGGACTCACGGCTCCGCAGAGCGCGGGCGTGCCTGAAGGGGGGCGCCGCCCGGGTACCGGGGCGCGGGCGGGCTCGGGTCAGGTGCCGCCCCCGTGCCGGTCCCCGGCGCCGGAAGACGCAGGCGGGCTCGGGTCAGGTGCCGCCCCCGTGCGGGACTCACGGCTCCGCAGAGCGCGGGCGTGCCGTAGCGGGCGCCGCCCGGGTGCCGGGGCGCGGGGGGGCTCGGGTGGGGCGCGGCGCCGGAGGGGTGCGGGCCGTGCGCGGCGAGGTGCCGACGCCGGTGCGGGGCACCGTGCGACGGTCGGTCGTGGTCACGCGGCCCTCTGTGGGCGGGTCGGCCGGGGAGACAGGCGGCCGGTTCGTCCGGCGGTGCGCCGGTGTCCGCTCCCCTCGCATGCCGTCCGCCCGGCGCGGTCGCTCGCGGCGGCCGGTCCGGCGGGGGCGCGCCCGTGGGCCGGCGGCCGGCCATGTCCTGTGGTGTCCCGTCCCGGGGAGCGGGTCTCAGCGGTCCGCGACCCGCATCTCGAACCAGGTCGTCTTGCCGCGCGGAAGGAGGTCGACGCCCCAGCGGTCGGAGAGCTTGCCGACGAGGAACAGGCCCCGGCCGCTGACGTCGAGTTCCTGGACCGGCATCAGGCAGGGCAGGCCGCGGGAGGGGTCGCGGACCTCGACGCGGATGCGGCCGCGCAGGCGGCGCATGCGGAGGTGGAAGACGAGGGCGCCGGTGTGGCGCACGGCGTTGCCCACGAGTTCGGAGACGAGCAGGACGACGTCCTCGGTCGTCCGGGGGGGCAGTCCCCAGTGGCGCAGGACCACCACCTGGGCGAGCCGGCGGGCCACCGCCGCCGACTTGGGGCGGGACGGCAGCGACACCTCGCGCTCCGCGGGGTTGCCGTACGTCTCGAGTGCCTTCAGCGCCTGTTCGTCCTCCACCGCGGGCGACCAGCGCGCCGTGGTGGCACGGCCGCGCCCTTGCGGCTGTCCGATGCCCTCCAGCCCCGACATGCCCCCCATCATGGCCGCCCGGTGGGCCCGCCGGGGCCGTTCCGGACGATTGCGCCGCGCGCGGGCCCGCGGCCGCGCCATCCGGTCGGCATGTGCCAGAGGCACGCGGAGTCGAACACGCCGGTGTTGACCTGCGCCGGAGAATCGGTCAACGGCAGGGCGCGGGCTCCCCCGGCGGGGCGGGCCCGCGGCGGCCGCCGGGCCCGCGCGAACCGCCCCTTCGGGGGAACCGGAGGTGACCCCGGCGCGTCGGGCACAAGCGGACGCGCGCGGGTTCAGCGGATGTTCAGCGGAACTTCGCCTTGCCCGGCCCCTCCTCGACGAAGCTGCGCATCCCGGTCGCCCGGTCCTCCGTGGCGAACAGGCCCGCGAACCAGTTGCGTTCCACGGCCAGGCCCGTGTCGATGTCGGTCTCCAGACCGGTGTCGACCGACTCCTTCGCCGCGCGCAGCGCGATCGCCGGGCCCTGGGCCAGCTTCGCCGCCCACGCGTGCGCCGCCTCGTAGACCTCCGCCGCCGGCACGACCCGGTCCACCAGGCCGAGCGCCAGCGCCTCGTCGGCCTTCACCTGGCGGCCGGTGAAGATGAGGTCCTTCGCCTTGGACGGGCCGATCAGCCGGGCCAGCCGCTGGGTGCCGCCCGCGCCGGGGATCAGGCCGAGCAGGATCTCCGGCTGGCCGAGCCTGGCGTTCTCCCCGGCGATCCGGTAGTCCGCGCACAGCGCCAGCTCGCAGCCGCCGCCCAGGGCGTAGCCGGTGACGGCCGCGACGACCGGCTTGGGGATGCGGGCCACCGCGGTGAAGGAGTCCTGCAGGGCGCGGGCGCGCAGGACCATCGCGGTGTGGTCCATCTCCTGCATCTCCTTGATGTCCGCGCCGGCCGCGAACACCTTCTCGCCGCCGTAGATGACCACGGCGCGCACGTCCTCGCGGCGCGTGGCCTCCTCGGCCAGTTCCCTGAGCCGGTCCTGGGTGGCCACGTCCAGCGCGTTCATCGGCGGGCGGTCCAGGCGCAGCGTGCCGACGCCGTCCGCGACTTCGAGGTTTACGGTCATGCAGGCAGGTTAACGCCCACTAACGGCAGCGGGCCCGGTGCGGTAGCTCACACCGGGCCCGCGCGCGTTCAGCGCGTCACGCCTTCCACTTCTCCCAGGACATGTTCCAGCCGTTGAGGCCGTTGTCCGGGTCGATGATCCGGTCCTCGGAGTTCTTCACGACGACCACGTCGCCGATCATCGAGTTGTCGAAGAACCAGGCGGCGGGCGCGTCCTTGTCCCAGCCGCCGCGCACGTCGCGCAGGCCGATGCAGCCGTGGCTGGCGTTGTAGTTGCCGAAGGCGTCGCCGCCCCAGTAGTTGCCGTGGATGAAGGTTCCGGAGGTGCTCAGCCGCATGGCGTGCGGGACGTCCTTGATGTCGTACTCGCCGCCGTAGCCGACCGTCTCGCCGTTCATCCGGGTGACGGGCAGCCGCTCGGTGATGACCATCTGGCCGTTCCAGGTCTCGTAGCCCGGGGCGCCGGTGGTGACGGGGATGGTCTTGAGGAGCTTGCCGTCCCGCGTGACCTTCATGGTCAGCTTCTTCGCGTCGACGACCGAGACCTGCTCGCGGCCGATGGTGAAGGAGACCGTCTTGTCCTGCTCGCCGTAGACGCCGGGGCGGCCCTCGACGCCGTCGAGGTTGAGGCGGACGGTGACCTTGGTGCCGGCCTTCCAGTACTTCTCGGGCCGGAAGTCGAGCCGGTCGTTGCCGAACCAGTGGCCCGCGACCTCGACGGCCGGCTCGGTCTTGATCTCGATGGCCTTCTCGACCTCCTCGGGGTTGGTGATCCCCCGGGTGAAGCGGAGCGAGAACGGCATTCCGACGCCGACGGTGGAACCGTCCTCGGGGGTGAACTGCCCGATGAACGTGTTCTCCGGCGTCAGGGTGGTGAAGCGGGAGTCCTCCGCGGCGGTGCGCCCCGCGGAGTCCTCGGCGACCGCGTGCACGCTGTATGTGGTCGCCGCGGCCAGGTGGGTGGACGGCGTCCAGGTGGCGCCGCCCCCGGTTATCGCGCCGTCGACCCGCCTCCCCTCGGCGTCCTTGACGACGACCTCGGTGAGCTTGCCCTTGGCGACCGTCACCTTCAGGGCGCCGCTGGTGTCGACGGACCGCGCGCCGTCCTTCGGGCTGATGGCGACGACCGCCTCCGACTGCCCGCTCACGGCACCGGCCGCGCCCTTCGGCTTGTCCCCGCCGTCCCCGGAGCCCGGCCCGGAGTCCGAACCCCCGCCGCACGCGGTGACCGTGAGCAGCAGCGCCCCGAGTATCAGCGCGAGCGGCCCCCTGCCGCGCCCGCTCCCCCCGCGGGCGCCCAGCGACGCCCCCGATATCGGCCGCACGTTCAACTTGTCTCCCCTCAACGGGCCCGGAACCGGACCCTCACCGGGCCCCGTCGGGCCCGCTCCCCAGCGCGTCCCGCGCGCTCGGCGCATATTAACCACATGGTCAGCGCGCCGGGCGCCCCGGAATTGTCACCGTTCGGTCCCAACCGTTCACCCCTTTGCGGTCACTTCACCGCACTGCCCGCTTTCCACCGTTTCCAGCTCATGTTCCAGCCGCCGAGCCCGTTGTCGGGAGAGACCGTTCTGTCCTTGCTGTTGACGACCTCGACGACGTCGCCGATGAGGCTGCGGTCGAAGAACCAGCCCGCCGGGGTGTCGGCGCCCCCGCCCTTCGCGTCGCGCAGGCCCACACAGCCGTGGCTGACGTTGGCCCGGCCGAAGACGCCGGCCGGGGCCCAGTAGTTGCCGTGCAGGAAGGTGCCGGAGTCGGTGAGCCGCATGGCGTGCGGGACGTCCGGGATGTCGTACTCGCCCTTGCCGTCCTTCTTCTTGAAGCCGACCGTGGCGCCGTTCATCCGGGTGATCTCCAGCATCTCGGTGACCACCATCCTGCCGTTGTAGGTGGGGGTCTTCGGCGCGCCCGCGGTGATGGGCACGGTGGCGAGCAGCTCGCCGTCGCGCCGGACCTCCATGGTGTGCTCGGCGGCGTCGACGACGGAGACCTGGCTGCGGCCGACGGTGAAGGTGAACGTCTTGTACTGCAGGCCGTAGACGCCGGGTGCGCCCTCGACGTCCCGCAGCCGCAGGTCGACGGTGACCTCGGTGCCGGGCTTCCAGTAGGTCTCGGGCCGGAAGTCGAGCCGGTCGGCGCCGAACCAGTGGGGGCGGATCTCGACGGCGGGTCGCGCGGTGACGTGGATGGCGCGTTCGACCGCCGCGCGGTGCTCGATCTCCCGGTTGAACTCCAGTGAGACGATCATTCCGGTGCCGACCGTGGCACGGTTCTCCGGGGAGACGTACCCGATGAAGCGTTCCTCGGGGACGTGCGTGGTGAAGGTCGTGTGCCGGGCCGCGCGGCGGCCGCGGCCGTCGACGGCGACCGCGTCGACGGTGTACTCGGCGGCCAGCGCGAGCCGCTCGCCGAACGGCTCCCAGGTGCGCCCGTCCGGGGAGATCCGGCCCGGCACGGGTGTCTCCTGGGCGTCCTGGGACCTGATCACCTTCACGGACTCCAGCCGCCCGTCCGGCACCCGGACGGAGAGGCCGGTGTCCGGCTCGACGCCCTTGCTGCCGTCGTCCGGCCGGACCCGGATGACGTCCTCGGGTGCGGGGGGCCGCCCGGGCCCGCCGAAACCGATGCCCCCGGTGCCGTCCCCGGTGCAGCCGGTGGCGGCGGCCAGGAGCCCTGCCCATGTCAGTACGGCGGCCAGTGCGGCCCCCGCGCGCCGTGCGCGCCCATGTACGTGCCTCACAAGGATGTCCAACGACGGCGCCCGCCCTGGGGAAACGTGAGTGCGAGCCGAGCTCTGGGCAGAACAGGGGGGAGGGCGACACGACGGGGAGCCGGGCCGGGACGCCACAGGCCTTGTTGGGCAGGTCGTCCCATGAGCCGTGGGAGGCGTACTGGTGTCCAGCGCTGCCGAGCAGGAGACGTGTGCCGGGGAGGGGCGCCCGGCCCCCGTCGTGAACGGCGCCGCGCGCCCGGCGCCCGCGTGGCCGGGGGCGCCGACACCGCTGGGGGCACGGTTCCGGGCCGGCCCGGACGGGGTGGCCGGCACCAACTTCGCGCTGTGGGCGGGCGGGGCGGAGGCGGTCGAGCTGTGCCTGTTCGACGACGCGGGCGGCGAGCGCCGGGTGCGGCTGACGGAGCTGACGCACGAGATATGGCACGGGTTCGTGCCGGGGGTGCTGCCGGGGCAGCGGTACGGCTACCGGGTGCACGGCCGCTGGGACCCGTGGACCGGGGGGCGCTGGAACCCGGCGAAGCTGCTGCTCGACCCGTACGCGCGCGCGGTGGACGGCGAGTTCTCGCTGCCGCCCGAGGTGTACGGGCATGTGCGGGACTGGCCGCAGCAGCAGGTCGCCGACACCGTGCGCGACGACCGGGACTCGGCGCCGTTCGTCCCCAAGGGCGTCGTCGTCCACGACGACGACGACTGGGCCGACGACCGCCGCCCGAAGACCCCCTGGGCCGACTCGGTGATCTACGAACTGCACGTCAAGGGCTTCACCCGGCTGCACCCGGGGGTCCCCGGGGAGCTGCGGGGCACCTACGCCGGCCTCGCCCACCCCGCCGCCCTGGAGCACCTGACCGGGCTCGGCGTCACCGCCGTGGAGCTGCTGCCCGTCCACCAGTTCGCCCACGAGGACCACCTGCTGCGGCGCGGCCTGCGCAACCACTGGGGTTACAACTCCATCGGCTACTTCGCCCCGCACGCCGCCTACGCCGCCTCCGGCACCCGCGGGCAGCAGGTGGGCGAGTTCAAGCGGATGGTGCGCGCCCTGCACGCGGCCGGGATCGAGGTCATCCTCGACGTGGTCTACAACCACACCGCGGAGGCGGGCGAACTCGGCCCGACGCTGTCCCTGAAGGGCATCGACAACCGCGGCTACTACCGCCTCCAGGCGGACGCCCGCCGGTACGCCGACTACACCGGCTGCGGCAACACCCTGCACGTCGTCCAGCCGCACGTGCTGCGTCTGATCACCGACTCGCTGCGCTACTGGGTCACCGAGATGGGCGTCGACGGCTTCCGCTTCGACCTGGCGGCGGCGCTGGCCCGCTCCATGCACGACGTCGACATGCTGTCCCCGTTCCTCGCGGTGATCGCGCAGGACCCGGTGCTGCGCCGGGTGAAGCTGATCGCCGAGCCGTGGGACGTGGGGTCCGGGGGCTACCAGGTGGGCGCGTTCCCCCCGCTGTGGACGGAGTGGAACGACCGCTACCGCGACGCCGTGCGGGACTTCTGGCGGCACGCGCTGCCCGACGTGCGCGAGATGGGCTACCGGCTGTCGGGCTCCAGCGACCTGTACGCCTGGGGCGGGCGCCGGCCCTACGCCTCCGTCAACTTCGTCACCGCGCACGACGGCTTCACCCTGCGGGACCTCGTGTCCTACGAGCGCAAGCACAACGAGGCCAACGGCGAGGGCAACCGGGACGGCTCGAACGACAACCGGTCCTGGAACTGCGGCGCCGAGGGCGAGACCGACGACGAGGGGATACGGGCCCTGCGCCGCCGCCAGCTGCGCAACCTGCTGACCACCCTGCTGCTGTCGACGGGCGTGCCCATGCTGGTCGCCGGTGACGAGATGGGCCGCACCCAGGGCGGCAACAACAACGCGTACTGCCAGGACAACGAGATCGGCTGGCTCGACTGGCAACTGCTGGCGGAGCCCGGCTGGAAGGCCCTGTTCGACCTGACCGCGCGGCTGATCGCGCTGCGCCACCGGCACCCGGTGCTGCGCCGCCGGGCGTTCTTCTCGGGGCGGGCGCACTCGGCGGACGGGCTGCGGGACCTGGCGTGGTTCACCGCGCGGGGCACCGAGATGACCGAGGGAGACTGGTACGCGCCCGCCGCCACGCTCGGCATGTACCTCTCGGGCCGGGACATACCGGGCCGCGACGAGCGGGGCGCGCCGATCGTCGACGACAGCTTCCTCGCCGTGCTGCACGCCGGGGAGCGCCCGGTGGACTTCGTGCTGCCGGGTCCGCCGTGGGCGAAGCGGTACGAGGTGGTCGTGGACACCTCGGCCGAGGAGCAGGCGGCACCGCCGCCGGCGGCGCACCGCGCGGGAACGACGATCACGGTGCCGGAGCGGTCGGTGCTGCTGCTGAAGGTGACCGGCTGACGGGCGTGTTGCGGACGTGTGAACGTGTTGCCGGTCCGTGAACTCCCGGGCCGGATCGTTGCCCCCGGGCCGCTTCCGCTGGCATCGTCCGAGGTCATGAGGCCGTCCCCCGCGCTCTGTCGCTGAGCCGCCACCCGCCCGGGTCCAGCCCTTCTTCCCCCGCGTGCCCCGTCGGGGACACGTCTGCCCAGAGGATTCCGTCATGCCCGAAATATCCCGTCGTGCCTTCGGTGGACTCGTCGGAGGCGGTGCCGCGACCGCGCTCGCGGGCACGGCCACCGCCGAGGCCGCCGAGGGGGAGCGGGCCGCCGCCGAACGCCCCTTCCGCGCCCGGCCCGCCGACCGGGGCCACCGCAGACCGAACATCCTGTTCATCCTCGCCGACGACCTCGGCTGGGCCGACCTGTCGGTGTACGGCGCCCCGCACATCCGCACCCCGAACCTGGACCGGCTCGCCGCCCAGGGGGTGCGGTTCACCAACGGGTACGCGGGCTCGGCGACCTGCTCCCCGACCCGGTTCAGCCTCTACACCGGGCGCTTCCCCGGCCGTACCCCGGGCGGGCTCGCCGAGCCCATCGGCAACCGCACCCAGGGCCTCGACCCCCGCCACCCCACCCTGGCGTCCCTGCTCGGGAAGGCCGGCTACCGCACCGCCCTGATCGGCAAGTGGCACTGCGGTTTCCTCCCCGACTACAGCCCCACCCGGTCCGGCTGGGACGAGTTCTTCGGCAACTTCGGCGGCGCCCTGGAGTACTTCTCGAAGCTGGGCCAGCTCGGCGAGTACGACCTCTACGAGGGGGACACGGCCTACCGGGACCTGCGCTACTACACGACCGTGCTGACCGAGCGGGCCGTCGAGTACGTCCGCCGGGACCACGACCGGCCCTGGCTGCTCAACCTCAACTTCACCACCCCGCACTGGCCGTGGCTGACGGAGGACGACGAGGAGACGGGCGCCGAGATCGCGGCCCGGATCCGGGGCGGCGGCCCGGTGCTGCCGGCGCTGCTGCACCAGGACGGCGGCTCGGTGGAGAAGTACCGGGAGATGGTGGAGAGCCTGGACGCGGCCGTCGGCGAGGTGCTCGCGGCGCTGCGCCGGTCCGGCCGGGAGCGGGACACGGTCGTCGTGTTCGCCAGCGACAACGGCGGCGAGCGGTTCTCCTACCAGTGGCCGCTGAGCGGGGAGAAGTCGCAGCTGCTGGAGGGCGGCATCCGGGTGCCGACCATCCTGCGCTGGCCCGCCCGGATCGACGCCCGCCAGGTCAGCCACGAGCCCGTCTACACCCCCGACTGGACGGCGACCCTGCTGGAGCTGGGCGGCGCCCGCCCCGACCCGGCTCACCCGCTCGACGGCCACAGCCTGGCCGGCTATCTGCTGCGCGGCGAGGACCTGCCCGAACGCGACCTGTTCTGGCGGGTGCGGGGCAACCGGGCGCTGCGGCGCGGCGACTTCAAGTACTACCGGGACGCCGCGGGCCGCGACCACCTCTTCGACCTCGCGAAGGACGCGCGCGAGCAGGCCGACCTGGCCGCCGCCCGGCCGGAGCTGCTGGCCGAGCTGAGGGAGGCGTGGGAGGCGGTCGCGGAGGGGCTGCTGCCCTACCCGGGCGCCTGACCGCGCCCCGGCCGCAGCCTGACCGCGCCCCGGCCGCAGCCTGACCGCGCCCCGGCCGCGGCCCGGACGCGTCCGGCTCCGTGCGCGCGGCCGCGCTCCCCGCCGACGGGAAACTCGGTGGGCGTCGTCGGTGGCCGTCCGTAATCTCGACAGGATGGCGACGACACCTACCCCCACCGCAGCGGACCGCCCGGACCAGCCCGCCGATCCCCCCGACGGCCCGTCCGCCGGTCCCCCCGCCCGCCGGTCCGCCGTGCGCAGCCTGCTCCGCCTGTGGCCGTACGTGCGGCCCGTGCGGGCACGGCTGCTCACCGCCGCGGTCGTCGCGATCGTCGCCTCCTGCGTGGGCCTGGTCATCCCGCTGGTGCTGAAGTGGATGGTGGACGGCCCGGTCGCCGAGCGCGACCCGGCCGGAGTGGGGCTGGGCGCCCTGTACCTGCTGCTGCTCGGGCTCGCCGAGGCGCTGCTGTTCGGGCTGCGGCGGTGGCTGGTGGCCCGGCCGCTGGCGGGCGTCGAAGCGGGCATGCGGGCGGACCTGTACCGGCACCTCCAGCGGCTGCCGGTGGCGTTCCACGACCGCTGGGCCTCGGGACAGCTGCTGTCCCGGGGCACCGGCGACCTGGCGCTGCTGCGGATGTTCCTCGCCTTCCCGCTGACGTTCCTGCTGGTGAACGGGGTGACGATCCTCGTCGGCGTGATCATCATGCTGGTCCAGGACTGGGCGCTGGGACTGGTGATCCTGGGCCCGGCCGTGCCGGTGCTGCTGGTCTGCGTCGTCTTCGAGAAGCGGTACGCGCTGGCCGCGCGGCGGGCGCAGGACCAGGCCGGCGATCTCACGACGGTCGTCGAGGAGAGCGTGCTCGGCATCCGGATCGTCAAGGGGTTCGGCCGCCACCGCAGCCAGGCGCGCGCCTTCCGGGAGCTGTCGCGGACCCTGCGCGGGACGGAGCTGCACAAGGCCCGGCTGCTGGCGACCATCTGGGCCGCGATGATGGCGCTGCCCGAAGTGGCGATCGGGGCGGCGCTGGTGCTGGGCGCGGTGCGCGTCGCCGACGGGGACCTGTCCGCGGGCACCCTGGTCGCGTTCCTGTCCACGGCGCTCGCGCTGCGCTGGCCGGTGGACTCGATCGGCTTCCTGCTCGCCCTGAGCCAGGAGGCGGCGACGGCCACGGAGCGCTACTTCGAGGTGATGGACGCCGAGCCGGAGTCGTCCGCCACCACGGAACCGGCGGACGGCGACCGCGACCGCGGCCACGACGGCGACCGGGGGCTGCGGTTCCACGGCGTCACCTTCCGCTACCCCGACGCCCCGCCCGGCTCCCCGCCGGTGCTCGACCGGGTCGACCTGCACGTGCGGCCCGGCGAGTCGATGGCGCTCGTCGGTGCCACCGGCAGCGGCAAGACCACGCTGACCGCGCTGGTGCCCCGGTTGTACGAGGTGACGGAGGGCCGGATCACCCTGGACGGGACCGACATCCGGGCGATGTCCCGGGAGGAGCTGCGCACCCGGGTCGCTGTCGCCTTCGAGGAGCCCACCCTGTTCTCGGCCTCCGTCGGCGAGAACGTCCGGATGGGCGCGGACGGCGACGCGGCACCCATGGAGGTGGAGCGCGCCCTGGCGGTCGCGCAGGCGGACTTCGTGCACGCGCTGCCGCAGGGGGTCGACACCCAGGTCGGCGAGCAGGGCCTGAGCCTGTCCGGTGGCCAGCGGCAGCGGCTGGCCCTGGCCCGGGCGGTCGTGGGACGGCCGGACTTCCTGGTCCTGGACGACCCGCTGTCCGCGCTGGACGTGCACACGGAGGCGGCGGTGGAGGCCGCGCTGCGCCGGGTGCTCGCGGACACCACGGCGCTGATCGTGGCCCACCGTCCGTCCACGGTGCTGCTCGCCGACCGGGTCGCCCTGCTCTCCGGCGGCCGCGTCACCGCCGTCGGCACCCATCACGAACTGCTGCGCTCCCACGCCGAGTACGCCCACCTCATGTCGGGCGAGGAGGAGGACGGCCGATGACCGCCACCACCACGACACCGGCCGGGGGCGGGCCGCAGGAACCGGAGGAGCAACGCTCCCCCGCCGGCGACCCGTTCGACCGGGACGTGCTGCCCACCCCGCCCGGCGCCACCGTCGCCCTGCTGCGTTCGCTGCTCGCCCCGCTGCGGGCGCGGGTCGCGCTGACCGCCGTGCTGCTGCTGCTCCAGCAGGCGGCGGTGCAGGCGGGCCCGCTGCTGGTGGCGTACGCCATCGACCGCGCGGTGCCCGCGCTGCGGGCGGACGACCGCGGGCCGCTGATCGCGGTGGGCGCCGGCTATCTGCTGTGCGCGCTGGCGGCCGGGGCGCTGCAGTACGGGTTCGTGCGGGGTGCCGCGCGGGTCAGCCAGGACGTGCTGCTGGACCTGCGCGGCCGCATCTTCCGGCACGCCCAGGCGCTGAGCATCGACTTCCACGAGCGGTACACCTCGGGGCGGCTGATCTCCCGCTCCACCAGCGATGTCGAGTCCCTGCGCGAGCTGCTGGAGGACGGCCTCCAGGAGCTGGTGATGGTGATCCTGTCCTGTGTGTACACGGCGGTGCTGCTGCTCTGGCTGGATCTGGGGCTCGGGGCGCTGGCGGTGGCGTCGTTCGTGCCGCTGTGGTGGCTGGTGCGGATGTACCGGCGCCGGGTCCAGCGGGTGTACCTCCAGCGGTCCAGCGCGATCGCCGCGGTGATCGTGAAGTTCGTGGAGACGATGAACGGGATCCGGCCGGTGCGCGCCTTCCGCCGGGAGGCCGCCAACGACGCCGAGTTCGGGGTGCTGAACCGGCGGCACGAGCGCACCAACGGCGACGCGCTGCTGGAGATGGCCCGCTACGTGGTGGGCTCGCGGATCGTCGGCAACACCGCGGTCGCGCTGATCGTGCTGTGGGGCGCCTGGCGGGTGGCCGACGGCACACTGGCACTGGGGGTGCTGGCCGCGGCGGTGCTGTATCTGCGGCGGATGTACGACCCGATCGACCGGTTCGGCATGTTCCTCAACTCCTACCAGTCCGCGGCGGCCTCACTGGAGAAGATCGCCGGGCTGCTGGCCCAGCGGCCCTCGGTCCCCGAGCCCGCCGCCCCCGTGGCGCTGCCGCCGCTCGCGGCGGCGGAGTTGCCGGGCCGCGAGGTCTTCTTCGACGGCGTGCGGTTCGCCTACCGCACGGGCGGCGAGGTGCTGCCCCGCTTCGACCTCACCCTGCCGGCCGGGCAGACCGTGGCGGTGGTCGGCTCGACCGGCGCCGGCAAGTCCACGCTGGCCAAGCTGCTGGCCCGGTTCTACGACCCGACCGAGGGCCGGGTGCTGCTCGACGGGGTCGACCTGCGTGACCTCGCCACGGCGGAGCTGCGGCGCGGGGTGGTCATGGTGACGCAGGAGGCGTTCCTGTTCTCCGGCACGGTCGCCGAGAACATCGCGATCGGCCGCCCGGACGCGACCCGCGAGGAGATCGAGCAAGCGGCGAAGGCGATCGGCGCGCACGACTTCATCAGCGCGCTGCCCGACGGCTACGACACCGACGTGCGCAAGCGCGGCGGCCGCATCTCCGCGGGCCAGCGGCAACTCGTGGCGTTCGCGAGGGCGTTGCTCGCCGACCCGGGGGTGCTGATCCTCGACGAGGCGACGAGTTCGCTGGACGTCCCCGGGGAGCGGGCGGTGCAGCGCGCGATGGCGACCGTGCTGAAGGGCCGTACGGCGGTGGTGATCGCGCACCGGCTGTCCACCGTGGAGATCGCGGACCGGGTGCTGGTGATGGAGCGCGGCCGGATCGTGGAGGACGGCCGTCCGGCCGAGCTGATCGCCGGGACGGGCCGTTTCGCGGATCTGCACCGGGCCTGGCGGGACAGTCTGGCGTAGCCCGGCGGCGCCCGTTCGGCGGCCCGTACCGCGTCACGCGGTGCGGGCCGCCGTCCTTGCACTCACGTTTGCGCTCAAGCCGCCCAAGTCCGGCGCACCGCACGGTCGTTCGATGCACGACCTCTTTACGCGCCTGACACCCGCCGGTACCTTCCAGCCGTCGAAAGCTCTTTCTGCAACTTTCCGAAGGCTCGTGCGGCGGGCGGCGGCGCGCACCCGTCCGGCCCCGGGGCCCGCCGACGAGGGAGTGTCATGGAACGCCGCACCGCCTGGCGAGGGAGACGGCCGCTGACGGCCGCACTCGTCACCGGCTCACTGCTGAGCCTCCTGCACGCCGTGCCGGAACCGGACGGCCCACGGACCGAGCCCGTCGCGCAGAGCGCGAACACGGCGACGGTCTTCTACTACACGAAGACGAGGAACTGGCCGGCCTACCGGCTCCACTACGCCCCCGACGGCGGCTCCTGGACCGCCGTGCCGGGCACGGCCATGGAGGCGGCCTGCACGGACTGGGTCAAGAAGACGGTGGACCTCGGGTCCGCCGCCGGACTGCGGGCCGCCTTCAACGACGGCGCGGGCACCTGGGACAACAACGGCGGCGCCGACTACCGGCTGGGCACCGGGGCGATCACCGTCAAGGACGGCGTGGTCGCCCACTCCGACCCCTGCGCGGGCTCCGGGCCGGTCGAGGGCGGCAAGGCGACGGTGTACTACTCGACCCGGTCCCTCGGCTGGTCCACCGCCAACCTGCACTACCAGCCCGCCGGCGGCTCCTGGACGGCCGTCCCCGGCATCGGCATGCGGGCCGCGTGCCCGGGCTGGTGGAAACAGACCGTCGACCTGGGCACGGCCACCTCCCTGAAGGCCGCGTTCAACAACGGCAACGGCGTCTGGGACAACAACAACGGCACCGACTACGCCCTCCCGGCCGGCACCAGCACCGTGCTGGACAAGGTCGTCACCAGGGACGCGAAGGACCCCTGCGCGGCCACCGAACCCGACACGCGGGCGCCCACGGCCCCGGCCGGGGCGGCGGCGCGGGCCACCGGGGTCTCCGTCGTCCTCACCTGGCAGCCCGCCACCGACGACACGGGCGTGGTGAAGTACCAGGTGACGCGGACGGGCGGCAGCGGCGGCGCGGTCGTCACCGACGTCGGCTCGACGGTGTTCACCGACACCGGCCTGGCGGAGCGGACCGCCTACACGTACACCGTGCGGGCGGTCGACGCCGCCGGGAACGTCTCCCCCGCCTCGGCCGCCGTCACGGCCACCACCGGCGAGCAGCCCGCGGGCCCCGCACCCGGCAAGCCGCTCGGCACCGACCCGCGCAAGGACCCCGTCTACTTCGTCCTCACCGCCCGGTTCAACGACGGCGACGGCTCCAACAACCGGGGCGGCAGCCAGCACGTGAAGTCCGGCAACGCGGCCGGCTCCGACCCGATGTTCCGCGGGGACTTCCGCGGTCTGATCGACAAGCTGGACTACATCAAGGGCCTCGGCTTCTCCGCCGTGTGGATCACCCCGGTGGTCCTGAACCGCTCGGACTACGACTACCACGGCTACCACGGCTGGGACTTCTACAGGGTGGACCCGCGCCTGGAGTCGGCGGGCGCCTCCTACCAGGACCTGATCGACGCCGCGCACGCCAAGGGCATGAAGATCTACCAGGACGTGGTCTACAACCACTCCTCGCGCTGGGGAGCGAAGGGCCTGTTCACGCCGACCGTGTACGGGGTGCGCGACAGCCAGTGGAGCTGGTACTACGACGAGAAGCAGCCCGGTTTCGAGTACGACGGGCTGACGGTGGACCCCAAGAGCGGCAAGTCGTACTACAACGGCGACCTGTGGTCGACCGCCGAGCCGACCGGCAACACCTGCGTCAACTGGGGCACGCCCACCGGCCGGACCTCCCCCGAGGGCTACCGGATCCACAACTGCCAGTGGCCGAGCCCGACCTCCGGCATGTTCCCGAAGGCGTACTACCACCAGTGCTGGATCGGCAACTGGGAGGGCGAGGACTCCCGGTCCTGCTGGCTGCACGAGGACCTGGCGGACTTCGACACGGAGAGCGCCGCCGTGCAGAACTACCTGATCGGCGCCTACAACAAGTACATCGACATGGGAGTCGACGGCTTCCGCGTGGACACCGCCGTGCACATCCCGCGGACCACCTGGAACCGCCGCTTCCTGCCCGCGATCACCGAGCGCGTCACCCAGCGGCACGGCGCCGAGGCCGCGAGGAACTTCTTCGTGTTCGGGGAGGTCGCCGCCTTCGTCAACGACAAGTGGAACCGCGGCTCGGTCAACCACTCGGCGCAGTTCTACACGTGGAAGGAGCGCAAGGAGTACTCCGCGGACGACACCGAGGCCGCCCTGGAGATGTACGAGTACGAGCAGCAGCAGGGCACCGGGAACCAGCCCACCAGCACCAACGCGTTCCTCGCCGGGAACGGCTACCACGCTCCGGACCACTCGCGGTTCTCCGGCATGCACATCATCGACATGCGGATGCACATGAACTTCGGGGACGCCCAGAACGCCTTCTCGAACGGCAAGGACTCCGACGACAGCGTCAACGACGCCACCTACAACGTCGTCTACGTCGACAGCCACGACTACGGGCCGAACAAGAGCAGCGAGCGCTACGCGGGCGGCACCGACGCCTGGGCCGAGAACATGTCGCTGATGTGGACCTTCCGCGGCATCCCGGCCCTGTACTACGGATCGGAGATCGAGTTCCAGGCCGGGAAGAAGACCGACTGCGGCCCGTCCTGTCCGCTGGCGGCCACCGGCCGCGCCTACTACGGCGACCACCTGGCCGGCCCGGTCACCGCGCCGGACTTCTCCCAGGTCTCCTCGGCCTCCGGCCCGGTCGCCCAGACCCTGCAGAAACCCCTGGTCAAGCACGTCCAGCGGCTGAACCAGATCCGGCGGGCGGTCCCGGCCCTGCAGATGGGCCAGTACTCCACCGAGGGCATCAGCGGCGGCATGGCCTTCAAGCGCCGCTACACCGGGGGCGGCACGGACAGCTTCGCACTCGTGACCGTCTCCGGGGGCGCCACGTACACGGGCATCCCCGACGGCACGTACGTGGACGCCGTCACCGGTGACCGCCGTACCGTCACGAACGGCACCCTCGCCGTCGCCGCGCCCGGCAAGGGCAACCTCCGGGTGTACGTGCTGAACGGACCCGGCAAGGTCGGCGCCGACGGCCCGTACCTGAAGTAGCGCGAGAGGGGAAGCGGCACGCTCTCCCCACCGGCGTGATCCGGCCACGTCCCCCGTCACACCGACGGGGGACAGTCCGTATATCGAACGTGAACTCCCGGACAACGAACGATTTCCGGCCAACTTCCTGACGCGCTCCTGACAGGAGTGGCGCGGTGCTGCCACTCTTCCCACGGCCGCCTCACAGCAACCCCACAGGACCAGTCCGCTGCTGTGGCGCGGCGCAGCTCCACGCACGCCCGGACGGCCCACCCGCCGCCCGGTCTCCCCTGGCCGCGTGACCCGCGGCCGCGCATAAGGAGTCAGTGTTGAGCAGCACTTCCTCTCACAGACGCACCTCCCACACCCCCCGCCGCCGGGCCGCGGCCGTAGCGCTGGTCGGGGTCGCCGCCCTCGTCGCCGCCGCCGTGCAGTCCGGTGCCGCGACCGCCGCCCCGGACCGGGCACCGTCGGCGTCGGCCGCCGCGGACCCGGGCGCCCTGCCCAAGAAGCTCACCCCCGCCCAGCGCGCCGAGCTGATACGCGAGGCCGAGGCCGGCAAGGCGGACACGGCCCGGCAACTGCGCCTCGGCGCCCAGGAGAAGCTCGTCGTCCGGGACGTCGTCCAGGACCGTGACGGCACCACCCACACCCGCTACGAGCGCACCTACGCGGGCCTGCCCGTCCTCGGCGGCGACCTGGTCGTCAAGACGGCGAAGGACGGCAGCACCGAGGGTGTCGCGCGGGCCACCCGGGCCGCGATCAAGCCGGCCACCCTCACCCCGGCGGTGGGCGCCGCGCGCGCCGAGCGGCAGGCGCTGGCCGCCGCGAAGGCGGAGGAGGCCACGAGCCCCGACGTCAACCGCGCGCCGCGCAAGGTGATCTGGGCCGCGAACGGCACGCCGACCCTCGCCTGGGAGACGGTCGTCGGCGGCTTCCAGCACGACGGCACACCGCAGGAGCTGCACGTCGTCACGGACGCAGCGACCGGGGAGAAGCTCTTCGAGTGGGAGGCCGTCCAGACCGGCACCGGGCACACGGTGTACAGCGGCACGGTGCCGCTGACCACCACGCAGTCGGGGTCGACGTACAACCTGACCGACGGCGCGCGCGGCGGCCACAAGACGTACAACCTCAACCGCGGCACCTCGGGCACCGGGACGCTGTTCTCCGGCCCGGACGACGTGTGGGGCAACGGCACCCCGTCCAACCTGGAGTCGGCGGGCGCCGACGCCCACTACGGGGCCGCGCTGACCTGGGACTACTACAAGAACGTGCACGGCCGCAACGGCATCCGCGGCGACGGCGTCGGCGCCTACTCGCGGGTCCACTACGGCAACAACTACGTCAACGCGTTCTGGTCCGACAGCTGCTTCTGCATGACCTACGGCGACGGCTCCGGCAACGCCAACCCGCTGACCTCGATCGACGTGGCCGCGCACGAGATGACCCACGGCCTGACGTCGGTGACGGCCAAGCTGGTCTACAGCGGCGAGTCCGGCGGCCTGAACGAGGCGACCTCCGACATCCTCGGCGCGGCCGTCGAGTTCTCCGCGAACAACTCCTCCGACGTCGGTGACTACCTCATCGG